>JBBAWV010000132.1:0-12140 GCA_040396995.1 Nodosilinea sp. | reverse complement strand
TGCGGCGTCTAGCGTAATTCGCTACCCACTACCCCCTTTTCAAACGCCCTCTGATGCCCCCAGCAACAAGGGACATCAATATGATGGATCCCATGAACACCGTGCAATCACAAAATGGCGTTCCGATTCGCCTATCACGCGAACGATGGAGCCATATTTTAAGTAGACATCCAGAAATGGATAGATCCCAAAGACAGGTGTTTGGAACCCTGGCAGAACCCGATTTCATTCAGGCTCAGTAGATTACAAACACGCTCTTTTGCCGCGATCTAGTCCGCTCTAACGGGAAGCAAGCTACACCCTAAAGCCTTCTCCCATATTGGGAGAGGGCTGATTGACTGACAAAACTTCTCAGCCAGAACCCCGAAAGCCCTCTACGAGAAGCTTCTAGGTGTTTCACTTCATTCTAGAATCGGCGCATTATTGCCCTTCTGGTTGACAGTCTACCTCCATGGAGGGGCTTTTATGCTGTGGGGGCGGATGACGAAAATGGATAGCTAGGATTTTGATTTTGGCTTCACATTATTCCACAATAGCTGTGCCCCAAACAACAGCACAAAGAGGGGATTATTGAGCAAATATCGCCGCCATAATCGCCGAGGTTCCTGACTAAAACGGTAGATCCATTCTAGGCCCAGGGCCATCATCCATCGGGGAGCCTGGGAAACTTCGCCACTAAAAAAATTGAAGGCGGCACCAACGCCGATCATCACCCCAGGCAATTGACCAAGTTGGCGGTGCATCCATTGTTCCTGCTTGGGGCAACCCAGCCCCACAAACACCACCCTAGCCCCAGATTGATGGATGTGGGCCACGTCGTCGGCTTCTTCCTGGGGGGATAGGGATCGAAAGGGGGGTGCATGGGTTCCGGCGATGGGTAGACCTGGAAACTGGCGCTGCAAGGAGGCTACCAGCTTTTGCAAGGTGTCCTCAGTACCACCATAGAGGTAGATGGGGAGGCCTGCCTGGGCCGCCCGTTCGCACCAGGCCAGCATGAGGTCTGGCCCATAGACTCTGGGTTGTTGGGCCACGCCCAGCCGCCGCAGTCCCCATACCAAGGGCATTCCATCGGGGGTAACAAGGGCCGCTTGGTCGAGTATTTGCTGATAGGCGGGGTCAAAATAGGCGGTCATCACCACATGGACATTGGCCGCCACGACATAGCAAGACCGTTGTGTCTCAGCCCAGGTTTGGATGCGGTCGCAGGCGTCCTCGTAGTTGGTGGCCTCTATCCGCGTTTTAAGAATGCGTCGGCAGGGGATCGGCCCTAGGTTGTGATCCTCCCGTTCTGAATTTACGGTCATTCCTGCCATCTCGCTCACAGTACCGCTATTCTAGCTAGGGTTACGCGGCCTAAGCCCCTCTGTAAATAGCCCTAAATCGCCCGTTGATGCTGGAGGTTTTCCGATGCCCGATGCCCTGATGTATCAGGAAGAGATGTATGTGGTGCTGATGCCCGGTGAGGCGGAGTTTTTTGCCACCCCCGATGAACTGCTGGCTCAGTTGACGGATTTGCTGGCAGAGCGGCAGGCGGATTTGCCCCGTGACTTGCAGAAATTTAGCACCGTGGCAGAACAGGCGAAG
The DNA here is from genome assembly GCA_040396995.1 of Nodosilinea sp. Taxonomy (GTDB): domain Bacteria; phylum Cyanobacteriota; class Cyanobacteriia; order Phormidesmidales; family Phormidesmidaceae; genus Nodosilinea. The sequence continues at coordinate 10,556 of JBBAWV010000132.1, read as the reverse complement.
CACCTGCGAGATACGGCCTGCGAACTAGACCTACGACCGGGTGAAACCATGCAGTGGTATGTGGTGCGGCTAGAAAAGTCGTAGTTCTACAAAATCTGCCAAGCGGCTTCAAAGAAGTTCAGCTCGCAGACCATGGCGTAGCGGTAGGTGCGCCGGGTGAGATCGCTATCGGCGGCTTGGGCGTTGACGAGTTCCTCTAGCTGCTGGGCCAAGGGCTCGAATTGGTCGCTGCTGTAGGTGTCGATCCAGGCGGTGTAGGGGTGAGATTGGGATTGGTTCGCTGCCAAAGATTGTCCCAAAAAGGCGTAGAGCCGCATACAGGGCGACATAGCCACGGCGGTGGTGCCTGGATCGGCACTCCAGGCGGTGTTGAGCAAAAAGTCGGTATATTGCCGAGTGGCGTTGCCCGGTGCCACGGTGGATAGATCTACGTCCCACTCCTGGGCATAGTTGTCGTGGAGGTTCAACTCCTCCAACACCCCCGCCGTGAGTCCGTGAAACACCTGAAACATCTCCCAGGTAGGGGCTTTGGCCGCTGCAATGCTATAGGCCCGCGCAAAGGCTTCCAGGAAGAAGGCATCCTGCCCCACATAGTAGGCAAACTTGGCCCGATCTAACGATCCATCACCCATGCCCTGCACAAAGGGATGACCGAGAGTGGCGCTGGCCAGATCTTGATTGGCCTGCCAGAGGGCTTGGGAGAGGGTGAGCAGGGTCATAGGGATTAGGGGTTGCAGATTGGGCGCACGGCGGCGCACTTTGTACACCCATTATCCTACGTGCCCCATGCTACGGCTGATCATCGCCCGCGCATCGGCAGTGTTGTCTGGAGAAACTCTCGGTAGGTATGTTCCCGTTCGAGGATGGCCGTCGTTTCCGTCAGGCGATAGACCGACGGGGGCGGCAGACCATTAAACCAGCTATAGGTGACATCGACGTAGTGGCCCATGTTTTCCATCACCAGGCGGTCGCCCACCTGAAGGGGTTTTGCAAATTGGTAATACTCCTTGGAGTCGCAGGTGGCGCAGGACAGTCCACCAAGACGGTAGGTGCGGGCGCGGGCTTCGTCGGATATTTGGGCATATTCCTCTGGAGAGAGATAAGTTGCGCCTGTGATGGTGAGCGGCAGATCTGCTAGCAGTGAGCCAATCAAAAAGTCGTTCAAGTGGGCGCGGAAGGAGCAGTCAATAATCGCCGTGGCAATGCCGCTGGGACTCACAATATCCCGCACGGTGGTGACTAATTGACCCGCCTCCCAAAACCAGGCGGCACCGGGTTCTAAAAACAGTTCCAGATGGGGATGGGCTTGTTTCAGGTTAGCCAAAGTTTCCCCTAAGCGCTGATCCTCGTAGTCCTCAGCGGTCATCAAATGACCACCGCCTAAGTTGAGGTACTGTGCCTGGGAGAGCCAATGTCCGCCCTCTTTTAGCAAGACTTCGACCACTTGGGCCAAGTCCGCTGCTCCGTTTTCACACAGCACATGGGCGTGCAGGCCAGCGATATAGTCCGGCAAGGTTGGGGGCAATTCCGCCAGGGGCACCCCAAACCGACAGCCCACCGCCCCAGCATCGTAGTCACTATGGGAGGAAACTTGCACCAACGGGTTGACCCGAATCGCCGCCGCAATGCCCGCCGCCGCCGCCCTGGGGCCAAACTGCGCCGCCTGCCTGAGGGAGTTAAAGGACAAATGCCCGACACCCTGGGCGATTTCCTCCCACTCTTCCTCAACAATGGCGACAAAAAAGCCGTGGGCAGGCACCCCTGGAAAAAGGTTTTGGGACAGCCGCAGTTCGCCAATGGAACCCACTTCAGGCATCAGCCCCGGCACCTCCGACAGCACCCCCAACCCCGCATAGGACGCTTTCATCGCCAGCAGGGGCGTAAATCCGTAGCGCTGCCCAAGGGATTGAATCCGCTCGGCATTGGCCCGAAGACGCGCTTCGTCATACACCAGGGCCGGAGTGGCGACGGTCTGCAAGGCAGGGTGAGAGGAATTAAACCTAACGTCCACAGCGATTATCCCAATAAGGCTCGAATTTCTGATTCTTCAACAAACTCTGTATTCTCCCCATCCAGGATGGCATTGGCCAGTCCAGCCTCATCTAGGGCATCTAGAATTAGCTCGTAAAACACACCCCGTTTTTGCTGGATCAACTCCACCAAAATCTCATACTAAATCCGGTTCGTTTGCCCCCGGTATTATTAGCGGGCGAGGAAACCTCGCCCCTACCGTTTGCGGGGTTAAGACTCGGGGTTTTCTAGCTCGGATTTGGTATCAGTCAAAAGTTCCTTCGTTTTGGCATCGTCTAGGGTGATCTGCATAGAGGAAAAGGGAGAATTGAATTTGATGCGCTAGTACCGAGTCCAAAGCCTAAAAATTCGGCTTCTAACCCGTCATACCGTAGGAGCAAGGTTTCCTCGCCCTTACGGTTTCGGAGAACATTTATCAAGATTTGGCACCCGTTCAGGATACCGCATCTGTTTTGCTCAGTGTATTGAAGACGGCCTATTAAAAAAGCTGAGCCTCTGACACAGAAGCTCAGCTTTGGAATGAAGGTGCCCCAAGTCCATTAAGACTGGGACACCGTTAGGTTGGTTAGACCTTAGTAGTCGAAGTCGCCGCCCATGCCAGCGCCAGCGGGAGCGCCTTCCTTGGGTTCGGGCTTATCGACGATGATGCACTCGGTGGTCAGCACCATGCCCGCGATGGAGGCCGCGTTTTGCAGGGCAGAACGGGTCACCTTGGCGGGGTCAACGATGCCAGCTTCAAACATATCGACGAATTCGCCGTTGGCGGCGTTGTAGCCGACGTTGAAGTCCTTCTCTTTGACGCGCTCGGCGATAACGGCACCGTTTTGGCCAGCATTTTCGGCAATCCGCATCAGGGGAGCGGCCAAGGCGCGGGCCACGATGGTGGCACCGGTGTGCTCTTCAGCGGTGAGGTTGCCGTCAACCCAGGTGAGCAGATCGGGCACCAGGTGGGCCAGGGTGGTACCGCCACCGGGGACGATGCCTTCTTCCACAGCGGCCTTGGTGGCGTTGATGGCGTCTTCCAGGCGCAGCTTGCGATCCTTCATTTCGGTTTCGGTGGCGGCACCGACTTTGATCACGGCCACACCACCGGACAGCTTAGCCAAACGCTCTTGCAGCTTCTCTTTGTCGTAGCTGGATTCGGTTTCGTCGATCTGACGACGGATTTGCTCGCAGCGGGCCTTCACATCCTTCTCGTTGCCTTCGGCGACGATGGTGGTGGCATCCTTGGTGATGGTGAGGCGGCGGGCCTGACCCAGCATATCCAGCTTGGTGTTGTCGAGCTTGAGGCCAGTGTCTTCGGAGATCACCTGACCGCCGGTCAGCACGGCGATGTCTTCCAGCATGGCCTTACGACGGTCGCCAAAGCCAGGGGCCTTCACAGCGGCCACGTTCAGCACACCGCGCAGACGGTTGACCACCAGGGTCGCCAGGGCTTCTTTTTCGATATCCTCGGCGATGATCACCAGGGGACGACCGGAACGGGCCACCTGCTCCAGCACGGGCACCAGGTCTTGCACCAGGGCAATTTTCTTGTCGGTGATCAGCAGGAAGGGCTCGTCGAGGACGGCTTCCATGCGCTCGGTGTCGGTGACGAAGTAGGGGGAGATGTAGCCCTTGTCGAAGCGCATCCCTTCGGTGATTTCCAGCTCGGTGGTCATGGACTTCCCTTCTTCCAGGGAAATCACGCCCTCGCGGCCCACCTTATCCATGGCCTCGGCGATCATCGCGCCCACTTCTTCATCGTTACCAGCGGAGATGGAACCCACCTGGGCGATGGACTTGGAATCTTCCACGGGGCGAGCGTGTTCAGCAATTTTTTCCACCAGGAAGGCGGTGGCCTTGTCGATGCCGCGCTTCAGGGAGATGGCGTTGGCACCCGCCGCCACGTTGCGTAGACCTTCTTTCACGATGGCGTGGGCCAACACGGTGGCGGTGGTGGTACCGTCGCCAGCGGCGTCGTTGGTCTTAGAAGCGGCCTGACGAATCAGCGCCACCCCGGTGTTTTCAATGTTGTCTTCCAGTTCGATTTCCTTGGCGATGGTCACCCCATCGTTAACGATCTGGGGTGCGCCAAATTTCTTTTCGAGCACCACGTTGCGGCCTTTGGGGCCGAGGGTTACGGCAACGGCCTCGGTCAGAATGTCCATCCCCTTTTCCAGGGCACGACGGGCATTTTCGTTGTAAACGATGCGCTTAGACATAAACAGAGTTCTCCGAAAATGAGTAGGAGGAAACGAAAAATTCGTAGGGTGCATAACGCCAAGGCGAGGCTATCGCCAACGCGAAGTAATGCACCAAAATCTCAAAACCCTGAAGCGACCTATCGGTTAAGAACCCGTAGGTTGGGAGCAGCGAAGCGGAACCCAAAACCCAGATTCTCAAATCCCTAGGAAAACCCATCGGTTAAGTCGTAGGGTGCATTCGCAAAGCAATGCACCGAAACCAACAGGATTTAGCCCAAAACGGCCAGGATATCTTTCTCAGACAGCAGCACAAACTCTTCGCCGCCCAGTTTGATGTCGGTGCCCGCATACTTGGAGTACAGCACCTTGTCGCCAATTTTGACCTCAACGGCCAGACGGTTGCCCTTGTCATCGGTTTTGCCGGGGCCAACGGCGGTGATTTCGCCAACCTGGGGCTTTTCTTTGGCGGTGTCGGGCAGCAGAATGCCGCCAGCGGTGGTTTCTTCAGAAGCGCTGACTTTGATCAGAACCCGATCAGCCAGGGGCTTAACGCTGGATGCGGCTAGGGTGATAGCGGCCATACAAAATTCTCCGGAATTTAGCGACGTACAACGAACGCCTGAGCGAATCTATCGCCTGCTCAGACCAAACGGGAACTTAGCACTCTCAAGCTCCGAGTGCTAATTTACGTTAGTTCATGGATCAATAGCAACAAAGGATGCTGTACGGGTTCCCGAACTGAAGCCTTGCCGAGGTCAGCACAATCATGGGGCAGCGCAAATCATCACGGCATTAGTCCCCCAATCTCAGTAGATCACCACAAGCCCAAGGCAGAACCGCTATCTTGGCCGCCTTCGTGGCAGTCAGGACGCCTACCCGACAACGTTTTTGACATGGCTGGGCATCTCACTCACTAGGGCGAGGCTTAGTGGGCTGCGGTGATCACCAATCTCGCCATGGCCCACGGTGAATAGGTGACGTTCAAAGGTTAGGGCACCTTCCCGACCTCTGCTAGGTGGCCAGATGGTTGACCGACCAAAGTTTATGGCCCTCCCCCCCAACCTCTCTCCTTGAGGGAGAGGGGAGCCGATTCAGTGTCCAGATCCCTCTCTCCGTGGGAGAGGGCTAGGGTGTAGCTTACTTCCCGTCAGGGTGGGCTTTCGAGGATCTGGCGAACAAGTTTTGTCAGCCAACCAGGGTGGCCAGTGAGAAGGGCTATCACAAGAAGACTGGGCAGTTCAGCGTCATCGATTCCATGCCTTAATAAACAGGTGAAAGACCCTTGACGAAAAAAAGATTAAATATTGTTACTTTATAAGTACTAAAAAGTAGTTTATTTTCCTGAGTTTTTTGGGTCTAAAGCTTAGCAAGATCTATAGTAGTAAGTACTATGGTTAAACCTCTATGCTCAGGAGATATCCCCGGAGATCTAGTGATGGTTCAAAGCAACGACCGATTAGAGATTCGCTACGACCAGTTAGCCAAATGCCCGACGGGTATACAAGGACTAGACGAAATCACAGAAGGAGGCTTGCCGAAGGGGCGACCTACCCTAGTCTGTGGGTCTGCAGGCTGTGGAAAGACCCTAATGGGTGTGGAGTTTTTAGTGCGAGGGGCCACTCAGTATGATGAACCGGGGATATTTATTTCCTTTGAGGAATCTGCTGAAGAATTAGCCCAAAATGTCGCGTCTTTAGGCTGGGATTTGAATCGGCTTATAGCTGAGAATAAACTTTGCATCGACTGTTTTTATATTGATCCAGCAGAGATTCAAGAAACTGGGGAGTATGATTTAGAGGGAATTTTTGTTCGGCTGGGCAGTGCCATTGACCAAATTGGTGCTAAACGAGTTGTTCTCGATACCATTGAGGTTTTATTTTCTGGGCTGTCAAACACCAATATTGTGCGGGCAGAGCTACGTCGGCTATTTCGCTGGCTAAAAATCAAAGGGGTTACGGCTATCATCACGGGAGAGCGGGGGGATAACAGTCTGACCCGCCAAGGGCTGGAGGAATATGTTTCAGACTGTGTGATTCGCCTCGATCAACGCATCTACGAAGAACTGTCTACTCGACGACTGCAAATTGTTAAATATCGAGGCTCTTATCACGGCAGTAATGAATATCCCTTCCTGATTGATAAGGATGGTATTTCCGTTGAACCGATTACATCCCTAGGTTTAAATCATGCTATTTCTACTGATCGAGTTCCCACTGGGATTGCCGATCTCGATATTATGCTCGATGGGAAAGGATATTATCGGGGTAGTAGCATTTTGGTGACGGGCATGGCTGGGACTGGCAAAAGTACCATTGCCGCCCATTTTGCCGCTGCCACCTGTCGTAGAGAAGAGCACTGTCTCTATATTGCCTTTGAAGAAGCCCCCCAGCAAATTTTGCGGAATATGCGATCCGTAGGGCTAGATTTGGAACCCTATATTCAACAAAACTTGCTGAAAATTCAAGCCCTGCGCCCTACGAGCCATAGTTTAGAGCAGCATCTAGTTCAAATTAATCGCTGGCTCACGACCTTAAAGCCCAGCACTGTGGTGATTGATCCCATTAGTAACCTAACGGCAACGGGCAGTTTGTTGCAGGCCAAATCCTTTTTTACTCGCTTAGTCGATCATCTCAAGGCCCAGCAAATTACGGTGGTATTAACGAACCTCATCGCCGCAGGAATGCCCCTAGAGCATACTGAAATTGGCATTTCTTCATTAATGGATACCTGGCTAGAGGTTCGCTCTATGGAAAACAATGGAGAACGCAACCGTCTGTTGCAAGTGCTGAAATCCCGTGGCATGAATCATTCCAACCAGGTACGAGAATTTCGCCTAACCAGTCAGGGTATTGATCTCATCAGTGTCTATTTAGGGCAAGGAGAAATTTTGGTTGGTACGGCACGATCTATCCAAGAAATGGCCGACGAGAAAGAGCGACTTCAGCGACAAAAACAGATATCTATGCGGCGACGACAGTTGGAGCATCAGCGACAAAATACCCAAGCCCAACTAGCTATCTTGCAGATGCAACTAGAGGTGGAAAATGCTGAGTTTGATCATCTTACCCAAGAAGAGCAGACGTACGAATTAGATCTGCTTCAGGATAAAGAATCCATTGCTCAATGGCGTCAGTCGAACTAGATTGAGGCTCAACCTGTGAATAAAGTCCTTTTTTGCCGACGTTAATGATTAACTATCTCTTACCATGACTGAACCTAATGACCAATCCTCAGAAAAACGTGAAGTATGGCATCTACGCCTTTATGTTGCTGGACAAACACCAAAGTCTGTGACGGCTTTTGCTAACCTCAAAAAACTATGTGAGGAATATATGCAAGGTCAATATCATATTGAAATCATTGATCTATTACAGCAGCCAGAGTTAGCCCAACAGGACAAAATCCTCGCCATTCCAACCCTAGTGAGACGATTGCCGCCTCCCATTCGACAAATTATTGGAGATTTATCAGACCGAGAAAAAGTACTGGTTGGACTAGATATCGTACCAGTAGCAGGCCACCAAGGGAATCATTGAGATCATCGTTGAGAGTTAATTTAATGGTAAGCAATAGGCCACCAGACGAAAGTGATCAATCATGGGAAGACTCGGTTAAATCCATGGAAGATAGTGATGTAATGCTTTCCAGCTTTGAGCAAGCAATTGCAGATAATAACCAACAACACTATTGCTTGCGCTTATACATTGCTGGTGCTACTCCAAGATCCATCCAAGCTCTTGATCGTTTGAAATCTCTATGTGAAACGCACCTACAAGGGCGCTATGAACTAGAGGTGATTGATATCTACAAAGCTCCATCAGAATTGGCCCTAGAAAACGTGGTGGTCATTCCAACCTTAGTCAAAAAGCTACCCTTACCCCTCCGCAGAATTGTTGGGGATTTATCGGACACTGAAAAAGTTCTGAAAGGCTTAGATATTATCCCAAAGGATTAGGAGGTTAGGGGGACTTCGTCGCTTTACTCCAGATGATCATACGGCGGACATGAGACGGACTTATGGCAGGAGTGACCCATGAACAACATAGAAGATATCCATAAAACTAAGACTGAACTATTAGAAGAGATTCAAACCTTGCGAGAACGTTTAAATACTAGTGAGCAGACCCTACATGCAATTCAGGCTGGTGAAGTAGATGCCTTGATTGTTAATACACCCAGTGGGCCACATATTTTTACCCTAACGACGGCGGATCAATCCTATCGCTTGTTAGTAGAAGAAATGCAGCAAGGAGCCGCCATTCTATCGGCAGAAGGGTTAGTTTTATACTGTAATCAAAGTTTAGCAACACTCCTTCAGCAACCGATAGAAACCATCATAGGAGCCTATCTCAAACAGTTTTTATCTCTCCAAGATAATTTTCTATTTCAGTCAGGGATGAAGGCAGCATCCCAGGGGGAGCGGATGGTCATGGAGCTTTTTTTGTTAGCCTCTAATGCCACTGAAGTTCCTATTTTTATGACCATCAGCTTGATCAAGGTTGATGAAACTTGGTTGTACTGTGTGATCATTACCGATTTAACAGAACAGCAGCGCCACGAAGAAACCATGGCGGCAGAACGGCTGGCTCGGTTAATGCTAGAACAGGCAGGGGAAGCCATTTTGGTATGCAGCCCCAATGGCACCATTATTCGAGCTAGTCAAGTGGCTTGTGAACTCTGGGGACAAAAGCTCATTTGGCAACCGTTCGATAGTTTTGAAATTGTGCCCGTTGCTCCCCGAGATGCGTCTGATCTATTAGGAGCGTCTCCCCTGCTTCAACCGAGCGCTACCCCACCTTTGTTTTCCATTGCATCTATCCTGGCGGGCGAGAGTATTCAGGGCCTGGAGGTGGAGATGGACGACCCCCAGGGGCAGCGATTAAACTTTATTCTCAGTGCCCGTCCGCTGACGGATATTGACCATCAGCCCCTAGGGGCGGTGGTGGTGTTAACTGATATCACGGATCGCAAGCGCATTGAAACCCAGCGGCGGCAGGCCCTCGCTGAATTGGGGCAGGTCAAAGCAGAACTGGAACACCGGGTGGCAGAACGCACCGCTGAGCTACGCCAGATCAATGCCTCTTTGCAGCACAGTGAATCGACCCTGCGCAGCTTTTTTGACAGCGCAGTCATGCCGATGGGCATTGTTGAAGTGGAACATGATGATATTTTGCACCTCTCTAATAATGGGGCCACCGCGATTTTCTTTGGTAGCTCTCCCCAGGCCATGAAAAATAAATTTTCTAGTCAACTAGGAGTACCTCCAGCCACGATCCAGCGCTGGATTGCCTATTACCGTGAAGCCGAGAAGACCCTAGAACCCGTCCGTTTTGAGTATCGCCAAGGGGAGGATGAGGGAGGGCGCTGGTTAGCAGGTAGTGTTTGTTTTATTATGGTTGGAGCGAATGGAAACCCACGGTTTTCTTACATTATTGAAGATATTACCGAGCGCAAACAGGCCGAAGAAACCCTAGCCCGTCAAGAAGAACAACTGCGTCTTTCCCTAGACTTTGCCCACATCGGAATTTGGGATTGGGATATTCAGAAAAACACGATGATCTGGAATGATAACCACTTTGAATTGTTGGGTTTAGAGAAAACCGATACCGAGGATTTATACCACCTCTGGCGCAGTTCCATTCACCCCGATGATCTGGTTCGTGTGGATCAGGCGTTGTATCAAGCCCTGCATGAACATATTGACTACGAGAGCGAGTATCGTGTAGTGCGTCCCGATGGCACACTGCGATGGGTGGTGGGTAAGGGGCGAGGTCTGCACGATGACGATCAAATTCCGATACGAATGCTAGGGGCCATTCTTGATATTAGTGACCGGAAGGAATTTCAGGATAAAATTCAGGATTCCTTGCAGGAAAAGGAACTCTTGCTTAAGGAAATTTATCATCGAGTCAAAAATAATCTGTATGTTATTTATAGTCTCCTAAGTCTCCAAGCTCGCAATGTCTCAGATCCGGCAGTTCTGACAGCGCTTAGAGACAGCCAAAGCCGTATTAAGGCCATGTCTTTAGTGCATGAAAAACTGTATCAATCGTCTAGTCTAAGCTGTATTGATCTCGCGGACTATATCCAAAGTCTGGCCTATAGTCTGCTAGAAACCTATCATTTTAACAGCAATAAAATTATCCTTAAGTTTTCGATTGAGCCCTACAGCCTAGATCTTGAACGTGCCCTTCCCTGCGGTTTAATCCTTACTGAATTAATATCTAATTCCCTCAAGTACGCCTTTGCAGATAACCGCTCTGGGGAAATTTCGATTGTCTTGGTGGTCAGCAATTCTCAATATGGCAATTCAGCTGGTATTTGGCGGAATTTCTAGCT
>JBBAWV010000131.1:0-12228 GCA_040396995.1 Nodosilinea sp. | reverse complement strand
TCCTCATTTTTCTACGCTGGTATGAAACCACCCTGCTCCCAGCTTGGGAGAGGGGGTGGGGGTGAGGGCTGGATCGTGGCAAAAGAGTGCGTTTGTGATCTACTGAACCTATTTTCAAGGCTTTCAAGACTTGTGTCAGGCAGCCAGGTTCTGGGCTCTGAAACGGTGTTATTACTGGGGTATCGCTTGAGTTGTGTTCCCCTACCAACGGCCTCACCATGTCCACCGTCACCTCCGCTTGGCTACCTCGCCTCAGTGCCTTGGCCCTTAGTTTGGGGCTGGCGGCGGGGTGCGAAACCTATCCTGCCACGGGCAATACCATCACCACGGGCACCTACGAAGCCATGGCCACCGTCACCTATACCTGGCAGGTGGAGTATGCCCGCAGTTTCGACCAGCAGCGCACCATCCGCCAGGAAACCTTTGAATCCACGAGTCTGGTGAACCGCAACGGTGTTCAGCCTGAAGGTGCAGTCACTGGCCCCGACGATGAGGGCTTGTGGTGGCCTGCCCTACCGCCCCGCCCCACCGCCGATGAGCTAGAGGATCGCAAGCAGGAAACCATCGAACAGCGTACCGATCCTCTCCTACAGAAGAATGTGGATTACGCCATCACCTTTGACTACGATGGCCAGCGCCGCACCCTGCCCACGAGCCGCAGTGTCTACCGCGAAGCCAGCCGCGCCCATGCTGCCCAACAGGCTCTCGAACTCACCTTTGGCCCAGGGGAGGAAAGTATTGGAGCCGCCCGCGCCATCGCCAGCTTTGATCGCTAGCCTGCCGTCAGACAACCTCAGTTCGGGGGAAGCTCGGCGGCCCTATCCCTAGCGGCCCACCCTGACGGGACGCAAGTTATAGTCATTTCGACTAACGTTGAGACAGTCGTGGGCCTGATTTACAGGGGATGTAGCCGTTTAAGGCGTCTCATGCTTATCGAAAGCAACTACTATACATCCCCAGATCTTCTCCCAAGGAGCTACCGTTTATACATGCGTCTCTACGTTTCTGGGCTCCTAGCGTTGATCTCCCCTCACCCCTTCCCAAGGGGGGAATTGGACGCAAAGTCCCCCTTGGGAAGAGAAATTTAGGGGGATCGCCTAGCCCCTGGTGGATCGAGATGCGATGTGGAGTAAGCAGTAGCTTTCCTAGGGTGGGGGATCCTAAAGATAGGGATAGGATAGACAGAAGGCTCTACTGCGGGCTTCGCAGGGGCAGCGTCACTACGGATTGATATGCGATATCTATGCAACCCTCTTCTCCACGGCCCCTAACCATCGCTGAAATGTCCGCGAGGCTCTTGGTTCAGCCGATGGTGGCTACCCCCAATACTCCAATGCTGACGGTGATGGCCCACCTAGGGGAGTCCAGTGCAGCGGGCTATGGGGCTTCTCGGCCACCGGAGGGCTGGGTGGTGGTGGAAGAACAGCGGGTGGTGGGGCTGTTGACCCTGGGGGATGTGGGGCGGTTGATGGCCCAGTCTGCCCCCCTAGAGGCGGTGACCGTGGGCCAAGTGATGAGCCACCCTGTGATTATCCTGCCCCAGGCCAAGATCACCGAGCCTTGGACGATCCTCGACCTGTTCCATCAGCACGCCATTCGCCATTTGCCCGTTGTGGATGACCAAGGATCCCTGGTGGGGCTGCTGACCCAACCTCGGCTGATCCAAACCCTCGCGGCCCTAGGGGTATCCCGGGCCAAGGCTGAGCCCCAGGAACCCGCCTCGGTGGTCACCCTGCCCCGCCGCGAGAGGCTGTTGTCTCAGCTAGCCACCACAGTTCCTGGGCTGTTGTATGGGCTTGATATCCACGGGCTGCATGGCCCTGGGGATGGCGATGGGATCCATCCATTGCCCCCAGCGTTGCCCCAGGTTGCCTACATCAGCCCCCAATCCATCGATATTTTGGGGATTTCGGCAGAGGCGCTGATGGGGGATGGGGAGCGCTTTTTCGACCTGATTCATCCGGCAGATCGCCCGGACTATTGGGCCGCCCTGGAGACCAGCGCCACCACCCAGCAGCCCTTTTTCCAGGAGTACCGCATTGTCACCCCCACGGGGCAAGAAAAGTGGCTCCGTGCCCACAGCCAGCCGCAACCGTTGCCCCAGGGCGGGGTGCGCTGGTTGGGGATAGCCCTCGAAATCACGGGGCGGAAACAGGCGGAACATGACTTGATTTTGGCCAGCCGCCGTTTGCAAGAGGCCCAACGCATTGCCCAGATTGGCAACTGGGAGATGGATCTGTGGACGAACACCCTGCACTGGTCGGAGGAAATCTTTCGCATTTTTGAGATCGACCCCCAGCGGTTTGGGGCATCCTACGAAGCCTTTTTGCAGGCCATCCACCCGGAGGATCGCGCCGCCGTCCACGAAGCCTATTCCCGCCATTTGTGGGATAAACAACCCTACAAAATTGCCCACCGCCTCCTGTTTCCCGATGGCCGTATCAAGTACGTGCAGGAACAGTGCGAGACCCTCTACGACGCCAGCGGCAACCCCTACCTCTCCCAGGGTACGGTGCAGGATGTGACGGAGCTAAAGCAGGTGGAGATGGCCCTGGCGGAGTTGAACGCCGATCTGGAGCAGCGGGTGGCCCAACGCGCCCAAGCCCTGCGGCAAAGCGAAGCCCGCTATCGGCAAATTGTGGAAACCGCCAACGAAGGGGTTTGGATTTTAGACGCCGAGGCCCACCATAGCTTTGGCAACCCGACCCTGCTGGCCCTGCTCGGCCAAACCGCCGACGATATGGCCGAGACCTGCTTTTGGGATTATTTTGATCGAGAGTTACATCCCCAGATCCAGGCGATGCTTCAGCGCTGTGGGGCGGGGCAGGCGGAACAGGCGGAATTGCCCCTGCGGCGGCGGGATGGGTCAGTGCTGTGGGTCTTGGCCTCCGTTAGCCCTATTTTTACCGAAGGGGGACAGTACCAGGGGCTGTTGGCCATGGTGACGGATATTACCGAGCGCCGCCAAGCGGAGGAGGCTATCCGCCAAGAAAATACCTTCCGCCAGTTGATTTTAGACAACCTGACTGAGGGCATCTGCGTGTGCCACGCCAGTCCCGGCTTTCCCTTTGTTTATTTCTCGGTGTGGAATCCGCAAATGGAGATGATTACGGGCTACGGCCAGGAGGAAATTAACCGCCTGGGCTGGTACCAAAGCCTCTACCCAGACCCCCAGGTGCGGCAGCAAGCCATCGACCGCATGGCCTCGATGCGCCAGGGCGAAAATCTGATGGCAGAGGAATGGGAGATTCGTCACCGGAATGGCACCTATCGCACCGTCACCATTACCACCACTCTGTTAGTGGATGCCGAAGGAGACGGTAATGTGCTGGGGGTGGTGCAAGATATTACCGCCCGCAAGCAGGCGGATCGCCAAATTCAGCAGCAAATTCAGCAGGAGGCACTGCTGCGAGAAATTACCCAGCACATTCGCCAGTCCCTCGATCTTCAGGTCATTTTTAATACCGCCTGCCAGGAGATTCGCCAGGTATTGGAGGCCGACCGGGTCGGGATTTTCCGCTTCGATCCCCAGCCGGATTGCCATGGGGGTGCCTTTGTGGCCGAAGCCTTGACTGAGGGCGTGATTTCGGTGTTGGCTATTCCCATCCACGACCACTGCTTTCTCGAAACCTATGTGCCGCAATACATCCAGGGGCGGTATGCGGCCATGGACGATATCATGGCTCTGAAGAAGTGCCACACCTCTATCCTGGTCGATTTTCAGGTGAAGGCAAATTTGGTGTTGCCCCTCATCTGCGGCGAGGACCTGTGGGGTTTGCTCTGCATTCACCAGTGCCACCACAGCCGCCACTGGGAACAGGAGGTCATTGACCTGGGTCAACAGCTTGCCGCTCAGTTGGCCATTGCCATTCAACAGGCCACCCTCTACGACCACCTCCAGCGGGAACTCTCAACGCGGCAACAGGCCCAGGCCCAGCTCACCCAAACCAACCAATTTCTGGCCCAATCCAACCAAGAACTCGCCCGCGCTACCCGCCTCAAGGACGAATTTTTGGCCAATATGAGCCACGAACTGCGTACTCCCCTCAACGCCATCATGGGCATGACTGAGGGAATGCAGGAGGAGGTGTTTGGCCCCATCACCCCAGAGCAACGTAAGTCGTTGCAGACGGTAGAGAGCAGTGCCGTCCATCTGCTGTCTCTGATCAACGACATTTTGGATGTGGCCAAAATCGAAGCGGGGCAGATTGAACTCGATCTCAGTTCCGTGGCCGTTGCGCCCCTGTGTGCTTCGGCCCTGGCCTTTGTCAAACAGCAGGCGGTTAAAAAGCAAATTCGGCTCGAAACCCACATTCCCTCTCCCTTGCCCAACCTGTGGGCCGATGAACGCCGGGTGCGCCAAGCCCTGCTCAATTTGCTCGCCAATGCCGTCAAATTTACCCCTGCCCAGGGCCGTGTATTCCTTGCCGTGACGCTGGTAGAAGCCCCTACAGACTTCCCTCACGCCCTAGAACCGCCCAAAACCGACGATTTCCAGGGGGCTACCGCCATTTCCCCAGGGGCTTTTCTGCGCTTTGCCGTCACCGATACGGGCATTGGCATTTCCCCAGAGAACATCCGCCGCCTGTTCCGGCCCTTTGTGCAGATTGACAGCGCCCTCAACCGCCAATACAACGGCACGGGTCTGGGCCTCACCCTGGTGAAGCAGATCGCCGAACTGCACGGGGGCCGGGTCGATCTCCAGAGCGAACTGGGGGTAGGCAGTTGCTTCACCATCGATCTCCCCTGCGACCCAGCCAGCCTGTCTAGCCTCGCCCCAGACCAGGTGAAGGCCGCTACCCTGGGGGGCACCCCTCCCGCCGCCGATCCCCTCCATACCCCCCTGGTGCTGCTGGCGGAGGACAACGAAGCCAATATCCGCACCATTGCCAGCTACCTCAAGGCCAAGGGATACCGCCTCAACCTAGCCCAAGACGGTCAGCAGGCCCTTGACCAAGCCCAGGCCACCCCGCCCGACATCATTTTGATGGATATCCAAATGCCCGGTATGGATGGTCTGACCACCCTCAAGCACATCCGCCAAATGCCCGCCCTAGACCAGGTGCCCATCATTGCCCTCACCGCCCTCGCCACCGCCAGCGACGAGGAACGTTGCCTCACCGCCGGGGCCAATGCCTACCTCTCCAAACCCGTGCGCCTCAATCAACTGGCTACCCTCATCCACTCCCTGCTCCATCCCCAATAGGCTCAGCGCCTGGGCCTGTCTTGCCGCTAAGCTTAGGGAAAGGGCGATAGGCAAGGTTCCATGCTGGATTTAACCCGGTTGACTCAGCAGATGCAGGGGATTAGCCACCACTTGACCCAGGAGGCGGAAGCGGCCCAGGGGCGGGTGCGATTGGCACAGCGGTGGATGGCAACGGCGACCCAGGCCCAAGAACACTGGGTGGCCCAGCAGCGAGACTATGGGGAGCAGTTGGCCTTTACGGCGGCGGTACCCGTGGAGCCGCTGACCACCCGTATCACCCTAGACCCCGCTCCGGAGGCCCATACGGTGATGGCAACGGATGGATCCCAAATTTCCCCCAGCCACCACGAAATTGCCTATTGCTATTTAATTAACGTAGGCCGAGTGGTGCTGCACTATGGCCAGGGGCGGTTTCCGCTGTTGGATAGCCTGCCGGAGGTGATCTATCGGCCTGAGGAACTGTACCAGGCGCGGCCCTGGGGCATTAGCACCGAGGAATGGATGGGCCATCGGCGCACGGTGGCGGAGGCCGAAGCCCTGGCTGACCTGGGGGCGATGGTGCAAACCGCCACGGCGACAAAGGATACCCAGGCAGCACCGATTTTGGCCATGGAGGATGGATCGTTAATCTATTGGTTTTTAGAGAGCCTGCCCGCCGAGGCCCGCGACCTGATCCTCACCCCGATTCTGGCGGCCTGGGATAAGTTACGACAATTGGGCATTCCCGTCGTCAGCTACCTCAGCGCCTCACGCAGCAGCGAGGGCTTAAACTTTTTGCGATTGCCTGCCTGCCCCTTTCCCCAGCCCCACTGTGGCCAACATTGCAACGGCCAGTCCGAAAAAGCCCCCTGTGGTGGGTTTATGCCCCTGCGGGATGCCGTCTTTTGGGCCACGGAACTGGAACCGGGGCAGCGTAGCCCCCTGTGGCGCAGTTCCGCCAGCATCCTAGACCGCTACGGCGACCAGCGAATTTACTTTTGCTACCTACATGGGGGCGCAGAGGTGGCACGGGTGGAAATGCCGGAGTGGGTGGCGGCGAATGCGGCCCAGTGCGAGATGGCCCTGCGCATGGTGCTGACCCAAGTGCAGAAGGGCTATGGCTATCCGGTGGCCCTAGCCGAAGCCCACAACCAGGCGGTGGTGCGAGGGGGCGACCGCCGCCGTTTCTTTGCCCTATTAGAACGGGAAATGATCCGGGCCGGACTTCAGAATATCGGCATTTCCGCCAAGGAAGCCCGCAAACGGGGCAGCATTGCCTAGACAAGCAATGGCCCAGGCCCGGGGACGCTTCAGTTGGCCCTTGAGCCCCTCACCCTTTCTCTGTGGGCTACTGAGTACACATAACACCAAATCCTAATCGAATAACCCCGATTCCCAGCCCAGCAAACCGTAGGGGCGAGGTCTCCTCGCCCACTGAGACCGGGGGCAAACAAGTCGGATTTGGTATAAGTCATCGATGCTGACCTCGCCAGGGATTGATCCCCCCTAGCCCCCCTTACCCAAGGGGGGAACCGGATTCAGAGTCCCCTGAGCCTCATTCCCTAGGTGCACCAGCCCCAGGAAAGTGCTGTCCTAGCGTTGGCCTTGGGCTAGAGTTTAATCTTTCGCAACAATAGAGAATAAAGCACCGTGGGGGGGAAAGCCTTGCGGTATGGTGAAGAACAGACCTACCCTTACCCCGCTTTCACCCGCTATGACCACGGCCCAGCCGCCCCACCGTAAAGCCAAAGCCCTACGCCCCGGTGCCATTCGTCCGGCCAAGGAGCTCTGTAGCGAATGCGGCTTTTGCGATACCTACTACATCCATTACGTGAAGGAAGCCTGCGCCTTCCTCAATCAGCAATTTCCGGCCCTAGAGACCCAAAGCCACGGTCGTCAGCGGGATCTAGAACAGGATAACGAGGTCTATTTCGGCGTTCACCAAGATATGATGGCCGCCCGCAAGCAACAGCCCATCGAAGGGGCACAGTGGACGGGGATTGTCAGCTCCATCGCCATTGAAATGTTGACCCAGGGCAAGGTGGAAGGGGTGGTCTGTGTGCAAAACACCGAGGAAGACCGTTTCCAGCCCAAGCCCGTGATCGCCACCACCCCAGAGGAAATCCTCGCCGCCCGCGTCAACAAGCCTACCCTCTCGCCCAACCTCTCCGTCTTGGAGCAGGTGGAGCAGTCGGGGATGAAGCGGCTGCTGGTGATTGGGGTCGGTTGCCAAATCCAAGCCCTCCGTGCCGTGCAGGATAAACTCGGCCTGGAAAAGCTCTACGTCCTCGGTACCCCCTGCGTGGATAACGTCAGCCGCGCTGGACTGCAAAAATTCCTCGAAACCACCAGCCGCTCCCCCGATACCGTGGTGCACTACGAGTTTATGCAAGACTTCCGGGTGCATTTCAAACACGAAGACGGATCCACTGAAACCGTCCCCTTCTTTGGCCTCAAAACCAACCAGCTTAAGGATGTGTTCGCCCCTTCCTGCATGAGCTGTTTCGACTATGTGAACGGCCTTGCCGACCTCGTGGTGGGCTACATGGGCGCACCCTTCGGCTGGCAGTGGATTGTGGTGCGCAACCAAACCGGACAGGAAATGCTGGATTTGGTGATGGATCAGCTCGACACCCAGCCCGTTATGTCCCAGGGCGACCGCCACCAGGCCGTACAGCAAAGCATCCCCGCCTACGACAAGGGTGTGACCCTACCGATGTGGGCCGCTAAGCTGATGGGCATTGTCATCGAGCGCATCGGCCCCAAGGGGTTGGAATACGCTCGTTTCTCCATCGATTCCCACTTCACCCGCAACTATCTCTATGTCAAACGGAACTACCCCGAAAAACTCGCGGCCCACGTTCCCGAATTTGCCAAAAGAATCGTTGGCCAATACAAGCTGCCCGATTAGCCCCCTGGCCTAGCCCTCGGTGCCCCCGCCCTTGCTCTGATCAGGCCAGCACTTTTTCGTATTTCAACCACCCATCTTTGACGTGAAACCCCACGGATTCGTAGAGGGTTTTGGCATGGTTGGGGTTGTCTCGATCCACGCCAATCACGGCGGTATCCAGCCCAGCCGCCTGGATCCGCTGCAAGCCATAGCGCAGCATCGCCCGTGCCAGCCCTCGCCGACGGTAGCCCCGACGGGTGCCTAGGAGCGCGATATATCCCTCCCGACGTTGGTGGCGGGCATTCTCCTCGTAGGGGAGGTGGGCAGCGCAGAATCCCGCCAGGGTACCATCCTCAGCGACCAACACCCAGTCAAAATCGGGCTGGTGGGAGGGGGTTTTAAGGCGGTACTGATATTGGGCCAGGGTGAGGGGCACAAAGTTCCAGTGATCGATAAACGTATCGTTAAACAGGGCTACCCAGTCTTCGGGCCGCACGGAATCGGCCCGCTGCATCCCAAAACCGGGCGGCATCTGCGGCGGCTCAAAGGGTAAGCTGAGGGGGCGGTAGAGATTTTGGAACCATCGGGTTTTGCGAAAGCCATGGGCCTCGTAGATGGACTGTTCCTCCCGGCGATCTTGGTTCACCGCCACACGCATCTGGACGGGGATATGGGGATCGGGCCGGGTGGTTTGCACATAATGTTCGGCCCAGTCGATGAGGGACGACTCCAAACCCTGATGGCGGTAGCTGGGATGCAGGATAACGTCCAAGTGACTAATCACTACGGGCGGGTAGGTCGCTGGTGCTGGCGATGGATTTCCCTGGGGGGTGGAGGCTGGGGACGACGTTGAGGATGGCTCTGGGGCTGGATTGGGAGGAATATCCGTTCTGGGATCGCTGATCCACAATGTCACCACACCCACCCGTTGCCCGTCCTCCGTTTCCCAATACTGCCGATGCTGCCGACCGCCGGGGGGGGGATGATCGAGCCGATGCTGAAGCTGGGCTAGGGTGGGGGCGTGATCGTTGGGGTCGGCCTGGGCGCAAGCCTCGTAAAAGGCCACCAGAGCAGGCAAATCCGCCTGTCCCCGTTCGGGCCGAGTGGTGAGCAATGGCAGAGACGCGGTCATCATGGCATCCAAGGACGATAATGGGGACTACCCCAGATCGCTACAGTGGCGGGTGGGCCATTCCTGACGCCATCACCTTTCTTAATCCAGCCGAGTTCTTTGCTCTCCACCCATGACGCCTTCCCCCCGTGCCCGATGGATTAAGCGCCTGTTGATAGGTGGAGCGATGGTCGTTAGCCTGGGGCTTTTTGCGCCGTTTGGGCTGCTGGCGGTGGTGAGTGCCCAAGACGGCTGGGAGGAGTGGCGGCGCTGTCGAGGCCATCGACAATTTGACCCGGCGGTGTGGAAGAATCCGACCCTCGCCCTAGAGCCGCCCTACCTGCGAAGCTGCATGGTGGATAACCTACTGGCCCAGGAGTTGCTCCTCCAAAAGACCGCAGCGGAGGTCATTGCCCTACTGGGGACGCCGGAACCGCCAGAACATGGCTTTACGGAGTATGACCTCGTGTTTGTGGTGGGGCCAGAGCGCAGCTTCATCAGCATTGACTACGAATGGTTGCTGCTCAACCTGGATCATCAAGGGCGGGTCAAGGAAGCACGGTTAATGACGGACTAAGGCGTTCATGATTTACCTCAAACTCCTCATCACGATGGCCCTGTGGGGCGGCACCTTTATCGCTGGGCGGCTGGTAGTTCAGGAAATGGGAGCCTTTGCGGCGGCGTTCTGTCGGTTTGCGGTGGCCACCCTAGCCCTAGTGGCGCTGACCTATGGGGTAGAAGGGACGCTACCCCGTCCGCCCAGGCACCTGTGGTGGTCGATTTTGGGGCTGGGGCTAACGGGCATCTTGGCCTACAACGTCTTCTTTTTTTCGGGCTTAAAAACCGTGGAAGCCGGACGGGCGGCGTTGATCATTGCCCTAAATCCGGTGGCCATTGCCCTGGGAGCGACCTTGTTTTTGAACGATCCCCTCCGTCCGCGCCAAGGGCTGGGTATCGGCCTCTCATTGATCGGGGCGGGAGTAGTGATTAGCGGCGGCAACCCCTTGGCCCTGCTTCGGGGGCAGGTGGGGCGGGGAGAACTGCTGATCCTCGGCTGTGTGGTGAGTTGGATGATCTACACCCTGCTAGGCAAGCGAGTGATGCGGAAACTTTCCCCCTTTGCGGCCACCACCTATGCCTGTGGTGTAGGAGCACTGCTACTGTTGGGGCCAGCCCTAGGAGATGGCTTGCTTACCGTGATTCCCACCGCCAGCCCAACCGCCTGGGCCAGTATCCTCTACCTGGGCATTTTGGGATCCGCCGTGGGGTTTAGCTGGTACTACGATGGCCTGCGGCAGATTGGCCCAGCCCAGGCAGGGGTGTTTATCAACCTGGTACCCGTCTTTGCTATCCTGCTAGCGGCCATAGTCCTCAAGGAAACACCGACCCCGGCGCTGCTGGTGGGTGGGCTACTGGTCATGGCGGGGGTGGTTCTGACCAACCGTTGATCCTCAATCAATGCGGTTCGAGATACATCTGGGTACCCGGGCCTCAAACTCTTGTCGCCTTAGCCCAGTCAAACGGCACAGGGGTCGGGGTCTTGTCCCCAATTCGGCATAGGATCGAAGCCTTGAAAGGGTAGTCCTGACAGCTTTAGGACTACCATCGAGGGTAGCGAAACGTAACCCATGGCCGTGACCCACGAAACCCTCTTTTCCCAAATTGCCGACCTGGTGCTGTGCCACTCCCCCAGCGGGGCCGAGGGCGAAATTAACCAGCGCTTGATGACCCTGTTTTCTGCGTTGAACGTAGAGCACTGGCAGGACGAGGCCGATAACCTGATTGCCAAAATTCCCGGTCGCGCCCCCCATCGGGCCATCGCCATCACCGCCCACAAGGACGAAATTGGGATGCTGGTGAAAACCCTCTACGCCGATGGTCGCCTGTCGGTGCGGAACTTGGGGGGCGCGTTTCCCTGGGTCTATGGCGAGGGCGTGGTGGATGTGCTGGGGGATCAGGCCGTCCTCAGTGGCATTCTCAGCTTTGGCTCGCGCCATGTCTCCCACGAATCGCCCCAAAAGGCCCAGCAGGAAACCAAGCCCGTCACCTGGGAAACCGCCTGGATTGAAACGAAGCGCACCCCGGCAGAACTGGCGGAGGCGGGCATTCGGGCGGGCAGTCGCGTCGTGGTGGGCAAGCACCGCAAGGCTCCCTTCCGCATGGGAGACTATATCGCCAGCTACACCCTCGATAACAAGGCATCTTTAGCGATTTTGCTTGATCTGGCAGCACGACTGAAGGAACCGCCCGTCACCGTGTATCTGGTGGCGTCGGCCAAGGAAGAAGTCGGTGCCCTAGGAGCCCTCTATTTCACCCAGCGGCAACGCCTCGAAGCCCTGATTGCCCTAGAAATTTGCCCCCTTTCCTCGGAATACGCCATCCAGTCGGGCGATGTTCCGGTGCTGCTATCCCAGGATGGCTACGGCATCTACGACGAAGGGCTGAACCACGAACTGCGCCTTGCCGCCACCCGCTCCGGGGTACCCATCCAGCAGGCGGTGATTAGCGGCTTTGGCAGCGATGCCTCCATTGCCATGCAGTTTGGCCATGTGGCACGGGCCGCTTGCCTGGGGTTCCCCACCCACAACACCCACGGTTACGAAATCGCTCACCTCGGTGCCATCGCCCACTGCACCGACATTCTGGAGCAATACTGTAACGACCTGTGACAGCGCCAAAGCCAGGGGTAAACCTTCCATAAAATGAAATTAGGCACAGGAAAAGTCCTAACGGCCTGACACATCGACCCTGTAGGTTGGGTACAGCGAAGCGAAACCCAACACTCACCGAGGGTTTAGGGCTAACGACCTGACATATTGCCCCCGTAGTAGGTTGGGTGTAGCGAAGCGAAACCCAACACCCACCGAGGATTTAGGGCTTGTTGGGTTCTGCTATCGCGTCACCCAACTTACAAAGTCCCCAGGTGTTTGGGCCTTATGTCAGTCAGTCGCGTGAAATTAGGCCCAAGCTTTCCGGCCCCCCTCTCATCCCTGGGAGAGCAGGGTGGTTTCATACCAGTAAAGAAAAAATGTAGTGGATCCG
>JBBAWV010000130.1:0-12716 GCA_040396995.1 Nodosilinea sp. | reverse complement strand
CATCTTTGAGGGATGGTCACTCGCCCAAAGCTCATTTGTGTGTACTTAGTAGCCCAATGTGGGAGAGGGGGGGCGGAAGCGATTCAAAGTCCATCTCCCCACGGGCTACTGTTTATGCACATCTTATCTTCGTGTCGTAAGTTCTTGGAGATCCCCCTAAATCACCCTTGCAAAGGGGGACTTTAACTCCGGTTCCCCCCTTTTTAAGGGGGGCTAGGGGGGATCTTCCCAGAGCATGGTCTATATCTGGTACTTGTGTGTACCTATCAGCATCCCTGGGCGATAGGTTAGGGGTGAGAGTTGCCTAATCCATGTCACTTTCCAGAGCAGCGGTGATGGCGGCTTTGGCGTTGGATTGAAACTCCAGAATATCCACCCGACTCAGCAGCCCAATGGCCACGATCATGCCCACTGCCTGGAGGCCAAACACCAGCCCGTAGGCCAGCAGAGCGTTGGGTTCGCCCACCGCAGCGGCTCCTTGTCCGCCACCGAAAATCACCCGACCGAGATCCAGCAAACCGCCCCCTAGCACCGTGGCGCTGCCCCTGGCGATGGCTTGGGCCAACCCCCAGGCTCCGATAAAGGTGCCCGCCGTTTCCGCCACGGTGAGATCCAGCATCAGCACGATGGCCCCCAGGGTAAGCACCCCAGACGCCGTGCCAAACAGGAAAACCGCCGACAGCAATACTTGGGGCAAGGCCGTCAGTCCCGATAGGATAAGACCCACTAGACAAAGCGCTGCCCAGCTACAGCCCAATTTCACCGTGCGCTGCTTGCCGATGCGGGGCACCACCAGCCAGCCCGTGAAGATAATCCCCAGCAGCGTCCCCATGCCAAAGGCGGCATTGAGTTGGGTGGTTTCGGCGATGGTCATGCCAAACACCTCGCCGCCGTAGGGTTCGAGGATGGCGTCTTGCATAAACAGACTAAGGCTGAGCACCAGCAAAAAGCCGAAAAATAGACCCGTTTGGCGACTGGCGGTGAGAATACGCAGCGCTTTTCCTAGGGTGAGGCTGTCCTCGCGATCCTGGAGGGACGAGCGATCCCGCAGGCGCGAATATTTGCGCTCGATGCCGTAGGTGCTGAAGATGGCCAGGGCACAAACCACCGCTGGGGCAATGATAAACAGCCGATTCACGGCACTACGCACCTGCTCGAAGGGGGCGTTGAGCTCAATGGGCTTGAGCACGATGGAGGTGATGATCACCCCGGTAATGATGCCCACCATCAGCATGGCCCAGCCGATGCTGACCAGGCGGGAACGGCTGTCTTCGTCGGAGACATCCACCAGCAGGGCGGTGAAGGGGGTTGAGGTCGCACTGAGGGCCAAACCGTAGGCCGCAAACAACACCCCCAGCAGCCCCACCCAGGGATACACCGCTGGCCCCCAGCCGCTTTCTAGGGTGCGGCCCCCAATTTGCCACACCACTTGCAGGGCCAAAAAGGAAATCACCGCCACCGAGCCAATCCCCAGCCAAATGTAGCCGCTGCGGTGGTAGCCCAGCAGGGGCCGAGCATCCGACATTTGGCCAAACCACACCCGCGCCGGAGCCATGAATTGATGCACCGCAATGGTGCCCGCCGCAATCAGGGCCGGAACCCGCAGTTCCTCAATCATCACCCGATTCAGCACTCCCAGGGTGAGCAAGGACATAATGCCCAAGCCCATGTTGAACACCCCCAGGCGCAGCATGGTGAGCAGTCCTAAATTGGGGCGGGCGGACTGGGCGGGCGGAGGACTGGGCAAGGAAACGTCGGGGCTAGACATTGCAGCAATCCAGGGATGAACGGCAGAAACAAAATAGGTTTCCCCATTTTGCCATGTTGATGGGAAGCCATTGGGCTAGATCGCGCTGCCCTGTCGGCAATCCCTCGCCCAAGTGGCCAAGCCCCATCCCCAAGACCCCAAAGCCCCACTAGAACTGCCTTGTACTCTTCCATTCAACCTGCTTATAAGTGACACGAACAGAGGCTTTGGTAACATAGGCTACGGTTCGTCAGGATCTAGGGGTCAAGACAATGAGTGAACAAACCGGAGGCGTTATGACGATGACTCATACCAAATCCGACTTGTTTGCCCCCGGTATCAGCGGGCGAGGAGACCTCGCCCCTACGATTTGCTGGGCTGGGAATCGGGGTTATTCGATTAGGATTTGGTATCAATCCTGGAACAGCAAAAAACTGACCCAATTTGGCCGCATACTGAGTGCTGGATATGACTCTGGACTGGGAGATGATCCCTCCGACGGCCAAGCCTGGACGACCAAAAACTATGTCCGCATGGCTAAAACGCTAGGCCGTGGCTACAATCCTGGCCTGTAACTGAGGCTTGAGGCCAAGGCTGGCAGGGCCAGGAAACCGCGTCCCTACCCCTCTAGGCTGGCAGGGCGTGGTGATAGGTCGCACAGGCGGAGAGAAACTGCTGTGCCTGAGTTGGGTTGCCTCGCCAGTGAAGGTGCAGGTAGGACGCATGGATATGACGATCCCCCCAGCCCTCGATGGTGTGGGGGCTTTTGGCATCAAACCGCTGCAATTGGTAGAGGGGGGCACTGGGCGGTATGGTGACCTGGGAATGGTGAAATTCGTGGCCCCAGACCTGTTGTTGGGCCTGGAGGGCGACACTGGGGGCGATGGCGGTGGCCCGTCGATAGCCGAGGGTGAGCCGCGCTTCCATGGTCACCGTCGTGGGCAAAACCCCTACCATGGGCCAAGTTTGCCCCTGCAAATCCACCAGATATTCCGCCAAATACATCAACCCGCCACATTCGGCATAGGTGGGCAGTCCGGTCTGAATGCGCTGACGCAACTGTTGCCGTAGGGGTGCATTTTCCGCTAGCGCCGCCGCAAACATTTCGGGAAAGCCGCCACCGAGGTACAGCCCATCCGTCGCTTCTGGGAGGGTCGCATCCACGAGGGGACTCCAGGGCACCAGTTCGGCCCCCAGGTGGGTGAGGTAATCCAGACTGTCGGTATAGTAAAAGCTAAAGGCGGCATCCTGGGCAACGGCGAGGCGGGGTTTGGTGCGGCGGATTAGGGCTAGATGGACGGTTTCGTCAGGCTTGGGGCATTTTTGGGGAATACCTTCGTAGTGGCGACTGTCCTCAGTAACGGGGCTATCCAGCGTTTGCGATAGCGGGGAAATGGATTTCGATACCCGGATCAACGGCAGCAGTTGGGGCCAATCGAAGCTGGTTTGTCCTAGGTGGGCAAGGCGGTCTAGGCGTTCCTGGAGTTGGGGCAGTTCGGCGGTGGGCACTAGGCCCAGATGGCGGTCGGGTAGGGTAATCTCCGCCTGCCGACGCAGAACGCCCAAAATTGGCAAATCAATGGTGGCTAGGGCATCCTGCAACAGTTCCAGGTGGCGATCACTGCCCACCCGGTTCAGCACCACCCCCGCCAGGGTCAGGGCCGGGTCAAAGGAACGATAGCCATGCACAATGGCCAACACCGAGCGCGAGAGGCGACTGCAATCCACCACCAACAGCACGGGCAGGTTCAAAAGCTTAGCGATGTGGGCGGTGCTGGCGGTTTCGGCGGCTCCGGTAGCTCCATCAAATAGGCCCATCACCCCTTCGACTAGGGCAAATTCTGCATCCCGGCACCGTTCGGCAAAGCATTGGTACACGTAGGCTGCCGACGTTAGCACTGGGTCGAGGTTGTAGCAGGGACGGCCCGTCACCCTGGAGTGGAACATGGGGTCGATGTAGTCTGGCCCCACCTTAAAGGACTGTACCCGCTGGGAACACTGGGCCAAAGCCGCCAACAACGCCAGCGTAACCGTGGTTTTGCCCACACCGCTGCGCTCCCCCGCAATGACTACTCCGCCCGTTTGTACCTCATTCATTTTAGCTTTTCCCCCTTGGGTTAGCGGCCCAAGCCACTCTCTTCAGTATCTTCCCCTACGGTGGGTGGCCTTTACGGTGCTAGGGGACGCTTCATGAGGATAGCTTCGGGTTGATAGCCCAGTTTTTGGTAAAGCGCCTGGGCAGGGGCATTTTCGCTAAATACTTGCAGGCTAATTTGGCTGTGCCCTTCGGCCTCGGCCCACTGATGGGCGGCGTGCAACAACTCCGTGGCTAATCCCTGACGGCGGTAATCGGGGTGAACATAAAGCAGCAGCACGTAGGGATGGAGCAGGCCGCTGCGTTGGTCGGTGGCTTGGCCCAGCCAAATGCAGCCCACGGCGATGGCCGATCCTCGGCTACCGGGGCGTTCCACCATCCACAGGGGCGTATCACAGGAGAGATAGCGATCCACGGTGGTCGCCAAGTGCTTCAGGGGCGGGCTATCCCCCAATTCCTGGTAGGTGCGCTCCATAAATTTGACCAGGGTGGCCCGATCTAGCGGGGAACCAAGGCGCAGGTGATAACCAGGAATGGACGATGGGGACATGGCGTTAGGGATGGGCGGACTGCACCTGAAGGCTGCGAAGGCGGTTGATGGCGGCGGCGAGTTCTAAGCTGCGAAAGGCCACCAGGTCGCCCATGGGCCATTCAGTGAGGGCATCCAAACCGTGATCCGCGAGGTCGGCCATGACGGCATCAACCACTTGCGAGAGGGGCCGATTCGGGGTCATATGATAACGCTGGGCGTAGACGATGGCCTCGGCAATGGCCCGCACCTGGCCCGGTTCCACCAGTTGTTCCACGGCAGAGAGGTCGATGGCTTCGGTGCCGATTTGCAAGTGATCGGTGTCCCTGGCCTTGAGGTTGACGCTGCGCCGTCCCTTGCTGGGATCGATGCTGTGGGGCAGCACGATGCGGGCTGTGAGGTCGCCGAAGTGGGAGCCGCCCTCGCGGTGACGGTCGTTTTGGTATTGGGCGGCAATGGCCTGGGCCTGGGTGGTTACGTCCTGGGGCACAAATTCATCCAGGGCGATCACCGTATCCGCCACGTCGAAATAGTCGCCGCTGCCCCCCATCACCAGCACCGTGGAAATGCCGTAGTCGGTATAGATCTGGCGCACCTTGTCGATGAAGGGGGTGATCGGTTCTCGGTCTTTGGCGATCAACGCCTGCATTCGGCGGTCGCGGATCATGAAGTTGGTGGCGGAGGTGTCCTCATCCACCAGCAGCACCCTGGCCCCGGCTTCTAGGGCTTCCATGATCGTCGCGGCCTGGGAGGTGCTGCCGCTGGCGTTCGTGGTCGAAAATTGGCGGGTCGATTGGCCCTGGGGCAGGTGGTTGATAAAGGGCGAGATATCCACCCCGGCAATGCTTCGGCCATCCTCGGCCCGCACCTTCACCGCCGCCCCATCGGTAACCACCTGGTGCCGCCCGTCGTCGGGGATGTGGTTGTAAATCCCTGCCTCAATGGCCCGCAACAGGGTGGATTTTCCGTGGTAGCCGCCGCCCACAACCAGGGTAATGCCCTGGGGAATGCCCAGCCCCGTTACCGCTCCGGCGTGGGGACAGGTTAACGTCACCCGCAGCGATCCCGGCGACTGGAACGGCACTGCCCCGTCCGCCAAAGGCCGCTCATCCACACCACTACGCCGAGGCAACATCGCCCCATCCGCCACAAAGGCTACTAGACCCCGATTTGCTAGTTGAGATCGCAGGGCATCGGCATCCTCGGCACAATGGATATGACGCTGAATCGCCCCCGCATCCAAGGACGCATAGCGCAGGGTGTCATCAACCAACTCCGGCAGCGCCCGACAGAGCAAGTCCGCCGCCTGTCGTCCAGCAATGCGTCGCCCAAAGGCCGGAAGCCCCACCGTCAGCCGCAGTTCCACCATTTCCGCCGTAACCTGGGCCGCACTTCGTTTCAGAATCGCCTGACTGGGCCGCACTACACCGATCAGTCCGCTCTTGCCCGACCCATCCTGTCGCTCCCGCCGCTGGGTGGCTTGGTAGGCCGCCCGTGTCAAAAAATCCGCCAGTGCCACCGCCCGCCCTGGAGTCTGCCACCATTCCGCCGGAAACCCTGCTACTGTTTGAGGCATCACCACCCGCACCCGACTAGGAGCCGCAAAGGGATCCCCCTGCACATGGTCGATGTGGAGCGTGAACCCCTCAAATTGGTAGGCACCCTTGAGGGACTTGTAGGCTCCATAGCCCTGGCCATCGAGGCGATGCAGTTGGGCAGAGAGTGTGTTGCAATCGGGTGTGCTAGTCAAGGCATTAAAACGTTAACGGATTTGATGATGCCTGGGCACTGAGCGGTCACGGAAGGATGGCTAAGTTACAGGAAATATGGCAAGAATTGAAGGAGTATCCTGTGTCAGAATTGCACCAGTCTGATCGCGCTGCCAGCCTTTCACCGAGGACTCTGGGAATATCGACATGCAATATTGAAACACCATTTGGATACACAACCGCTTCAGCCTAGCCGTCATTTCGATTTAGCTCGCCATGCCCAGTCTCGACTACATCAAGCTCGATCAGTTTCTGAAACAAATGCAGGTAGCCGCCAGCGGTGGACAGGCCAAGGTGATGGTGCAAAATGGCGAGGTGCAGGTGAATGATGACATCGAATTGCGCCGAGGTCGCAAGCTGGTTAGTGGAGATCGGGTGGCCGTAGCGGGACAGACCTTTATCGTAGATTTGCGGGCCTTGTTCTAGGTGGTTCTGGATTGGAGCTAAGAACGATGGGTGACTGTGGATGTCATGTTGAGGCCCAAACCATTGGCCAACGGCGGGTATTGATTTGGCTGCTGGCCATTAACGCTACCCTGTTTGTGGTCGAGGGGCTGGTAGGCTGGTGGGCACAATCCACCGCCCTCACCGCCGATGCCCTAGATATGCTGGCCGATGCCACGGTCTACGGGGTATCGCTCTACGCCGTGGGCCACAGCCAAGGCCATACATGGCGGGCGGCTAGGTTGAGCGGCTACTTCCAGGTATCCCTAGCGGCGCTGGTGTTGGTGGACGTTCTCCGCCGCTTCTGGCAGGGCAGCGATCCCCAATCCACCCTCATGGTCATCATGGGGGCCTTAGCCCTCGTGGCCAATGTCATCTGCTTGGCGTTAATCACCCGCCACCGTCAGGGGGGGACTCACATGCGGGCAAGCTGGATTTTTTCCCGCAATGATGTCCTTGCTAACCTAGGGGTGATACTGGCGGCTGGGCTAGTGACTTGGTGGCGGTCGCCTCTTCCCGATCTGATCATTGGCCTGGGGATTACCCTCCTGGTGCTGTGGGGTGGGATCACCATCCTGCGGGAGTCCGCTACCCCACCAGAGCCATCCTGTCCGAACGGGGGATAAAGCATTGATAAAGCACTCTTCAACCCCTACGAAAATCTACGCGGATAGTCCCCAGCCTAGAATTAGGGGACAATACCTTTGCCATCACGGAGGATCACCATGGGTTTGCCCGACTTGCTACAGGATGCCACCACCCGCGCCCAACTCATTAGCGCCTGCACTGACCTGATCGACGCCCAAGTCGCGGCCAAGGGAGGATTGGGGGGCGTGGCCCTAAAAACAGCCTATGGCGTGGTGAAGGGGCTAGGGGCAGGCTATATCCCAGGGGCCATAGAACGATTGCTACCGGAGATGCTGACCGCCCTAGATCCGCTCTGGAGCGAAGGAGCCGCCACTGGAGATGCCGCCGCCTACCTCAAGGAGCATCGCGCTCGCACCGCCGATAGCCTGCTCAGCGTGACCGATGCCCGCATTGCCCACAGCAGCAACAGTCTCATTAAAACCACTTATCAGCGCCTACGACAGTCTGTAAAGGGAGATGTGGAGGCTGCTGTGCCCGGTGTGGCTGATATCTTGGGGAACACCTTGGCCCACCAGGCCACCCAGTCCTCGGTGTCTTAGCCCTTCGTCCCTAGGCTCCGGCGCAGGGTAGAGGACAGAACTACAGCCCCAAATCTGCTCTGGCCTGGGCGGCGGCGGGGAGAACCAGGTCGTCGGGCAGGTCTTCCCAGGCGGTTTGGCCCACTTGGCGATAAAACGTGCTGTCGTAGGGACGGGTGCGCACCACCACGGGCATGGGCACGGCATGGCCAAGGATGAGTGCCTGCTGCTTAGAATCCAGTTTGGCCAAAACAGATCGCAGATTTTGCCCGCCGGAAACCCCCGTAAAAATGGCATCAATATCCTTTTCATCGTTGAGCAAGGCGGTGATGCGGGTACCAATTTGGGACATCACTTCATTGTCAATGCCGGAGGGGCGTTGATCGACCACCAGTAGGGTGACAAAGTATTTCCGCATTTCCCGCGCAATGGTACCAAAAATCGTTTGTTTAGCAGTGGCGGGGTCAAGGAAACGGTGGGCCTCTTCGATGGTGATCATCAGTTGGCGGGGGCGATCTACCGGATTTTTGGTCTGCAAAAAACGGTCGGCCTTTTGCACATAGCTGGCATGAATACGGCGGGCAATTACATTAGTAGCCAGCATATAGGCCAACATGGTGGACTGGGAGCCAAATTCCACCACCACATGCTGTCCCTCATCTAGGGCGGTGAGAATTTTCCCTACATAATTCGTGGTGTTGGTATTGCGTAGATATTTCAAATCGGCCAACCGGGTCAGCTTCCGTTGCAGGGCCATAATGGAGGACTTGCTACCCATTTTGGTTTCGCAAAACTCCTGAATTTCCTCATTCGTCATGATCAACAAACGGTTAATCCAAGACTTGCCAAATTCGTTGCGAAGGATAATCGCATTTTCTAAACTAGCTTCCGAAAGATTGAGTTCCCCCCGCACCAATGCCAGGTCTTCCACATCAATTTGGTCGAACCCAATAAATAATTCCTGGGCATCGTTCACCCCCCGTCGTTTGGTCGATTCTGGATCTAGGGTAAACATCTGCACCTGACCGGGGAAAAGCTGCCGTAGCCCTTTTACAGTACTAAATGCCTTGCCCTCGCTGACCGCCTCCCAGCCATATTCCGAGTGCATATCAAAAATAAGATTGACCGCTGCTCCCCGTTGAATCGTGCCCGCTAGCAACAGCCTGGTCAAGAAGGATTTCCCGGTGCCAGACTTCCCAAAAATGCCATTACTACGCTCTACAAAACGGTCTAAATCTAGGCAAACGGGCACCTCCATATCAATGGGCTGACCAATAGCAAAATTGCGCCGATGGGGGTCGTCCTCCCAGCCAAAAATGATCCGAAAATCCCGCTCGCTTGCTTCATAGACCTGGCTAAAGTGGGCGGGAATCGTCTTCACTGGAAGCAGTTCTACGTCCGCATTACTCTGCGCCACCAATCCCGCATACTTTCCCTGATCATCTTTGGCGATGTTTTTTCGTCCCCTGTCCCCTGTTTCCTGTCCCCTGTCCCCCGCCATCTCCGTAAACATCAACATGGGGATTAACGTCAACGTCCCGTAGGTACCCGTGCCCGCTAAAACCTCCTGCAAAAATAGATTTTCGGGCTCTGGAGGATGGGCCAAAATTCGCTGGCTACCCGTGCCTAGGGCCACATCGGTTAACATGCAAAAAAACTGAGATCGTCGCCCCCGCACCACCAAAAACTTGCCCACCCGCATATCTTCCACCGAAATATCGGGATGTAGGCGAATGTCTAGCCCTTGGCTAAGGGATCCCTGAATGACCGAACCGAGAGGATGGGGCGTCGTCATGGCGAATTCTGTTTAGTACAAGAATACCTTGACTGTCTAGACTTGCCTATAGCGGTTCTCGCTTCAGTGAGGTACAAGCTTGTTTGGCTTCAGATCCCCCCAGTTTATTGCTGTAGAAGATTCACCTTAATACCCCCCTTAATAAGGGGGGCAGGGGGGATCTTAGCGGTGTACTTCATTCGAGGGAAACCCGCTATGGGCTGTGGGATACCTCGTAACCTCCGCTGGGATACGATCAGAGACTGGTTGAAAGGTTCTATTAGCGGTAGCAAAGGTGGGGATCCCCCATGTGGAATCATAGACGTGGTGAGCGGTGGGTTCATCGTTGATAAATGCATTCATGCTTTAGGTTTGATTCTTTTGATGCTGGGGAGTTTTTGGGGGCATGGCTAGCGGGTTTCAGGGGAATATCGCTCGGCCCTACACGGCGGTGATGGTGGTGCCGACGGGGGTGGGTGCGTCCATTGGCGGCTATGCGGGGGATGCCCTCCCGGCGGCGCGGGTGGTGGCCTCGGTGGTGGATCGGCTGATTACCCACCCCAATGTGATGAATGGGGCGCAGTTGTATTGGCCCCTGCCCAATGCCCTGTATGTGGAGGGGTTTGGGCTGGATCACTTTGCGGCGGGACAGTGGGGGCTGCGTCCGGTACATCGTAACCGGATTGGACTGGTGCTGGATGCCGCTATTGAGGAGGAGTTGCGTGGACGCCACATCCAAGCCGCTGAGGCCACCCGTGCCACCCTGGGCCTGGATCTGCTGGACTATGTGATCACCGATGCGCCCCTGGGGGTGACCCTGCGACAGGCCGACTCTGGGGCCACCTGGGGCACGCTGGAACGGCCCGATAGCTTGCTGCGGGCGGCGGAAAAAGCCCTAGCAGAGGGGGCAGACGCCATTGCCGTGGTAGCCCGATTCCCGGACGATGAGGACGAAGCCGACCTGGAAACCCTACACAACTATCGCCTGGGCCAAGGGGTTGACCTGGTGGCGGGGGCGGAGGCCGTCATTAGCCATTTAGTCGTGCGTACCTTTGGGGTGCCCTGTGCCCATGCCCCAGCCCTCAGTCCCTTGCCCCTCGATTCGGCGGTGTCGCCCAAGGCCGCTGCCGAGGAAATTGGCTATACCTTTTTGCCCTGTGTGCTGGCGGGGCTCAGCCGTGCGCCCCGGTTTGTCACCCAGCCTCAGGCACAGTCGGGATATTCGCAACCTGAGAACCTACCCCCTGGAAATGCTGGGGACATCTGGGCCGATCAAGTAGATGCCATTCTGGTGCCTGCGAGTGCCTGCGGGGGCGGTGCTGTCCTCAGCCTCAGCCGCACCAAAACCCTGGTAATTGCCGTGGCCGACAATACCACGGCAATCAACGTACCCCTGACTGCTCTGGGGAGACAGCCGATCACAGTAGCCTCCTATCTAGAGGCGGTGGGGGTGATAGCGGCCCATCGTGCCGGGGTGCATCCCCAGGCATTGACCGCCCAGGTTCCCCATCTCTCTCCGCTGGCCGATTAGGTTCTCCCCTAGGGCAGATTAAGGCTGTGTCCACGGCTTCCTCCCCTAGGCACAGAACGAGCCATCCCGGGCTGTAGATCGATTGTCTTAGTTCCCTGCCCCCTCCTATGACCAGACTGCTAGGATTGACCTATGCTACGAATCTACGGTAATCGTGCCCTAAAAACCCTTCCCGGTGAAGCCACTCGCCCCACCGCCGCCCGTGTCCGTGAGGCCCTGTTTAATATTTGGCAGGGGCGCATGGTGGGCTGTCGCTGGCTCGATCTCTGTGCAGGAAGTGGGGCAATGGGGGCCGAAGCCCTCTGTCGAGGTGCAGCGGAGGTGGTCGGCATTGAACAATCCGACAAAGCCTATGCCGTAGTGCGCGACAACTGGCAGCGGGTGGCCCAGCCCAACCAAGTATTGCGCCTGTTTAAGGGGGATGTGGTGAAGCAACTCTCGCGGTTGAAGCACCAGCCCTTCGACCTGATTTACTTCGACCCACCCTACACCAGCGACCTCTATGGCCCTGTCCTAGAACGCATTGTCCGCTATGGGCTACTCGCCCCCACCGGGGAAATGGCCGTCGAACACGGAACCAACGGCTGGCAACCCGTCGATATTCCAGGGCTGGCCCTTGTCCGGCAAAAGCCCTACGGCACCACCCACCTCGCCTTTTATGCCCTCGCCGATGCCGATGCCATACCGCACATCAACCAGGACATCTCGGATATGGCCCATCCACTGAACGCCGGATCAGGGGGTCATTCCGTAGATGAGTCAGGAAATCACCAATCCCCTGCTAGCCCACCCTGACGCAATGCAAACTCCGTCAGCCCTTCTCCCACGAGCAGCGGAGATCCGCAAAGACGAGGCGAACTTCTCACTCGCCATCGCCTTCATCATCAGATCCGCCCTCGCCCCCTCTCCGTCTTACCCCCTCTCCTTTTTGTCGTTACCCGTCCTTAACCTATGCTTGATCAGTCTACTCAGTTTCTGACCGAGGCCGAATCCGCTAAGGTTGATGCCGCCCTGCTGTCCTCCCCGGAAAAATTCCTGGCCCGACTCACCATTTCTACCGCCAAACTGCTCGGCATCATCTCCGCCGATTTAGGGATTCCCCTGGCCTCCCTCTCCGCCACCCATATCATTCAGTGGTTTGAGGAAGACGCCAAACGCAAACGAGAACAGGGCCTTGATGCCGCCATCCTCAAGTGGGATTCCGACGACCTATAGCAGATTTTACTCGAATGAAATACACCGCTAAGATCCCCCCAGCCCCCCTTATTAAGCTACCGCTTATACCTAAGTCTCTATTTCGCCTTACTCCGAGGGTTGATCCCCCCTAGCCCCCCTTAAAAAGGGAGGAACTGGATTCAAAGTCCCCCTTTTTTAGGGGGATTTAGGGGGATCCTCCAGGGATGACGCCATGAGAACAAGATGTGTGTAAGCAGTAGCTTATTAAGGGGGAGACAAGGTGAATCTTCTACAGCGATAAACTGGGGGGATCTGAAGCTCAACAAGCTCTTACCTCACTGAAGCGAGAACCGCCATAGGAGAATAGGCCAAGCCAATTAGCCAGAATGCTGAAGCGTCAATTAGGGTGATGGGGGCGATGGTGATGGGTGTGATCGGCGGGTGGAACGCCATCGGGGTCGGCTTGGGGGTAGGGCCAGGGGTGG
>JBBAWV010000129.1:0-12786 GCA_040396995.1 Nodosilinea sp. | reverse complement strand
AACTATACCGACTTTGACGAGTTTGAGCAAACCCTCACCGATCTGCTGGCCGAGGCCCGTCAGCTTTGCCCGGTGCTGTTTGTGGGTATGGTGCCCGTCAACGAAGCAGCCATGCCCTTCTCGGAGGTGCTGTACTATTCCCAACGGGAGCAGTGGCGCTACAAGGAGGCCACCCGCCTCGCCTGCGAAAGCCACAATATTCCCTACCTCGATGTGATGGATCTATGGCTACACCGGGGGGATGCCTGGTGGCAGGAACGTCTCTCCGCCGATGGTCTGCACCCCAACGTCCTCGGCTATCGATCCCTCATGCAGGATGTGCTTACTTGGGATGCCTTCCAAGCCGCCGTTGAGATGCATCCCGTTGACATGCATCCAATCTAGCCAAGGAATCTAGGGAGGGGATTCGGCCCACTGGGTAGCCCAGTCTTGGCCCACGCGGATGGTGATATCGGAGTCTAGGTCTCCGGTCGATTCGGACAGCACTCGCCCCTGACCGAGCATCGACTGAAGCATTTCGGCGCTATCGCGATCCCCCCGCTGAGCGATAACCTGGGTATCGCGGCTAGTCGTAGGTGCGTCGTTAACGAGGTAGACATTGCCGAAACCGTTCTCGCGCAGATATCCGGCCATGGCTGCCCCAGCCCCGGAGGTGTCCGAGGCGTTTTGGACGGCGATGCGGAGGTTCGCGACATAGCGTGAATTATTGTTGTCAGCATAGATGCCGACCCCCTCCGTTTGGAAGAAGGTACGCAGAACGGTAGCCGAAGCCTTCCAATCGGGGAGCCAATAGCTGGCCTCAAACTCGGTCGCGCTGCTAAACCGTCCGGGCAGCATCACCATCTGAAACTCGTTGGCGTCAATTTCTAGGCCAAAGTTAGCCAGGGCCAGCATTTCCTCTAGGGTGAGGTTGGTATCCACGTAACGCTGCACCACGCGGACGGCCTGGGGCAAACTGGGCACCACCATGGGGTTAGTCAACCGTTCGCGCAGAGCCTTCAGCAAAATCTGCTGCCGCTGCACCCGGCCAATGTCCCCGGCATCGCTGCGGAAGCGGGCGAACTGTTCGGCTTGGTCACCGTTGAGGGTTTGCCAGCCGGGATAGAGGTCGATGTACAACCCCTGGGTTTGGTCGGTGTACTGCATGCGGTGGGGCACTTCAACGTCAATGCCGCCCACTAGGTCTACAATTTCGCGAAAGGCCACCGTGTTGACCCGCACATAGCGATCAATCTGCACATTTCCCAGGTTGTCGGCAATGGTTTGGGCTACTAGGGTAGGGCCACCCTCCACATTGGCATGGTTAATTTTGGCCATACCATAACCTGGAATTTGCACCCGAGTATCCCGAGGGATAGACATCACCCGCAGGGTCTCGTTGTGGGGGTCGATGCGCACGAGCAGCACGGTATCGGTACGCCCCCCAAAGACAGCGTCGGATCCGGGTGGGGCGTCGAGATTTTCATCCAACCCCATCACCAAAATATTGACCGGGCGGGTCACCTGGTAGCGAAAGCCTGCTTTCCAGAGGTCGCTCAGCCCTGTACCGCCGCCATTGGCCGCTGGCACGCCGGGCAGGGGCAGAAATAAAGCGGCCCCTGCCCCAATCAAGGCGGAGGTTGCCGCTGTCCCTAAAAAGATGCCGCTCCACAGCAGTCCTCCTAGGGCACGGCCTAACCAGCCCCTTGGTTTAGAGGCAGCGGGGGCCACATAGCGGTAGGCGGAGAGGGGATCGGGATCCTCTGGGTGGGCCGATTCTGGGGTGGATGATGTAGAGGCAGCGGGGGGATCGAGGACGGTGACAGAATGGGGATCCCCAGGGGAGGACACCGAGGACGTTGGAAGGGACATCCTAGGGTCTTCCGATTGTTGCGACGATGCCATGGATACCTGCCTTACTGATGTCACGCCTCACCCACCTGATGCCGGGATCTGACCGCAGACTACCGCGAATGATCTGCGGCTGTCTGGGTGATCTAGACACCTGATGATATTGTCACTCCACGTCGGCTAACTGAGGGTACGGCCCCTCCAATCCAGGGAGAAGGACGACCCCATGGTCATCAATGTGTTAATCAATATTAAGCCCTTTTCGGCCCTGGCTGATCCCCAGGGGGATAGGATTAGAACAAGGAATTCACAACTTTCTATAGATAAGCACTAAGGATGAATACCTATGGCCCCCTTTGTTCCTGTCATCCTTGCTGGTGGTAAGGGAGAGCGCTTTTGGCCCGTCAGCCGTCTCGCGTGCCCCAAGCAGTTTCTCTGCCTAGATGGAAGTGATCGTAGCCTGCTTCAGGCCACGGCGGATCGGCTGGAATTGCTAGCGGGATCCTGGGCGGATCTGTGGGTGATTACCGCCGAACACCTGGCGGATCGGGTGCGCCAACAATTACCCCATCTGCCGGAAGCCAATCTGCTAGTAGAGCCCGTGGGCCGAGATACCGCCCCCGCCGTAGCCTGGGCCACCCTGGAAATTGCCAACCGCTACGGTCAGGAGGCCGTGGTGGGCTTCTTCCCCGCTGACCATTGGATTGCCGACGAAGCCGCCTTTTGCCACACCCTCAAGGCGGCGGCGACCCTGGCCGCAGAACGGGGGGCGATCGCCACCCTGGGCATCACTCCCACCTACGCCGCCACGGGCTATGGCTATATCGAACAGGGCGACGACGCAGGCACCTACGGCGATCTGCCCGCCTACCAAGTCAGCCGCTTCACCGAAAAACCCGACGCCCCCACCGCCCAAGCCTTCATCGACAGTGGCCGCTTTAGCTGGAATAGCGGCATGTTTGTCTTCCCAGCCCAGGTGATGCTGGAGGAGATGAAAACCCATGCCCCTGGGTTAATGCAGCCCATTCTCGATCAGGGCGTCGCCGCCTACCCCAGCCTAGAAAAACTCAGCATTGACTACGCGGTTATGGAGCACACCGCCCACGCCTACGTTATGCCCGTGGCCTTTGGCTGGGATGACCTAGGCGACTGGAACGCCGTAGAGCGCCTCCTGAAGCAGCCCGACGACAAAAACGTCAACCTGGCCACCCACATCGCCCTAGACACCGAAGGCAGCATCGTCTATGCCTCCAACGCCGAGGAGGTGGTGGTGACCATTGGACTGCAAGATGTGGTGATTGTCCGCGACGGCAATGCCACCCTGGTCGTCCACAAAGACCGCACCCAAGATATCAAACAGGCCGTCAAGCAGCTCGGATCTGACGAACGGTTTCAACACCTGCTTTAGGAGATCTGGGCCGTTGCCATGGGCGGGGTATTCGCTGTAAATACAGACCTCCCGGCCAAGACCCTGCGTGTTCTCTCTGTATGCTGTGACCGCAAGATCCGCGACATTAGCAGGTCTTGATATAATTTTTGGGATCATGGCGAACCCATGACCAATTTGGTTAGCCGCCCGCCATTGCGGATTGTACTTGCTATGCCCTCCACCATCGACGATATCGACCTCCAGGCCCGCCAGGGTAGCGTCGCGGCCATTATCCAACTCCTCAACGAACACTTCGCAGACGCCGGGATTCGCACCCGTGCCGTGCAGGATAGTGGGGTGCTGCAACTGCTGGTGGAAGCCGCTACCGCCGAACAACTGCCCCAGGCCACCGTGGTGAATGAAGTCAAAACCGTACTAGAGACCATCAGTCCTAAGGGCATTACGCGGGTCAACATCAACAGCCGCATTGTGCAAGAACAGCAGTTGCTATGGCTGGATGAGATTAAGCGCGATCCCGAAAATAGCCTACTCTGGGCGGAACCTGTCACCCTGCGGCGACCCAACCCCCTGGTGCGGCTGTGGCAGGATCTCCGTGCCCCCCGTCAGCGCAACCCCTATTTAGACGTACCCGACCGAAAACCCTCCGCCAGCCAGTCGGCCTTTTGGCGAGGGCTAATTGGGGGTGCAAGCCTAGCCCTGTTGCTGCTGCTGGTGGGCTGGGCCACCAAGGATTGGCTCCGGGCCAGTTTCAGTGGTGATCCGTCTTCTCCCACCGACACTCCTTCCGCCGACACTCCCCCGGCCAATACTCCCCCGGCCAATACTCCCCCGGCCAATACTCCCCCGGCGATTCCCCCCGATCAAGATCCCTTTGTTTTGGCGGTGCGCATTGCCCAGCAGTCCGTTGAAGACGGCAAAGCCGCCACCACCGCCGCCGAATGGCTCGACCTAGCGGTGCGCTGGCAGCGGGCCTCGGATTTAATGGCCGAAGTGCCCCCAGAGGATGAGCGCTACCCCATTGCCCAGGATCGGATGGGCATCTACGCCAACAACAAAACCCTTGCTCTGGAAGAAGCCGAGCGCCTTCAATCCGCCAACTAGGTCACCCCAGAGGCCATTGCCACCCCGCTTCCACACCCTAGGGTTGAACCTGGTATAACTGGATGCAGCTTACCCCGATGCATCCATGACACGTTACTTCCAAACGACCCTTTTACCCTACCTAAAAACAGAACTTCTGCCCTCTAGACCTGTCCAGTTGCTAATCCAAACTGGGTTGAAATGGGACAGAGATAACGTGCCTGGAATGGCGGCGGCGCTCTCCTACTACGCCCTCTTTTCGCTATTTCCCCTGCTGCTGGTGTTGCTGAGTATTTTTGGGGTGCTGATTGGCCCCAACACTGAGGCTTTTTTGGTGATTCAAGGGGCCATTGAACGATTCCTACCCACCGAGGTTCACGCCCTCGTCAAAGAAACCGTCATTGCCCTGAATCACAATAGTGTGGGGGCGGGCCTCGTTGGGTTTGTGCTTCTGTTATTTATGGCCAGCACCATTTTTGTCATTCTAAAACGTTATGTGAATCAAATTTGGCAGTCTCCCAGTCGCGTTACCGAAGCAGGTTCTCCCCTGAAAATGGCAACATTTTTTGTGGTCAATAAACTCTCTGGATTCTTGCTGGTTTTTGGTACCGCTCTCCTGCTGTTTGCCTCGCTGATTTCCAACATTGTGATCAAAATTATTCTAAAACTGGTGAATGAATTTCAAGAACTCTTGCCCTTTATCCAAATCGATGAATTACAGCTTAGTCGAGGGCTTCAGATTAGCTCGTCGTTGTTCATTCTATCCATCGCGATTTGTATTCTGTTTAAGATTTTGCCGACGGTTCGCCTAAGCTGGAATGATGTGTGGTTGGGGGGCTTGCTCACGGCCTCGGCCCTGGTGGGGTTACAACAACTGGTTAGCAACAGCGTCATTTCCATTGGCGGTCGCTTTATGTCCTACGGGGTGATTGGCAGCGTCATGATCCTGATGCTGTGGATCTTTCTCGCCTGCCAAATTTTCTTCTTTGGTTGCGAACTCTCCTATGTCTATGCCCATCTCTTCGGTAGTCGTCGCCAACGCCGGATGGATCGAACATAGCGGCTCACGGACAAGACAAAGCAAGGCTCCAACGATTGCCCCTAGAGCCTAAGAATACTCCATGAAAATAACCTCCCTTCGTAATCGCTCTCTACCCTCACCCCTGTCCCTCTCCCTGAGGGGCAGGGGTTCTGAATCCGGCTCCCCTTCTCCTTAGGGAAAAGAGGGGTTGGGGGATGAGGGCAAAGGCTAGACGTTTTATACCAAATCCGACTTGTTTGCCCCCGGTATCAGCGGGCGAGGAGACCTCGCCCCTACGGTTTGCTGGGCTGGGAATCGGGGTTATTCGATTAGGATTTGGTATTATTCGTTGGGTTACTTTAACCTAGCTGAGCCTAATCTGTCGCTGTAGTGAGCCTAGATAGCGGGCTTCACACCGAAAACCTGCACCACCGCACTGTGGCCCCGGTGGCCAATACCTTCGTGGATGTCTCGCTCCAGTTCTTCCCCAATGTTGAAGGTGAGCCCCGCCAATTCTTGCTGAAGGGTGGGCCAGTCCATCATCAGTTCCGCCACGGGTGGGCCTCCGGTTTTGAAGTTAAGCTGGGCCGGGGTATAGGCTTCTAGGACAAACACTCCACCGGGCCGCAGCCCTTCCACAACTTGGCGGTGGATCTGGGCGCGAAGGGGCGGGGGCAAATGGCAAAAAATGGCAACAATGCCGTCCCAGCTTTGGGGTCGAATCTCAAATTCTGCCAAATCCGTCACGATGGTTTGAAGGGGGACGCCGTGTTCCGCCGCTAGCCGTTGGGCCTTGGCGGTACCGACTTCCGAGGCATCCACCGCCGTCACCCGATAGCCCTGCTGGGCCAGATACACCGCATTGCGGCCCTCGCCCTCCGCCAAGCACAGAATTTTGCCCTTGGGAATTTGGGGGCACACCTGGCGCACAAAGTCGTTGGGCTGTTTGCCGTAGAAATAGTCGGCTCGGTTATAGCGGTCGTCCCACATGGCGTTGACCTGGGTGGTGGCTTGGGAAATATCCTCAATCCTAGTGGATTTCCTCGGTGAAAAGCATTGATCTCTCGTAGGTTGGGTGGCGCGATAGCAGAACCCAACAAGCCCGACATCCTCGACGGGTGTTGGGTTCCGCTTTGCTACACCCAACCTACTTGGGAGACGGGTCAGGCCATCAGGGCTACAGCTTACGGACGCTGGCTTGGCCGTCCTTGACTTCACCGATCAGGACTTCGGTGGCGAGGCCCACAAACAAGCCGTTATCCAACACGCCAGGGATGTTGTTGATGGTTTTTTCGAGACCAGCGGGGTCGTCGATGGCCTCGAATTTCACATCCAAAATCATGTTGCCTTGGTCGGTGATGACGGGGCCATCTTTTTTGATGCCCATCCGCAGGTCGGGCTTGCCGCCGAGGGCTTCTAGGGCTTTGCTGACGGGGGTAACGGCCAGGGGCAGCACCTCCACGGGCAGGGCAAAGGTGGTACCGAGCTTGTCCACCAGCTTCGAGCTATCTACCACCACGATGAATTCCTTAGCCAGACCATCCACAATCTTTTCGCGGGTGTGAGCTGCGCCGCCGCCTTTAACCAGGTTCATGGCCGGGTCTACCTCGTCGGCCCCATCAATGGCGATGTCGATGCCGTCGATTTCGTCCAGGGTGGTGAGGGGAATGCCATACTGCTTAGCCAGCACAGACGCCTGAAAGGAGGTGGGCACGCCTTTAATATTGCTGATTTCGCCCTTGGACAGCCGCTCGCCGATGAACTGAATCGCAAAGGCCGTGGTAGACCCCGTGCCCAGACCCACCACGGTATTGGACTGCACCCGCGCCGCCGCCTGCCGTCCCACTTCCTGCTTCATCAACTTCACAGGATCCATTTCTGCTGCCATGGGGCTCTCTCCTTCGGTGCTCTATCCAGTATCGGTATCTAGCATGACCTAAACCGGGTTCTCTGCATAGCCTTGGCCCCAGGATGGTTTGCCCTTCAGCCCCTCAGCGTTGACATGGGTCTCTCATTCCCCGGCGATGAGGTCATGGCGATGGAGATTGGTGAATGGCTCCTCAACATTGGCGGTATGAACTTTAACGATAGGCTTCCTGGCGATAGGCTTCCTGGCACTGACATTTTTAGGCAGAAGCTGAATAATGGTGCTATCTGCCCCACCCATCGGTTGCCCTTGCCTCAGCCAGAGGGTCGCGCCTTGACATCCCCTACACCGCCGCCGCCATGCTCAACTCCCGCATTCCCGCTGGCCCCCTCAGCCAAAAATGGAGCGATTTTAAGGATCACTGCCGCCTGGTCAGTCCCAAAAATAAGCAGCGGCACACCATTTTGATTGTGGGCACAGGCTTGGCCGGGGCTTCGGCGGCGGCAACCCTGGCGGAGTTGGGCTACAACGTCAAAAGCTTCTGCATTCAAGATTCTCCCCGGCGTGCCCACAGCATTGCGGCCCAGGGCGGCATCAACGCCAGCAAAAACTATCCCAACGATGGCGATAGCGTCTGGCGGCTGTTCTACGACACCATCAAGGGCGGCGACTACCGGGCGCGGGAGGCCAATGTCCATCGCCTTGCCGAAATCAGCAGCGGCATCATTGACCAATGTGTAGCCCAGGGGGTGCCCTTTGCGCGGGAGTATGGCGGCATGTTGGACAATCGCTCCTTCGGGGGGGCGCAGGTATCGCGGACATTCTACGCCAAGGGCCAAACCGGGCAGCAGCTTCTCCTCGGAGCCTATAGCGCTATGATGCGGATGGTGCGGGCAGGCAAAATTGAGGTCTATGCCCGCCGGGAAATGCTGGATTTGGTTGTGGTGGATGGCCAAGCACGGGGCATCGTCGTCCGTAACCTGGTGACGGGGGACTACGAGCGCTATGCCGGGGATGCGGTACTGCTCTGCACAGGCGGCTATGGCAACGTCTATTACCTCTCCACCAACGCCAAAAACTCCAACGTCACAGCGGCTTGGCGCTGCCATCGGCGGGGAGCGTTTTTTGCCAACCCCTGCTACACCCAAATCCACCCCACCTGCATCCCGGTGTCGGGGGATTACCAATCCAAACTCACCCTAATGAGCGAAGGCCTGCGCAACGATGGCCGCGTCTGGGTACCCCAACAACCCGGAGATACCCGCCACCCCAACGACATCCCCGACCACGAGCGCGACTATTACCTCGAAACCCGCTACCCCACCTTCGGCAACCTAGTACCCAGGGACGTAGCCTCCCGCAACTCCAAGGCCATCACCGACGAAGGGCGCGGTGTGGGCGAAACCGGACTGGCGGTGTATCTGGATTTTCGGGAAGCCATCCAACACCACGGACGCGACACCATCGCCGCCCGCTACGGCAACCTGTTCGATATGTACCAGCGTATCTCCGGCGAAAACCCCTACGAGGTGCCCATGCGCATCTACCCCGCCGTCCACTACACCATGGGCGGCCTCTGGGTCGATTACCACCTGATGAGCACCATCCCCGGCCTGTTTGTGCTGGGAGAAGCCAATTTCTCCGACCACGGAGCCAACCGCCTAGGGGCCAGTGCGCTGATGCAGGGCTTGGCCGATGGCTATTTCGTCATCCCCTACACCCTAGGCGACTACCTGGCGAACCAATCCCTCGCCCCCGTTTCCACCGAAGACGATGCCTTTGGCGAAGCCGAGGCCACCGTCAAAGCCCGCATCACCAAACTGCTTTCCATCCAGGGAGAAAAGACCGTGATGGAATTCCACCGGGAGCTAGGCCGCATGGTGTGGGACAACGTCGGCATGGCCAGAAATCG
Source organism: Nodosilinea sp. (assembly GCA_040396995.1). Classification (GTDB taxonomy): domain Bacteria; phylum Cyanobacteriota; class Cyanobacteriia; order Phormidesmidales; family Phormidesmidaceae; genus Nodosilinea. The sequence continues at coordinate 3,686 of JBBAWV010000129.1, read as the reverse complement.
CGAGGGACTAGAAAACGCCATCGGCCAAATCCAAGCCCTACGCACTGAATATTGGCAGAACCTCAAACTCCCCGGAGAAGCCAACACCCTCAACAAAAACCTCGAATTTGCTGGACGAGTGGCGGACTTTATCGACCTCGCTGAACTAATGGCACGGGATGCCCTGCAACGAGAAGAATCCTGCGGTGGCCATTTCCGAGAAGAATACCAAACCCCCGATGGCGAAGCCCAACGGGACGATAATAACTTTGCCGTGGTTTCCGCCTGGGAATATCGCGGCGAAGGCCATGTGCCGCAACTGCATCAGGAAGATCTGGCGTTTGAGAATGTGCAGCTTACCCAGCGCAGTTACAAGTAGCAATCCTTATAGATTTAGGTTTGCTCAGGGCGGTAGAAATAGTGCCTAAGGCGAATCGCTTCTCTCACCTGATCAAGCAGGCGCGGTGGTTGTGGTGATGACATAGGTAGATGCTGGATAACCCCGACAGGAGGGGTATTATCCAGCACTTTTGACGGATAATACCCTCAATCACCATGCTTAACCCTCAAATCCGCTGGATAACACCCCAAAACCACGGTGTTATCCAGCGATAATGATGATTAATTCCTTAAGATTCGGGTGTTATCCCGTAGATCCGATGGATAATACCCGACATCACGGTAGTTATCTAGCGGATCTGACGCTTAATACATAGTTAGACCGACTGAATCCATAGAAGCTGTAGGAGGCTGCCAGATTTTCACAGAGTAAAGTACATCAGATTACAGAAGATGAGTCTTATTCCATCAAAAATCAATTTTTCAGATGGAATGCATAATTTAGCTTTGAACCACTTTTTGATTTAGGGAGACTATTTATAGTGGAAATTATATCTGCTCATATTCACTTCTCTAGAATTGACTTTCCAGTTTTTCTTGATATAAATGTTGCTGTTACTGATCTGGGGAATGTCAGAAATTTGTCCATTACCATCGAGCGGCAACCACGATATGCTTCTGAGGTTAACGACTCTTCTAAAATGAGAAAGCTTACATTCGGATTTCCTTCTGCTAGTGGCGGAAGAGTTCTGCTCTCAGCGTTGATTCAGAGTCAAACAACCATTCCCATTAATTCATTTTGGCTACCAGGTAGATATACTGTTAAATTACAGGGTGAACTGAGTGGAAATCACTATCATGAATTTTTGGCACACTTTATAGTGCTAAAAGAAACTACAAAAATTGCATTAATAGCCTATAGTGAGCATTATCTTTATGCTGATAGCGGCGGTGGACAGGGGCTCTTTGCAAAAGGTAGTTTAATTGCTCCAGAAACGACCTTCGATTTAATTAATTTAGGAGACAATCGAATTGCATTGCAAGTTCTAAATGGTCAATATGTTGGCATCAAAGATGACGACAAAACAACTATCGTTGCGAAATCAGCTAGCAAAAGCGACGAAGAAATTTTTATTCTGACCGATTTGGAAAATAACCGAGTTGCATTTCAAGCAAACAATCATCAGTATATCAGTGTTGAAGGTGAAGCAATCGCAGCCAAAGCAGCTATTTTAGGGAATAACGAAACCTTTAAACTCATCTATTTAGAAGAACAGCTTTCGGCTGCTCTTGATGAACTTGGTCAACTTTTTTCGGAAAACAATAATCCCATAGACACCTACAGGAACCAAATCATTTCTTCTACCCTTTCAGGCGCATCTACAGAATTGCTAGAGAAAGTTGAAAAGCCAGATCTAAGAAAAAAGTTTGGAACACTAGACATAGATGATTTTTGGAATGGTCTCTCGCCTTGCACCCAAAAAATAGCTTATGTTGTTGTAGACGTTATCATTTTGGTTCTAAGTGTTTTCGGCTTGCAAGCTGTTAGAAACGAAATGGTTGTGAGAGCAGTTGCTCGTCAAGCGGGAGAAGATCTTAGCCATTTGGGTTATCTTATCAGACAATATCAGAGCGCTCAAAATGCCTTTGGCCGCTCAAGAGCTGCTTACAATATTTTAAAGATAGCCGTTACAATTTCTATGGTTAAAACAGTTCTTCAAGATCTCTATACTCATATGTCTTGGTGGGATTGGACTAAATCAAGTGCTAAAGCAGTCATGGAAATCATGGTTATTCTAGGTACAGAGGGTACAGCACTTCCAGTTGCTTTGGCTCTCATAATCATGAATTTTCTAGATTTACAGCAAGATGTCTTCGTAGCTTTTACTACCTGCTTTCCTCCAACAGATGAGCATTGAGTTCACCTTGAAGAACCGCTTATTCTGAAGTTTCAGATGAGCTTAGTTGAGAGCAATTTTGTGAAGTGCGGTCTAACAATTCGCTTGGAGCGGATTGCCGAAAGATTGTGGTGCTGAGTTGAAAGTTACTTGCAGCCGCTCAAGCGAACCGTTAGCCTGTAAATTTGGGAATCCTTTGGGTGCAAGAGTGTTGCTTTTGACTCATTACTGAAGGAAATAAAGAGTATGGATCAACTTGTGAATAAGATTGCTGCACTTGGTGTACCTGGTTTAGTGCTCGTAGTTGCTATGGCGGTTACAGGTTGGGCGGGTGCTGCTGCATTAACTGCGGCTTTAGCCGTTCTTGGAGGTCCATTTGGGATGCTTGGAGGAATTGCAGTACTTGGAATTCTTGGACTAATCTCAAAAGGTTTGTCAGACTATGGGTTTGAAGCTATTTTCAAAGCAACTGTAGACGAGTTAAGGAGAAAAGGTAAGTCCAAAGTCGATATAGAGCGGGAGGTTGAATCATATCCAATTTCACGAGATTTGAAGCTGAAGATCAAGGATTACCTCCGGACAATGGCATAGGTATGCGGTTAAGGCTACTGTGTACTAATTATCAAACTTGGTAGGTTGGGCTTCGCAGTGATGCACTCAACCCATATGATTGAAGCCAATGAAGGCAGTGGTACAATCAGTGTATGCAGTTTGAGTGGAATGACGACAAAGCGGCGAGCAATCTATCGAAGCATGAAGTCTCGTTTGAGGAAGCAAAAACTGTTTTTGATGATCCTCTCTATGTTGACTTTTACGATCCAGACCATTCTGAAGATGAGGAGCGTTACCTTATCGTTGGACAGTCAAGCCGAGGACGATTATTGATTGTGTCGTATACCGAAAGGGGAGATTCAATACGCCTCATCAGCGCAAGAGAAGTGACACGAACCGAGCGAGAAGCCTATGAAGAGGGATAAGTCAGAAATGGAAGATGATTTACGGGCAGAGTATGACTTCAAGAGCCTCCGAGTCAGAAAATTAGGTTCTGGAAGAAAAAGCTTTGGTGGAACCACTGTACGGTTAGAACCTGATGTTGCAGAGATGTTTCCTAGTGCTGATGCGGTTAATGAGGCGCTACGGTTCTTGATTAGAGTGATGCGGGATAATCAGGCGATCGCTTCAACGGCACAGGCTAACAATTCAAATGCAGCGGACGATTGATAGTTATTGGTGCTGAGTTCGAGGTTGCTTGTCGCCGCTGATTTGAGCCGTTAGCCTTACAACTCGAAGTCATTCTCGAAATGCTCAACCCGTAAGAGGAGGGCAGTATCAGCAGAAGAGGTTAACTGTCGAAGCACCTGCAAAGCAAAATTGAGGGTACAGGCTAGGGCAAGGTTGCTAAGGACAATGCAAGCCTGAGAGTGTTCAGATTTTTGTGTAAGCCCTTGATTGTCAAAGTTTGAAGCGTTC
>JBBAWV010000128.1:0-12799 GCA_040396995.1 Nodosilinea sp. | reverse complement strand
CCTATACCGTGTGAGCTTTTTTACTGACTATGCGGCTTTTCAAACGCCCTCTAAGGCACTCCTAGAATTCCGTAGTTTTCGCAAAAATCCCTCGGTCGATTGGGCCGGGGGAGTATAGTTGCAGGTATCAGACTTGACTTTTCAGACTTGACTTCTAGGGGCCGAACCTCCAGAGGGCCTAGCCTCCAGAGGGGCTAACTTTCGGCGACAATGGGCGACATTCACCATGCTTACTTTTTTCTGTCTGGCATCTGGGCTAACCTCTGGGCTGACCTCCGGGCCTGTGTTGGGGAGTCTGACCACTCACCTAGGCCACTACCACCCTGGCTTGGTGGCGCTATCCATTGCCATTGCCATCTTCACCGCCTACACCGCCTTTTTGATGGCCCAGTTTGCCGAACCCGTGACGGATCGGTGGCTGCGCCATACCTTGCTGGGTCTGAGTGGGCTGTCCTTGGGCGTTGGCATCTGGGCCATGCACTTCATTGGCATGTTGGGCTTTCACATGGCCTGTCCCGTTACCTACGATTTGGGCCTCACCATTGTGTCAATGGTGCCTGGGGTGGTGGCCAGCATCTATGCCATGCACTTTGTTACCCGGCATCGCCCTAGGGCCAGGGTGTTGTGGGCGGGGGGAGCGCTGTTTGGCCTGGGCATTGGCACTATGCACTACACAGGCATGGCGGCGATGCAGATCGAAGGGTTGACTCGCTATAACCCTGTGGTGGTGGCGGCTTCGCTGGTGGTAGCGATTTTGCTGGCTACCCTGGCCCTGTGGTTTCGTTTCTATGGGGGCCCCCGCCTGGGGCTGGCCCAACGCCATCGGTTGGGGCTGTCGGCTGGGGTGATGGGGCTGGCCACGGCGGGGATGCACTACTTGGGTATGGAGGCGGCAAGGTTTTTCTGTCATCCAGAGGGCATGGGCCTTGAGGATGGGCTGGAACTCTACGAACTGGCCACCGGGGTCACGCTGACCACGGCGTTGTTGACCGGGAGCGTGATGCTGGTGGTGCTGCGGGAAACCAACCGCCAGCGGGATCAGCAGCGCCTTTTGGCCGAGACCGAAGCCTGGTATCGGGCCATGATTGAACAGGCCCCCGATGGCATGGTAGTGGTGGATGCGGACGGTCGGATTGTGCTGAGCAACGCTGCCATGGAGGCACTGTTTGGCTATACCCGTGAAGAATTCGTGGGTCAGCCCTTGGCTTGCCTGGGGTTAGGGGACTTATACAATGCCCGCGCCCTAGCTCAGCCTGACGATGCCCTCGCCGCCACCTGTTCCCTGGAGGATCGTCCGGGTCGTAGTCGGGCTGGGTGGGGACGGCGCAAGGATGGTCGAGAATTTCCCATTGAAGTCGGGGTCACGCGGCTTCCGGCCATTGGCACCCATGGCGTCAGTTTGTTTGTGGCGGTGCGGGATGTCACCGAGCGGCAACGGGCCGAGATGGAAATGAATCGCCAGCGGGAAATCCTGCAATCGATTTTGGATAAAGCCCCGGTGGGGGTAGCGATTACGGTGGATGGTGTGGTTCACTTTGCCAATCCCCGGATTGTCGATCTGGTCGGTTTGAATGTGGGGGATTCTCCCCAAAAGATCTATGTTGATCCCTCCATCCGCCCCCAAATGTTGAGCACCCTGGCGGAGATCGGTATTGTTGAGAATCAGCGGCTTAAAATGTACAGTCCCACAGGCGACATTCGGGACATTATGGCCACCTTTCTAACTACAGAATACGAAGGGAAAGTGGGAGTTCTGGGCTGGTTAACAGATATTAGCCAAATTAAAGTCGCCGAGGACGAAATGCGTCGCGCCAAAGAACTGGCGGAAGAAGCAAGCCAGGTCAAAGCCGACTTTTTAGCCAACATGAGTCACGAAATTCGTACGCCGTTGAATGCGGTCATCGGCATGGCTCATCTGATGCAAAAGACCGATCTTACCCCTCGTCAAAAAGACTATTTGCAAAAAATTCAGTCCTCTAGTCAACACCTATTAGGGGTAATTAACGACATTCTCGACTTTTCTAAAATTGAGGCCGGAAAACTCAATATCGAACACATTGAATTTGAGCTAGATCGGGTTTTAGATAACGTCGCCACCCTGATTACCGAAAAAGCGGCGACCAAAGGACTAGAGGTAATTTTTGAGATCGATCCCGATCTACCTTCCCATTTTGTGGGCGATCCCCTACGGCTGGGGCAAATTTTGATTAACTACGCCAACAACGCGGTCAAATTTACCGAACAGGGCGAAATTGACATTATCGTTAAAGCCCAGGAGTACCGAGAAACCGAGGTGGTGCTGTACGTGGCGGTGCGGGATACGGGCATTGGCCTCACGCCAGAGCAACTGGGACAACTGTTTCAGGGTTTCCAGCAGGCCGATACCTCCACCACCCGCAAGTTTGGCGGCACGGGGTTGGGGCTGGTGATCTGTAAGCGCATTTCTGCCCTGATGGGCGGTGATGTGGGGGTAGAAAGCGAGTATGGCAAAGGCAGCACCTTTTGGGCCACGGCGTGTGTGGGCCGCAGCACCAAGCCCCCCCGGCGTCTGGTGCTCAGTCGGGATCTCCAGGGCAAGCGCGTTTTGGTGGTGGATGACATTGAATCGGCGCGGCGGGTGCTGAAGGATCTGCTAGAACCCATGAAGCTAGAGGTGGATTTGGCCTGTGATGGCAAAGAAGCCGTCGCCAAGGTGAGCCAAGCCGATGCCGAGCAGCGCCCCTATGATCTGGTCTTTTTGGACTGGCAAATGCCCGGTTGGGATGGATTGGAGGTGGCTCGACGGATCCAAGAAATGCCCCTCAGCCACAAGCCCCATCACATCATTGTCACCGCCTATGGCCGGGAAGAGGTGTTCAAACAGGCCCACGCCTTGGAAATTCGGGATGTACTCATCAAGCCCGTCAGCGCCTCTATGGTGTTTGATAGCCTGGTTCGCCTGCTGGGGGAACGGGTAGACGACGGCGACACCCGAGACTATGCCCCCGCCGATGGCTGGGTGGATCGCCTCCGCCCCATCCAGGGAGCCAGAATCTTGTTGGTGGAGGATAATGAAATCAATCAGGAGGTGGCCACGGAACTGCTGAAGGATGCGGGGTTTGTCGTGGATATAGCCGAAAATGGGCGAATTGGCGTAGAAAAGGTCAATACCGGGCACTATACGCTGGTACTGATGGATATGCAGATGCCGGAGATGGACGGGGTGGCCGCGACGGTAGAAATCCGCCAGGATGCTCAGTTTGCCGACCTGCCCATCGTCGCCATGACCGCCAGTGTGATGCAGGAGGATCGCCAGCGCTGCCTCGATGCGGGCATGAACGGCCACCTCGCCAAACCCATTGAACCCGAAGAACTTTGGCGAGTCCTACTGAAGTGGATCCCGCCCCAGTCATTCCCCACCGGGCCAGCGCCCACCGTAGCGCCCCCAGCCCCAGCGGACACTCCCCCCATGCCCCAAAATATTCCCGGCCTAGAGGTACAGGAAGGACTGCGGCGGGTTTTGGGCAAGCAATCCCTTTATCTTTCCATGCTGCGAAAATTTGTGGCCGGACAAGCCAACACCCCCAATCAACTGGTGCAGACCCTCGCCGAAGGCAAACGGGCCGAGGCCGAACGTTTGGCCCACTCCCTGCGCGGCGTGGCGGGCAACATTAGCGCAGTGGAGATTCATCGCTTAGCCGCAGATGTAGAAACCGCCATTCGGGAGCACTATTCCGAGGAACAAACCGAAACCCTGATCCAACAACTTCGCCTATCCCTAGCAGACTTAATCGGCCATTTAGAAGCTCAGTTGCCAGCGGAACAGCATCCTGAAGGTGGTGCGGTAGATCGTCAACAACTCGACGTAGTTTGTCGTCGTCTAGCGGAACTGTTGGCCGATGATGATGCTGAAGCTGCCGATGTCTTGCAGGACAATATTGGACTTTTAAGCCAAGCCTTTCCCCAGGATCACGGCAAAATTGAAGCCGCAATCAATCAATTTGACTTTGAATCGGCCCATGCTGCCTTACTGGTCGCCCAAGCCAAATTATCTTCTTCTTCGCCCCCAGTAAATCCATGATCACCACCGACGATCACACCGCAGATGACTTAGATCGGGCCACCATTCTGGTCGTTGATGATACACCCGATAATCTCACGTTTATCAGCGGGCTACTGCGAGATCACTACCGGGTGAAGGTGGCCACCAGCGGAGAAAAAGCCGTCATCATTGCCCAGGCGGCCCCCCACCCTGATCTGATTTTGCTGGATATCCTCATGCCCGGTCTAGATGGTTATGAGGTCTGTAAACACCTTAAAGCTGATCCTAAAACCAAGCAAATTCCCATCATTTTCCTCACAGTTAAATCAGACATTGAGGACGAACGTCGAGGCTTAGAAATGGGTGCAGCGGATTACATTACCAAACCTGTAAGTCCACCTATCTTGATGGCCAGAGTCAAAACCCAGCTCAACCTCAAAGCCTCCTACGACAGTCTTCAGGAACTCCTGCGATCTAGGGAAGATATGGTCAACATGATCGTTCACGATCTACGTAACCCCATTACAAATATCCTGCTGTTATCCGAGATTTTTCTAGATAATATTGACTTGCCGCCCCAGAAACTTCGCAAAAATCTAGATATCATTTGGCGCAGCGGTCAAAAACTTAAAACCTTAGTAGACGATCTACTGCTCAAAGCAAAACTTGAATCAGGACATTTCAGCCTAGATCGTCAACAGATAGATTTAGGAGAACTCTGTCGCACGGCCCTCGATGATGTGCAGGACATCGCCGGACAGAAAAAACTGACCCTACACCTAGATTTACCCGAGGGCGATGCTTTTTCGGCTTTTGTGGATCCGTTGCTCATCCGTCGAGCCGTTGAAAATCTGCTGTCCAACGCTATCAAATATTCTCCCAATCACAGCACAATTAACCTTCATCTCGATCACTCCCCAGAGGGACAAATCTACATTCAGGTGATGGATGAAGGGTCGGGAATTAACGCCGAACTACGACAGCATATTTTTGATAGGTATGAAATCGGTACCCTGATGCGAGGCGTAAGCCAAATTGGCCTAGGTTTAGCCTTTTGTAAGCTTGCGGTGGAAGCCCACGGAGGCCACATTACCGTAAACGATAACCAGCCCAAGGGCTCGATTTTTACGATCACCCTTGACACTATTACCATTGAGACGAAGGAACCGAACGAATGAACAGCCTAGGAGAGCGGGAGACTATTCTGGTGGTGGATGATACCCCAGAAAATCTGGCCTTCATGAGTGGCTTATTGAAGGATTTTTACCGTGTCAAGGTGGCTAACAATGGTGAAAAAGCGCTTACCATTGTGCAATCAGCAAATCCTCCTGATTTAGTTCTACTAGACATTATGATGCCTGGTTTAGATGGCTATGAGGTCTGCCGTTTAATGAAGGCCGATCACCAAACGACTGAAATTCCCATTATCTTTTTGACCGCCAAATCAGAAATTGAGGATGAGCGTAAGGGGCTAGAATTGGGCGCGGCTGATTACATTACTAAGCCCGTTAGTCCTCCTATTTTGATTGCCAGGGTAAAAACTCAGCTTACCCTCAAAGCCTCAGCGGACTTCTTGCGTGATAAAAATGCCTTCCTAGAGCAGGAAGTGGCGCGCCGTACTCAGGAAATCCAGGCTATTCAAGATGTCACCATTCAAGTGATGGCCTCCCTAGCCGAAACCCGTGATAACGAGACCGGAAACCACATTCGCCGCACCCAAAACTATGTGAAAGCCTTGGCCGAGCATCTCAAGGGTCATCCTCGCTTTCGCCATTTTCTCAGCGATTCTATTATCCAGCAACTCTATAAATCTGCTCCCCTCCACGACATTGGTAAAGTTGGAATTCCCGATCACATTTTACTCAAACCCGGTCGCCTGACGCCGGAGGAATTTGAGATTATGAAAACTCACACGACCCTTGGACGGGATGCCATCATCCAAGCGGAAAAAAAACTGGGAATGACCGTAGATTTCCTGCAATTGGCTAAGGAAATCGCCTATTCCCACCAGGAAAAATGGGACGGCAGCGGATACCCAGAGGGCCTATCTGGGGATGAGATTCCCATTTCCGCCCGCCTGATGGCCTTGGCCGATGTTTACGATGCTTTAATTAGCCGTCGCGTCTATAAAGAGCCGATGTCCCACGAAGAAGCTGCCGCCATTATCGAAGCTGGCCGTAGCCTCCATTTTGACCCTGACATTGTGGATGCCTTCCTCGCCATTCAGGCCGAATTTCAAGAGATTGCCCACCGCTTTGTCGATCCCTAGTGATGCGTGATCAATCGCCCTGAACCAAGCACCTTAAGAGACCTACACCTACGGCACGATGCTTGAACCAGAGACCGTCCATCAAATCCTGGGGGCGTTGAAATACCTGAATTAGCCTCAGTTCGGGTTAAGCTCAGCGGCCCAGGCATCGCTAGGCTTCTGGCGGTGGGGGGATGGTGATATCAATGGCAGTGACTTGGCCATTGGCGGTGAGGGTGGAGAGAGCAGGGCTGATGCCGGACTGATTGCCGACGACGAGAACGACTAGCTTTTCGGGATCTAGACGGGCCTGGGCGGCGGCGAGTACATCCTCAGCGGTGGTCGCGTTCACCTGGGCCTGGAACTGGAAGATGAAGTCGGCGGGGTAGCCGTAGTATTCATCGCGGATCAGGCGGTTGAGGGCTTGGCCGGGGCTTTGGAAGTTAAATACAAAGCTGTTCAGCACCGAGTCTTGGGCCTGGGCTAGTTCTTCGGCGGTGATGGGCTCTCGGCGGATGCGGTCAATTTCGGCCTTAACGGACTGCACAAAGGGCACGGTGGTTTCGGTGCGGGTTTGGCCACCACCAACAAACAAGCCGGGGTGGTCAAACCGAGGAGACCAGAAGGCATAGACCGAGTAGGCTAGGCCCTGGCGGGAACGGATTTCGTTGAACAAGCGGCCCGAAAAGCCGTTCAGCACCTCATTCATCACCGAGAGAGCGGCGTGATCGGGATAGTTGACCTGCCCTCCGAGATGACCAATCTGCACCGAGCTTTGGGTCATCTGGGGCTGATCTACCACAAACACTCCCGATTCCGCTTGGGCCACGTCAGGTAGAGGGGTAACGGCCAAGGCTTCCCCGCTGCCCTGCCAGGGGCCAAAGTATTGATCAATCATGCGCTCCATGGCCGTCCGATCAAAATCCCCAACGATGCCGAGAATGGTTCGTTCAGGGCGCACCGAGGCTTGGTAGAAGTTCACGACATTCTGCCGATCAATGGCGGCTAGGGTAGCGTGTTCCACGGTGCGGGCGTAGGGACTGTCGGCCCCATAGACCCGCTTACGGAACTCGCGGGAGGCAATGCTGTCGGGGTCGTCGTTGCGACGAGCAATGCCGCCACTGGTCTGGCGCTTGAGGAAATCAATCTTGTCTTGGGCAAAGGCGGGCCGCTGAATCACGTCGGCAAACAGGGCCAGAATGTCCTCGGTATCTTCGGATAGGGTACTAAAGCTGGCGCTACCCGCCGCCACATCAAAGCTCGTTTCAATGGAGGCGGCCCGCTGTTCTAGGGCTTCGTTCAGGGCGTCGGAGTCTAGGTTAACGGTGCCCCCTAGGCGGATCGCTTCCCCAGTCAGGCTGGCCAAACCTACCTGATCCGCTGGCTCAAACCGAGACCCGGTGCGGAAGGTAGCCGACCCGCTGACCAGGGGCAGTTCGTGGTCTTCCATCAAATACACCACTAGACCGTTGGCCAACTGGTAACGCTCAAAGTCGGGCACCTGCACCTGCGGCAGATCTGGAAAGGAGAGTTCGTCAAAGTGGCGAGGCGTGAGGGCATTGGCCGGAGCGGGCCAACCTAGCAGGAGACCTAACCCAGCCCCCAAGAGGGCCAAAATCGCCATCGACACCCAACGGCGGGGCAATCGACGCAGACGGACAACATGGGCGTTCGGTCGGTTATGCATCATGGTTTAGGAGAGGTGGCGGGGTAATCAATGGTAGAAAGAGGTTCTGAGGGTCGTCTGACCATGGCTTGGAGATCCCCCCCTAGCCCCCTTACCAAGGGGGGAACCGGAGGCCGGGGCTCTCTCGGCACCGGGGAAACAGACTCAAAGTCCCCCTTAGCAAGGGGGATTTAGGGGGATCGCCTCACTGCGCCGGAGCGGATAGTAGCCTGACCGCCGTGCGCTGTTGGGGTTGGAAGAGGCTCTGGGCCACCCGCTGCACATCGGCGGCGGTTACCCGCTCGATGGCCTCTAAATCCCGGAAGACATTGCGCCAGTCTCCGGTTTTGGCCTGGTATTCCGCCAAGAGAGAGGCCAGCCCGCTGTTGGAGTTAAGGCTACGCAACAGTCCGGCTCTGGACTGGGTTTTCACCCGATCTAACTCCGCCTGGGATACGGGTTCCCGCTGGAGCCGATCCAGTTCGGCATGGAGCAGGGTGGCGATGTCATCGGGGCTATAGTTGGGGGCAGTGAGGCCGTAGATGGCGAACAGGTTGTCGTACTTGTTGCCGGGGAAGCCGTTGAGGGTGCCGATATCCAGGGCCACCGGATTATCGACCACTAGGGCTCTGTAGAGGCGGCTGGTGCGCCCACTGGTGAGCAGCCCGTCGATCATGTCGTAGATTACATGGTCGGGATGGCTGAGGCTGGGGCGATGGTAGCCCTCGATATACCAAGGCTCGGAGGGTAGCTCTAGGGTGAGGTTGCGGGGGGTCGTTTGGGGCGGCTCGTTAATGACGGGTTGGGGCGGCGTAGGGCGGGCTGGATAGCGGCCAAAGTACAGATCCGCCAAGCGCTTCACCTCGGCGGCATCTACATCGCCTACGACCACCGCCGTTAGGTTGTCGGGGCCGTAGTAGGTGTCGTAGAAGTCTTGAATATCCTGACGGGTAGCCACATAGAGATCCTCTTGGTAGCCAATGATGGGCCGTCGGTAGGGATGTTGCTCAAAGGCGTTTCCTAGGAATTCTTCGATCAGGGTGCCGATGGGGGAGTTGTCCACCCGCATCCGCCGCTCTTCTAGGATCACATCCTTCTCCTCAAAAAATTCCCGAAACACCGGGTCGAGAAACCGCTCCGACTCCAGGGAAAACCACAGTTCCAGCTTGTTGGCGGGCAGGCTGTAGAAATAGCGGGTAGCATCAGCGGCGGTGGTGGCATTGAGGCCCACGCCCCCAGCCTGTTCAATAATTTGGCCATACTGGTTTTGCACCACATAGCCAGATGCCTGCTGTCGCAGGGTTTCTAGCTCAGCCTTCAGTTCTGCGGCCCGGTCGCTGTTCCCCGCCGCCTCGGCCTGAAGCTGCTCGGCAAACACCCGATCCATCGCCTCAAACACTTGGACTTCAGAAGCATGGTCAAGGGTGCCAATGCGGCTGGTGCCCTTAAAGGCGAGGTGTTCTAAATAGTGAGCTACCCCGGTTTTGCCGTCCTCCTCGTCCACCGCCCCCACATCGGCATGGATCATGAACGACACCACCGGAGCCTGGGGCCGCTCTAGCACAATAAAGGTCATGCCGTTGGCCAGGGTGAACTGGGTCACGGCCTCGGCAAAGCGATCCAGATAGGGCTGAATGGAGGCTTGCCCAGGTCGTATCCCCTCTGCCCAGGCGGGTGCTAGACCGCCCAAGCCAATCATGACCGCCAAGGTCAGGGCCAACCCCCGACCTCCCATGCCCCCTAGCCAGCGGCACCTCTGCCAAAGCACGGTTCTAAACTTGCGATCACGAAATGATGGAGAACGGAGGAACGGTGCAGACATAGACTGAGTTAGAAAAATCCCAGACTCCAGGATAATAGAGCGGCCATGGGATTGACTATTCGTCCTTGGGAGCCCCCATGTCCCGGCAAGGCCACCATGGCTCTAATTGCCCTGCAACATATGCACTTCCTGTTGGGGGAAGGGGATGGTGATGCCTTCCGCATCCAGGCGGTTTTTGATCAGTTCTGGCAGGGCCAAACCAACGGCCAAACCCGCCGCCCCCAGTACCGCAATCAGCGACGCCGTTTGCACGCCCAGGCGATTTAAGGCGGCAATCACCACAAAGGCAAGGGCCGCGTAGTAGACCAAACTGTTTGTGAAGTTCACCAGGGTTGGATCAACCCCACGGCGGGTCATGACGAGCTTAGTGGTGCGGCCAATCACCTTCGCCAACCACTGACCTACAATGAGAATAGCGAGGGCGGCGAGGACATTGAGCCCGAAGGTGGTGACTAATTCTTGGGCAGTGGTGAGCCACTGCGTCAGGTTTTCCACGGGGAAGGGTCTCCTTAACAATAAAATTGTGACCAATCAGTTTGTGAGGATGGGCCTCGGTGGGGCATCCTGGGGGCCAAGCCGCTGTAATGTACCAAACCTCGCCACCCAAAACCTGTACCCTGGGGCAGATTGCCATGAAACCCAACGATCTCAACGATCTCGCTGAGGGCACCACCCTAGAACGCCTTAAGTTGATGATTTATCTGGTACCTATTTTTGGTGTGGTGCCAGCGGCTTACAGTGTGTGGCAAAAGCAGGGCAGCCGCCAAGAGCAATCCGTCAGCCGATTGGTGATTACCCTGGCGCTGACTTGGGTGATGGTGTACGGCCTGCTGAGTACGGGGAGCCACCTGGCACCGGGGTTATCGCTACGGTTTTTAATTAGCAATACCCTCGTCACCACGGGCTATACCCTCACCAACCTGGTGCTGATGCTGCGGTTGTTGCAGGGCAAGTCGGTGAAAGTGCCGGGGTTTAGCCGCCTCAGCCAGCGCCTTCCTCGCTAGGGGCTGCGTGGTTTGGCCTCGGTGAGATGTATGGTCGCCATTTTAAGGAATCGAGGAATTTGGCTAAAAGAATCGAGGAATTTGGTGAATTGCTTGCGCCACTTTTAAGCATTTGTCCCATAATGGCCTCGAACAACTCTGTCGCGTTAGATCTCGTCATGGAGATCCAGCCATGCCGATTAGATCAGGGTGTGTGGGCAGGGTCACGGTTCATATCACGCTGATTGAGTGAGGCTTGCTGTCCGCCGCTATCCGAGGGCCAAAAGCCACCCTAGGCCAAAGCCGGATAGCGTCTGCCCAAACGCCATAGGTTCTATGATCAGTAGTGACCTGTGACATTGTCCTTTCCCACCCGACTCCCCTGGATGAGGTAGCCCGTGTCTTCCCGTAAACCCCGCCCGTCCTCCATGCGCCCCCAGCCTCAGCATCCCCAGCCCCCAGCCTCTTGGTCAAGGGCAGGTGCTAAGCGCAAGCCTTCACGCTGGCGGTTGCCTCGGGTGATTGGCATCAGTGTGGCCTTGGCGGGCGTGGCGAGTGTATCCGCGATGGCGGGGGCGTTGCTGGCGGTGTCCCTATCTGCGACGCCCCTGCAACACCAACAGCTCACAGCGGATGATGCCAACGTATTTAACCAGGGCGACCCCATTTCTTCGGGTGGGAACTTGCGCCTGCCCCGGCTCACCCGTCCGGTCAACATTTTGGTACTGGGGGTGAAGGTGCTGACCACCGATGTCGATGAGGTGCCGCCGGAACTGCAAAACGTGGGCTATCACGCCCTGGTGAACTCCTTTGAGGGTCTGTCCGATTCTATGCTGCTGATCCGGTTTAATCCACAGACGGGACAGTTGGTGGTGTTGTCCTTGCCTAGGGATACCCGTACCTATGTGCGAGGTAGCCTTACTAAGCTCAATGAAGCCAATGCCCATGGTGGCCCTGCTCTAGCGGCGGAATCCGTCAGCGACCTGCTGGGCGGGGTGGCGGTGGATCGCTACGTGCGCATCAACGTGCAGGGGGTGGAAAAGCTAATCGACGCCCTGGGCGGGGTAACGGTGACGGTGCCCCAGGATATGAAGTACCAAGACGACAGCCAGCACCTCTACATCAACCTCAAGGCTGGGGAGCAAAAGCTCAACGGCAACCAATCCCTACAGTTCCTTCGCTTCCGCTACGATGCCAACGGCGACATTGGTCGCATTCAGCGCCAGCAAACGTTTATGCGTGCCCTGGCAGAACAAACCATCAACCCCGCCACCATTGCCCGTCTGCCCAAAATTTTGTCGGTCATTCAATCCAACGTCGATACCAACCTCTCGGTTGAGGAACTGCTGGCGCTGCTGGGCTATGCCTCCCAGGTCAACCGTTCCAACGTGCAAATGCTGATGCTGCCGGGGAATTTTAGCAGCCCCAGCGAATACAACGTCAGCTACTGGCTGCCCAGCTACGGCGACATCGACACCCTGGTGGATCAATACTTTGGTTTTGGCACCCAAACGGTCTCCAATAACCCCGACCCCAGCCGCGTTCGCATTGCCATCCAAGACAGCACCAACAACCCCGTGGCGGTGCAGGCTCTCACCCAAACCCTGCGAGATAGCGGCTATTCCAACGTCTACGTCGATAAGGATCTCCAGACGTCCCTGCCCACCAGCCGCATTGTGGCCCAGCGGGGGGATATGGCCACCGCCGAAATGGTGCAGCGCTTCCTCGCCATTGGTGAAGCCCGTGTGGAAAGCACCGGAGCCCTCAACTCCGACATCACCATTCAACTCGGCCAAGACTGGGCACAGGGTTTGGGGGAAGCCCTCTAAGCCGTAGCTGATGTTGCCCCTAGCCGTTGCAATACTCGTGCTCCATGTCGGATTGGGACGCCTGCCCCGCCCTACCGATGCCTAACCTGTGCTGCAAGCCCCCATCCAAATCACAAAAAACTGATTCCTAATCCCATATAGCAATCCAGCCTAGTTATTGGGCAAGATGCCCCTGAAACCGACATTCCGCAGGTTGACAGGAGTTAATTTAGGAGGTAGTAGCGGCAGGC
>JBBAWV010000127.1:0-12919 GCA_040396995.1 Nodosilinea sp. | reverse complement strand
ACCTCACGGGTTGTAGAACCTTACACAATTATCACACGAACTCAGGGAGAGCCGAGAGTCTTTACGCCATGTCAGCGTATAAACAAATGTAATGTCCTAGAGTCATCACTGTTCACCTGGGCACTCTAACCATAGATATTGTCTTCCAGGCCTTCTATCCCATGTTTAAAAAGCGCCAACCTACCCGAATTTCTCCCATTACTGACAACCTCCTCCGCAACCCAGGCCAGTCCCTTGATGAAGAGCTACAGAGAATCTGGGAAGAAGATATCTTTGAATCAGGGGGAACATTGGTATGCATCTTTATTCTATTGGTCTACGAATGGTTTCAATGGCTATTCAAGATCAATCCTCATCCTCTATTACTAACCCTTGGCTTCACCCCTTGGATAATTTTTTCGATTTTTAAAATTCGTAAATCTAAGCAGTTAAGGCGGCGCTTGAAAATGGCGCGTGATGGCGAAAAAGCTGTCGGACAATATCTATCTGACCTGCGAGAACAAGGACATCGAGTTTATCACGATATCATCGGCAAAAACTTCAATATTGATCACGTTATTGTGAGTGATCGAGGCATTTTTACCGTCGAAACAAAAACCTACAGCAAACCCTCATCAGGCCGACCCACGCTAGTATTTGATGGTAATCAAATTACCCGAAATGGAAAACCGCTACAACAGGACGCCTTACAGCAAGCCCAAGCCCAGGCCAAATGGCTCCACGATTTACTCCAGGAAACCACAGGTCGAGATTTGCCTGTACGGCCCGTAGTCGTTTTTCCAGGGTGGTTTATTGAGAAGACATCTAGTGCCAAGTCTTCTCCGGTATGGGTGTTGAATCCTAAGGCACTACCGAAATTTCTCGAGAACGAACCTCAGCGTATTTCGGGGGAGGATGTAAAGCTGACGGCCTATCATCTGTCTCGCTACATTCGAGCAAATCCTACAGATTAAGTCCAGCCTCCTTGAAAGAGGGGATCTCTAACCGTAATAAACGCTAAAATCCCCTGAAGTCCTGAAAAATAACAGTGACTCAGGGGGCTTTGTATTGCAACAAGCTCTGCCCTAAACCGCAGGGGCCGCTTCTAGCAAGGGCTTAATGCCGCCTTGGCTTCTCAGTAAGCTCGTCGCGCTGCTAGCCTTAGGCTTCTGTTGGGCCATGCTCACCGGACTGTGGCACCACCAGCACCACCCCATTCCCATCAAGACCCATCAGCGCAGGGCCAAGAGTCTGTTTCGCTACGGGTGCGACTTTCTCCGCTTAGATGCACATCAGCTTATAAAGCACCTTTGGAAGTATTCTATATAGATAAATCAGACGCTGATGCACTTCAGGTTTGAATTGGCGGTTTCCCTGACCTGAATAGGGAACCAGGCCAAAACTCGTGAACCCTAAGGAGACCTCATGATGAGTGAAGAAGAATTGATGAATGAAGAAGAACTGCGCGAGGAAAGATCGCTAGGGCCGGATTTAACCGAGGTGATCAACCAACTGACCGGTCGTTGGTCTTATCCCGGTAACTGGCAATCGGAGATTGAGATTGAGCCTGGCCGTGATCCTGATCAAATTGTGGCGCGGGATTTAGCGGAACAACACTGGTGTGAGGGGATCGCCACCGTGCGGCTGGCATCCTGGGATGATTTCACCCGAATCCAGGTTCATATCGTCTTTGACACGGGAGTATCTGTCGGAGGAGTGGTTTCAGAGGACTTCACCAGCATTGACTGGGATAACGACACTCGCTGGGAGCGAGCATAGGAGAAGACTCGAAGGTACTGACTCAATGTTCTCCCCGTCACTCCTATCCTCCACAAGCGTTTAAGAGGGTGTTTGAAAAGGGGGTAGGGTGTAGCGAATTACGCTAGACGCCGAACCATGATACGGATCATCGCAATTTTGACCATAGCCTCGGCGTTTTCGGGTAGTGGTTCGTCGTCCTGCACCAGTCGTCGAGACCATCGCAACCAGCCAAAGATGCGCTCGATAATCCAACGTTTCTTGCCTAGGACAAATCCCTTGGTCTCCTTGGGCCGCAACACCACCTCGACAATCCAGCCCAAGGTATCCATCGTCCACTGAAGGAACTTAAAACCGCTGTAGCCCCCATCCACCCACACCAGATAAATCCGGGCCATGGCGGCTCCCAGTTGATGGAGTTTTTTCAGCGTCTCGTTCCATGACATTGGCCGCCGTGACCACCACCGCCATCACCAAGCCCAAGGCATCGACCACGCCATGCCGCTTCCGTCCCTTCGTCTTTTGGGCCGCATCAAAAAGATCCCAGAGTCCTGCATTAAGTTAACGTCGCGGCACAGAGGCTGCTCCTAGTACTCTGGGATCTTTTCACACCTAAACCGCAGGGGCCGCTTCTAGCAAAGGCTCAATGCCACCCTTGGCCTCAAGGGCATGGAGGTCATCGCAACCGCCAACATGGTGATTGTTGATGAAAACCTGGGGCACAGAGCGGCGGCCATTGGCGCGTTTGGCCATTTCGCTGCGGGCTGTTTCATCGCCATCGATGCAGTATTCGGTGTATTCGATGCCCTTGCGGTCTAGCAACGCCTTGGCGCGAATGCAGAAGGGGCAATAAGTCCAGGTGTAGATTTCGACGGTGGGGGACATGGCGATACCTTCGCAATTCATGATTCTTCACATTCTAAACCACCTAACCCCTTACCATCCCCCCGGCTCCCGATTCCCTCACCCCTTCAACGCATGGGCAATGGCATCCACCACCCGCGATACTTCCACAATGGTCAGACCTTCTACCTTTACGTTTTGGCCCTTGGGGACAATGGCTTTTTTGAAACCGAGCTTGACGGCTTCCTTTAGGCGCAATTCCAACTGAGAAATGGGCCGCACCTGTCCACCGAGGCCGACTTCACCAATGAGGACGAGTTCTGGGTCAACCAGGCGATCCCGAAAGCTGGCCACCACGGAAATGGCGACGCCCAAATCGGCGGCGGGTTCTGCGACGGTCAATCCCCCAGAAGAGGCCACGTAGGCATCGAGTTTAGACAGGGGAATGCCCACCCGTTTTTCTAGCACCGCCAGAATTTGCAGCAGCCGATTAAACTCAATGCCCGTAGTAGAGCGGCGAGGGGAACTGTAGCTGGTGGGGCTGACGAGGGACTGCAATTCTACGACGAGGGGCCGCGTTCCTTCACAGGCGACGATGGTGGCAATTCCGGGCACCTGCTCATCTCGATTGCCCAAAAATAGGGCCGAGGGGTTGCTGATTTCCGCTAGCCCCCGATCCACCATTTCAAAGACGCCCAGTTCGTGGGTGGCCCCAAAGCGGTTTTTCACCGACCGCAGCAGGCGATGGCTGGCAAAGCGATCCCCCTCGAAGTACAGCACCGTATCCACCAAATGCTCGAGCACCTTGGGGCCTGCAATCGCGCCTTCTTTGGTGACGTGGCCGACAATAAATAGAGAAATATTCGCCCGTTTGGCCAACTGCATCAGCGCTGAGGTGCATTCCCGCACCTGGGACACCGACCCCGGAGCCGAGGTCAGCGTGGCGTAATAAAGCGCCTGAATACTGTCGATAATCGCCACTGTGGGCCGCAGCGACTCCAATTCCATCAAAATCGTCTCTAAATCAATCTCTGGCAGCAAATACAACTGCCCCTTTCCCCCAGAGACTTCTTCTAACCCAGAGGATTCTCCCAACTCTCCCCCATCCTCTAAGTCTTCCCCTACCCCCTTTTTTGCCCTTTGCCTTTTGCCCTTTGCCTTCCCCCCCGACTCCCGACTCCCCACTCCCGACTCCCCCCCCTGCCCCAGTCGCTGCCAGCGCAACTTCACCTGCTGCCCCGACTCCTCCGCGCACACGTACAGCACCCGCTGCCGCATCGCTAATTGATTCGCCACCTGGAGCAGCAGCGTAGATTTGCCAATCCCCGGATCGCCCCCCAGCAGCACCAGGGAACCGGGCACAATGCCGCCCCCCAGCACCCGATCCAGTTCCCCATAGCCAGAGGGCAGGCGCATTTGGGGATGGTCTTCGATTTGGGCCAGAGTCAGCGCTAGACGGGGCTGTTGGGTGGTTTTGGCGGAGGTTGCCGCACTGCGCCCACGGGAAACCCCCGGTAGCCTTGCCGAGGCAGACTCCTTGGCGGGCAAAGCCTGCTCTACCAGGGAGTTCCAACTTCCGCACACCGGGCAGCGGCCATAGTATTGAGAGGATTCGGCCCCGCACTCGTTGCAGACAAAGATCGACCGGGATTTCGCCATGACAACCGCCCTGATTTAGTGCAATAAACCTTAAAAAACCTTGAAATACCGCCGTTACGCTTGTTAATCATGAATTAATAGCGATTATAGGCAGATGTCCCCCCTGTCGGGCTTTAAGGGGCGACAAGGGGTTGCCGTGGAAGTCGCGGCATGGCTGAGGGTGTGAAGCACAACGTCATAAACCTGCTAAAAGAGCGCGTTAAACGTTGGATTTCTTTATAGAATAGGGCGTTATGTAGGGAGCCTTGAGAACCTTGGAAAGCAACAAAGAAAAAATTCTCGTTGTCGATGATGAGGCCAGCATTCGCCGCATCCTCGAAACTCGCCTGTCCATGATTGGCTACGATGTCGTCACCGCCGCCGATGGGGAGGAAGCCCTCGACACCTTCCGCAAGGAAATCCCCGACCTGGTGGTGCTGGATGTGATGATGCCCAAGCTGGATGGCTACGGCGTCTGCCAGGAACTCCGCAAAGAGTCCGATATTCCCATCATCATGCTGACGGCCCTAGGCGATGTGGCCGACCGGATCACGGGCTTGGAACTGGGGGCCGACGACTATGTGGTGAAGCCCTTCTCCCCCAAGGAACTGGAAGCCCGCATTCGTTCGGTGCTGCGGCGGGTAGACAAAACCGGGATGTCCGGCATTCCTAGCTCCGGCGTCATTTCCGTCAACACCATCCGCATCGACACCAACAAGCGCCAGGTTTACAAGGGCGACGAGCGGATTCGGCTGACGGGCATGGAATTCAGCCTGCTAGAACTGCTGGTCAGCCGCAGCGGCGAACCCTTCTCCCGCTCCGAAATTCTGCAAGAGGTGTGGGGCTACACCCCCGAACGCCATGTGGATACCCGCGTGGTGGATGTTCACATTTCCCGCCTGCGGGCCAAGCTAGAAGACGACCCCAGCAACCCCGAATTGATCCTCACCGCACGCGGCACGGGCTACCTATTTCAGCGGATTGTGGAACCTGGGGAAGAGTAAGACGGAATCCTTGGCGGTGCTTCTATCCTCGGCCAGTGGGCGTTTCGGCGGATTCCTTTCGTAATCTGAGGGATGCAACTAGGACGGGGACAAGCAATGCCTTGGGATCGTGACGGTACTGGCACTTATGGTTTGGTGATGCGTATCAATTCGCCTGTCACCGTTTCCCGATCCGCTAACCCTTGATAAATCGCGGCGGCAAAGGCCTCCCAATCCAGGTTTTTAGAACAGACCACAATTCCCGCATGGGTTGGGCCTTGCTGATGAAGCCTAATAAAGTCTCGGCGGTTCTGGGTGATCACGGCTCTCTGGTTGGCCGTGGCAAAGCTCAAAACCTGATCATCAGGGATTTTTTGATTGGCCTGTCCCGATTCTTGAGCCGTCAGAATGTCATAGCCAAGCTGCCGCAAGCGCTGAACCACCGGAAATGGAAACTGCTCATCGGCATACAGACGAATCACGCTTAGGCCGCCTCATTTTGCTCGATGGCCCGCTGAATTTCCTCTGGATGGGCCTCGGCATAGCTCCAGGCTTGGGCCAGATGGGTGGCGGTTAGCTGCGGATAGGCTTCTAGAATCTTGGCATCCGAGGCCCCTAGGTGGCGGTACTGCACCAAATCCCACACCGGAATGCGAGTCCCCACAAGGCAAGCATCTCCCCCAACCACGCCGGACACTTTTTCAATCCCTGGCCAGCTATGGCCTAAACTTTGCACCAGTAAGTGAACGATTTCCGTCCTTTCCGCTGGGGTTAGCGCCAGTAAATAGGTACGCAGCTCATCAAGGGTAATGTTCATGGTGTGGCGATCAGGGGTTGATCATCGTGGAGAATACGGGATGGATAAGCGGACTGACACAATCCCAAAGACCTTTGATAGATCGTAGGTTGGGTGGCGCGATAGCAGAACCCAATCAGCCCCAAGTCCCCGGCGAGTGTTGGGTTCCGCTTCGCTGCACCCAACCTACATTAGCGATGTGTCAGGCAATCAGATAGATAAGACAGGCATTAGTGATGTCCTAATTATGACCGATGCCCTAGCGCTGGGATGGTTCCAGTGCTGCGTTGGCTTGTCCCCATCGTGCCCGTGAGGCAGAGATGGGTGCCTGATGCGGTCGCAGCCACGCCTCACCCCAGATCTTGGTAGGGTAGGTAGTCTGCTAGAATTTCCTAAGGTTTTTGAGATGCAGCAGATGGGGCTCAACCGGGCACGAATTGCCATTGACGCAATGGGGGGCGACTATGCCCCTGGAGAAATCGTAGCAGGGGCCATTAGAGCCAAGGCCGAATTAGATGTGGATGTGCTCCTGGTGGGCGATCTGGATCAGATTCGCGCCTCCGTTGCCAGCCCCGAGCACCTCCAGGACATTGAACTGGTGGCCTCTGAAGGCACCATCGAGATGCATGAGGAACCCCTCAGCGCCCTACGCCGCAAGCCCCAGGCTTCCATCAACGTGGCCATGGACTTGGTGAAGCAAAAGCGGGCCGATGCGGTGGTTTCTGCGGGGCACTCTGGGGCGGCGATGGCCTCGGCCTTGTTGCGTTTGGGACGGCTGAAGGGCATTGATCGGCCTGCCATTGGGGCGGTTTTCCCCACGGTGATCGCCAACAAATCTGTGCTGATTTTAGACGTGGGAGCCAATGTGGACTGTCGGCCCAAGTACCTTGAACAGTTCGCCATGATGGGCACCATCTATTCCCGCTACGTGCTGGGGGTAGAGCATCCCAACGTGGGCCTGATCAACATTGGCGAAGAACCCAGTAAGGGCGACGAGCTTTCCCTCCAGGCGCACCAGCTTTTGCAAGACAACCCCAACATTCCCTTTGCGGGCAATGCCGAGGGGCGCGATATTCTCTCTGGCCAGTTCGATGTGGTGGTGTGTGACGGCTTTGTGGGCAACGTGCTGCTCAAGTTTGCCGAGGCCGTGGGCGAGTCGGTGCTGCAAATTCTGCGGGAAGAACTGCCCCAGGGCATTCGCGGCAAAATTGGCACCGCCATCCTCAAGCCCAACCTGCGCCGGATTAAGCAGCGGGTAGACCACGCGGAACATGGCGGCGGCTTGTTGCTCGGCGTAGCCGGGGTAACGGTGATCAGCCACGGCAGTTCCCAGGCTCCCTCGGTGTTCAATGCCGTGCGGTTGGCCAAGGAAGCCGTGGATAACCAAGTTCTAGATCGCATTCAGGCCCAGTATCAGCGGGTGGCCATGCCCGCCGCAGACGGAGAATAGCTTGTGGAACAGTTTATGCCCGGTGTCGCTCTGGTCGGCAGTGGCTCAGCCCGCCTGCCAGGGACGCTCACCAATGACGCCCTCAGCCAGGTTGTAGACACCACCGACGAGTGGATCAGCACCCGCACAGGCATCCGCGAACGCCACCTCGCCGGACAGGAGGACTCCCTCAGTTCCCTCGCTGCCCAGGCGGGTCGCGCCGCCCTAGCGATGGCCCAGGTTGCTCCAGAATCGGTAGACATGATTTTGCTGGCTACCTCCACCCCCGACGACCTCTTCGGCAGCGCTTGCCAGGTGCAGGCCGAACTAGGGGCCACCCGTGCTGTGGCTTTTGACCTGACGGCAGCCTGTTCGGGCTTTGTGTTTGCCCTGGTGACGGCGGCGCAATATATCCGTACCGGGGCCTTCCAAACGGTTCTGGTGATTGGGGCCGATGTGCTCTCCCGATGGACAGACTGGAGCGACCGCACCACCTGCGTCCTCTTTGGCGACGGGGCTGGGGCTGTGGTGTTGAAAGCCAGCGAACAAGACAACCTGCTGGGCTTTGAGCTATGCAGCGATGGCTCTATGAACAGCGTCCTCAATTTGCCCTACCAGGCCCAATCGAAGCCCCTCACCGACGGCACAACCGTGCAGCAGGGCACCTTTACCCCCATCACCATGAACGGGCGAGAGGTCTATAAATTCGCCGTCAGCCGCGTGCCGGAAGTGATCGAAAAAGCCCTGTTTCGGGCCAATCTCACCACCGCCGATATTGACTGGCTGGTGATGCACCAAGCCAACCAACGCATCCTCGATGCCGTGGCCCAACGGCTGAAGGTGCCCAGCGAACGGGTGATTAGCAACATGGCCCAACACGGCAACACCTCCGCCGCCTCGGTGCCCCTGGCGCTGGATGAAGCCGTTCGCGCTCGCAAAATTAAACCGGGCGACATCATCGCCACCGCTGGTTTTGGGGCAGGGCTAACCTGGGGTTCCGCCATTGTGAAGTGGGGTTGAGACAATACCTTGAGTGCTCTGTGGTATCGAGATTGGTGTTTCTCGAGGTGATCTAAGGTTTGCTTGTGCGCTCAAGCTAACTATGTCGGTTGCAGGACTTGACCAAATAGTTGAGGGGCTGGCAAGGGTTTACCCTCACCCAGTGTTGATTCTGTCAGCAGTTCCAGCACTTCGCGAGCATTTTGAAGAGCCTCTTCGTAGGTATCGCCATGGGTGTGGCAATAATCACCCCATTCGGGTAGGCTGACGACATAGCACTGATCTTCCGCTGACCACTGAATGATGATTGTATAGCGACTATTCATTGCCCCTCTTCCTCAATTTCAGCGAGTTTTTTGAGTGCGTCATCAACATCTTTCTCTTGGTAAAGTTTGGCATCGTGGCTATCTTTCCCTGAGAGGATAAGCTTTCCTGACAACAGCGGATGAGACCATTTAGTGTGGCTACCTTTGGCAGACTCATAAACAAATCCTGCCTTCAGCAATAGGCTCTTCAACTCCCTAATTTTTCTGGGCATCGTCGGGCTATCTCTTCTTTACTTGTAACGCCGCTGTCGAACTGCCATGGCTGCGACCCAATTGGTTGGGCTTCCATTATATCTAATGGTGCTTAGTGAATGGGTGATCAGCAACATGGCCCAATACAGACAATGCCACCACATCCTTACCCCTGCCCCTGGATGAAGCGGTACGCGCTGGCCACATTAAACCGGGCGACACCATCGCCACCGCAGGCTTTGGGGCAGGGCTAACCTGGGGTTCGGCTATTGTGAAGTGGGGATAAGAAACATGGGCGACTGGATGAATTGATAGCCACGCCCACTCAAAGGCCAATGTTTTCAACCATCTGTCGCAGTTAACCTTAAAGCCCTGACCGATAACCCCTCGACGATTGAGTGAATTGGGCTTGTTAGACCGCAGCCTTACTGCTGGTTGCCTGACACATCTCCAAAGTAGGTTGGGTTCCGCTTCGCTGCACCCAACACTGACCAAGAATTTTGGGCTTGTTGGGTTCTGCTATCGCGCCACCCAACCTACGAGAAATCAAGGCTTTTCAGCGTTGTGTCAGTCAGTCAGGTCTTACTGTCCGCGCCCAGGCTTACAATCTGTAAATCCTATTGCCTCGCTATCTAGAAAGCTAGCTATTGCCATTTCAACTACGGCCTCAACCGGATACTCAATTTCAGTCGCACGAGCGATGAGAGCCACACGAATTCGTTCAGGCAATCGCTCTAGAATGGCTTCAGCATCAAGAGGAGAAAGCTGTTCTTTAGATTTAGCTTGCATCGCTTTACCTCTCGGTTGGAATTTGGACGTTATAGGGAGGCTCTGCTGCTCTCAAAATCATGGCTTCTAGCTCTAATAGTAACGCGGGGTTTCCCCAGTAGGGAATGACTTGTAAGGCCATTCGCACATCCTCATCATTATATTTGTCGAGCCATGCCCACAAGAAAGCTTTATGCCCGCCGCTAAAACGACCTCGTAAACTCTTAGTTTTGCCGATATAGAGCAACCCATTATTTTTGTGCCGAATCGCATAAATACCAGGACGCGCAGGAAGATGGCTAAATTCACGGCTTAAGGGTTGGCACTGCTCAAAGGGAATAAAGGCGATTGCATCTAGAATACTTCGGGCCTGAACTTGTAACTCAGCGTCATTCGATGGCATGGGAATCAGAAGTTTGATCGCACAAAATTATATCCTTCCATGTATCCCAACTAAGGAGACAACTGAATCGGGTATAGACATTGCGGCATCATGAGCCTCGTAGGAGCCAGAACCTTACCAAACTTACCGCTGGCTTTGGGGCAAGGCTAACCTGGGGTTCGGCCATTGTGAAGTGGGGATAAGAAGCATAGCCGACTGGATGAGTTTACGGCCATATCCCTGCTTGCCTGACACAAAGCTGGAAAGCATTGATTTCTAGTAGGTTGAGTGACGCGATAGCAGAACCCAAGCCACTTTGGAAACGTGTTAGACAACCAGTCCATGCCCACTCAACGGCTAACGACCCCAATCACCGGACATAGATAACCTTTGCAACTCACTTCACTAATCACTTAACTCTGTTCCGGTGCATTGGGCTTGTTAGCCAAGTTTTTGGTGATGTCCACCTTTCTTGAAGGGGTTCAGAGAAAGGTTGGGTCGCTTTCAAAATTAACCAGCTTGAAATTACCAGCCAAATAAAAGCAATGCTACCGGCAATGACCATTACTCGGCGGATTGCATCCTGCAAATCAGTCCAGTAGGTAGACTCATAATCCAAACCTAGCCCCCCTACTACTTCCCCTGCACTATTGCGTATAGGTTCATAAATCGCAACCCAACTTTCGTCAATATATTCTTTATTAGGAGATAGATCAAGGCTTATGTTTTCTAATCCCTCCCAAACTTCTGGAGTTATATATTTTTCAGGAACTACAGCTTTATACGGAACCGCATATTCTTGATAAACATCAACCATTCTATAAATATCTCCAATAGCAATTAACTTATTATTATCAGTCTCTACTATATAAGTGCTAGGGAAAGCTTCAGGAGCAATCTCATGAACTGTTTTCAACCAAGCTTGGTGACGTTGATACAGTGGATTATTGTTAGGTTCATCTTGCCCCGGAAGCAACTCTACCTGAGTTAGCTTTTCAAATTCATCTCCATCAATACCAGCTAGCGTCGCATTTAGAGTACTCTCCATAGATTGAGATATCTGATTCTGAGCGATCTTATTAATATTCCAATAGATCGAGTATAACCCTCCAGTAACAAAGGCTAGATTAGCAATCACTGTCGTCAATACGACGATCCATTTCGCTTGCTGACGTGCCTTTATAGCGGCAAATCTAGCCTCAATGCTCGTATTGATGTAAGCGATTTGATCATCTGTGGGTTTGGGTGTTTTATGAATACCTTGACTGAGCCAATGTTGGGCATCATCTAGATCAATGCCCCTTAGTAGATAACTGTTGTCTTGTCCTCGATTTTTCCACTCTAGCGATCGCAGGATTAAGCGCGTGTGAGTACGTACATGATCTAAATCAGTATCTAAAGCTTCTACTAACTCTTGAAATACTCTACCAATATCATCACTTTCACGACAAAATATCCAGTTGTGCTGAGCAATCGAAGGGTGTAGCTTTGACTGGTCAAACCCTTCTCGCCAAAGCAGAGGAAGAAAACGCTTATTGAGTTGAGCTGCATAGTCAACTTCATTTCGACATACTTCTGATGTAACGGAATCTGGGCTAATTACAAAAACAAAGTTATCAGATCCTTCAATGCCTCTCTGAATCGACTGCCACCAGTCTTCCCCCTTGTAAATATCGTCCCAGTCAATCCAAGGTTCACGATCCGCCTGATGAAATTTAGCAACCAATTGCTCTACAAAAGTCTTATCTTTCCGTGAATAGGAAATAAAAGTATCGTTTTTACTCCTCAAACTAAGAGGATCGCTGGCAATAAGATCATTAGAATCAAGCTGAGTCATATCTGGCGCATAAAATCAAATAGGCTAAGCAACAAGATAAAGTTTAGTGTCTCCTTGACCGAACTTAACTTCAATCCCATAACTGACCTGAACAGCAGGCTAACGTTTCGGGTCAGCGGTTGCCAGAGACTCTGCATCCTACCCAAGCGGCTTCGGTCAATCCGCTGCACCCGAATTGGGCTCTTCTGGGTTTACGACTGAAACCGT
This sequence comes from Nodosilinea sp., assembly GCA_040396995.1. Taxonomy (GTDB): domain Bacteria; phylum Cyanobacteriota; class Cyanobacteriia; order Phormidesmidales; family Phormidesmidaceae; genus Nodosilinea. The sequence continues at coordinate 782 of JBBAWV010000127.1, read as the reverse complement.
ATAGAGGTATACAGTTTGTCCTGTTGGGAATGGCTGAAAGCCTTGCCACGTCTAGTCATAAGTTTGGCTTATCACCACATACCCAGAAGAGCCCCGAATTGTTAGGGGGCTGGCTGTAATCTAGCATTATCTAACAACTCCTGAAGCTCCTCAATACTTAAAGGCGGAGTACGGCGGTGAATCATAGCATGGCAATTGGGGCAGACAGGACGCAGATCATTAATTGAATCAACCTGATACTCCTGTTTAATCTCCGATAGTGGGCGCAGATGGTGAACGTGAATAAAACCATCGCCTAACTCACCATAAGCCTTGCTAAAATCAAAACCACAAACAAAGCAGCTTGCCCCGTAGTATTCAACACAAATTTTTCGAGCTTTGGTATTACGCTCATAGGCATTAACTCTTACTTGATGTACTGAACCTTCATAGTGTGTGTTATTCTCTGAGATCTCTTCAGGGGAGAGAAAGCTTGGAGAATTAGAGAACTCTTCCCACACTTTTTCTAGTTCTGATGCAACATTATCAGGCACTTGCACTCCTGACATCTGAGTATCCCAGTGCATTTCCTTGAAAGGTTCTATATCTAATAACTGGCGCTGTAAAACATCGCTTTTTGTTGGACTTAATAATGCATCAAACCGAACTCTGACAAACATCGCAGTTTCTCCAGAGGATGCTTTCTCACTATCCCAATGCAAATCTTCGTAGGAACCTTGAATAACATATGGGCACCTCGAAAAATACCAAAAGTGATGTCTCATCCTAGGACTCAGGGTATG
>JBBAWV010000126.1:0-12983 GCA_040396995.1 Nodosilinea sp. | reverse complement strand
GTATTCTATTCAGATAAATCAGACGCTGATGCACTTCAGATTTGAATTGGCGCTTAATGATGGCGATGCAGTAACGTATGGCTCCAACTATTATTCATAACGACTTTTCTTTGACTTAATCATCTTGAGAACATCATCATGGCGCTGACCTTCGATGATATCTTTGAGGTGAACCTGCCCATTTATATATTGAACATGGATCCGCCAGCCTGAGATCTTATCAATATCTGCTCGGTAGATAGCCTGTTTTACCCCTGAAACTTTATGCAGCCTTGTTTTGGGAAAGGTTTTAGTCCTGCGACATTCGCTGTCTTCAAGTTCTGCCAAGGCTTCAAGGAAGGCAATTTTTAGACGATTGTCTGGCAGGATTTTCATGGCCTGATGAATAATTCCATACTCATCAAAGAGCGGTAGTGTTTGTGCCATAAAATGACTTACGATATCTGGGCTGGTTCCCGATGGCGATGGGAGATTTCTTGATAAAGAGCTTTTGCTATGTCCTGGTATGACGTTTCAACACTTTCACGATCAACGACTCGGAAAAGATTAAGAATAACTTGATCAAAGATAGGATCCTCATCGACGGTTAAGATAATTCTTAACTGCCCTAAAGCCCTTAAGACGTAGAGAGAGGAATCATAGCCATTGAGGTCTAATGGCACATTTGGTTGATCAAGCTTCTTATAAGCACTAGAATCGTTATCTGGAAACAGGTTGGCGAAGTCGTTAATGATTTGAATGACGGCTTTCCGGTTGTCTTGACTTAATTGATCAAGATCCTGCTCAAAATATTTAGTTGATTCAATTAAAATATCCACGTTGTAACCCGCCTATGGAGAATGCTGGCCTACGAATAACCTTAGCGTAGCAATAAAAACTTTCCTTGCCAGAGATTCTAGCAAGAATTTTAATACACACTCTATAGACGCTATCCCTCTGCTGGCGGGGATCTGAGCCTGGAAATCCCATCTCAGATCCCATCGTGACGAATAAGCCGTTTTTCAACTACCCTACCGATACACCTCCCGAATCACGCCCCCATCGGCGGACAGCAACTGCACATGGAGGGGCATTTGCCCTGCGGCGTGGGTGGAGCAGGAGAGGCAGGGGTCATAACAGCGAATCCCCGCTTCGACGCGGTTGAGGAAACCTTCGGGGATGTCTTCGCTGTGGATGTAGTGTTTGGCGATTTGGGTGACGGTTTTGTTCATGGCCAGGTTGTTTTGGCCCGTGGCGATGATCAGGTTCACCTTTTGGACGAGGCCGTTATCGTCTACTTTGTAGTGGTGGAAGAGGGTGCCACGGGGGGCTTCGCTGACGCCGACCGCCTCTAGGGCGTTGACTCCGGCGTGGGAGCGGACGCGGGTGGAGAGGATGTCGGGGTCATCCATGAGGATTTGGATGTGCTCTAGGCAGGCGAGGATTTCTACCAGGCGGGCGTAGTGGTAGAGGAAGGATGAGGTGGGCACGCCGCCCGCGTAGTCGCGCAGGTTTTGCAGTTCGGCGTCGGCTTGGGGGGTGCCGATGCGGTCACACACATTCAGCCGTGCCAGGGGGCCGACGCGGTAGATGCCGTCGGGGTAGCCCATGGGTTTGTAGTAGGGGAATTTGAGGTACGACCAGTTTTCCACCGCCTCGCCCAGGAAGTCTTGATAGTCGTCTTCACTGAGGCCGTCGGCGACGATGTTGCCGCTGCTGTCGGAGAAGCGCAGGTGGCCGTCATAGTGTTCCCACAGGCCATCTTTACCGACGAGGCCCATGAAGAGGGAGGGAAATTCGCCGAAGATGTCCACTTCTTCTTTCATGGGGCCAGAGATCAAGCCTTTGAAGATGTCGAGGGCTTTGCGGATGGTGGCGAAGGATTCGGGCAGACGGTCTACGATCCAGGCGCGGCCTTCTTCGCTGAGGGGTGCGCGGACGCCACCGGGCACCGTCCAGGCGGCGTGGATTTTGCGGCCACCGAGGATTTCGATCACCTTTTGGCCAAACTGGCGCAGGCGAATTCCGGCGCGGGCCAGGTCGGGGTCGGCGGCGATCAGGCCAAAGACGTTGCGTTTGGCGGGGTCGCTATCCCAGCCCAGCAAAAAGTCGGGGCTGCTGAGGTGGAAGAAGGAGAGGGCGTGGGACTGGGTGAGTTGGCCCAGGTTCATCAGGCGGCGCAGTTTGTCGGCAGTTTCGGGAATTTTGACGGCCAGGATTTTGTCCCCGGTTTTGGCGGAGCAAATCAGGTGGCTAACGGGGCAAATGCCGCAGATGCGGGCGGTAATTCCGGCCATTTCGGTGTAGGGACGGCCTTCGCAGAATTTTTCAAACCCCCGATATTCCACCACATGGAACTGGGCCTTGGAGACGTTTCCCGCGTCGTCCAAAAAGACCGAAATTTTGGCGTGGCCTTCAATGCGGGTAACGGGGTCGATGACTACGGTTTTTGCCATGGTGGGGTCTCCGGGATAGGAATCGTCTAACGGACGCAGATTCTGCGTCCGTTAGACACTAGAAATCTAGCTGTCGTACATCAAACCCTCGATGGCTTCGGGGTTTTCTTCTAGGTATTTGTCGAAGCCGGTTTGTTTGGGCTTTTGGTGTTGGTGAGAAACTTCGGCGCGCATTTCTTCCACGGCATCCCAGGCGGCGGCGGCTTCGGGGGAGGTTTCGCCCTTCTCTGCCGTTACTTGGTGGGCGTAGTCAATGGCTTTTTGTAGCTCCTCATTAAACTCTTTGCTGTCAACGCTCATGGTTGTTCCTCCTAATCGAACTATCCGAATTTAATCATTTCGCGTCCTACCATGTCGGGCTGTTGCCCGTGGAGTAGCGGTTCAATGGTAGCCCGGATGCGATCAGCAGAGGGAGGGCAACCCGGCATAAAGATATCCACAGGGACGATCTCGTGGACGGGGGTGACCCGATCCATCAGTTCTGGCACGATGCCGGGGGCGTGGGGCAGTTGGGCAGTTTCGTCGGCCAGTTCTAGGTAGCCCCGCTTGAGCACACCTTCGGCACTGTTGCGCAGCATATTCCGCATGGCGGGTACGTTGGCGGTAACGGCGCAATCGCCAAAGGAAATCAAAACCTTGGTTTTGCGGCGCACTTCGTAGATCAGTTCTAGGTTGTCTTCGTTGGCCACCGCCCCTTCTACCAGGCACACATCCACATTGTCGGGATAGTCCTTCAGGTCGCAGCCCACGGGGCTAAAGACCACATCCACCAAGTCGGCCAGGTCGATTAAAAACTCATCCAAATCCAAAAACGACATGTGGCAGCCCGAACAACCCGCCAGCCATACCGTGGCAAACCTTATCTTGTCCATTGATGCTTCTCCCGTGCGGTGGATAAAAATTCGAGCTTGGCAGCGTCGGCCTGTTTTTCGCCCGTGGTGCTGCCCTGTTTGAAGATGGCCCCGGTGGGGCAGGCATCCACGCATTTGCCACAGGAGGTGCAGGCATCGACCTCGCCCCAGGGTTGATTCAACCCGGAGACAATGTAACAAGCCGCGCCCCGATTACCCACATCCCAAACGTGGGCACCCTCCACTTCGTCGCAAACGCGGACGCAGCGGGTACAGAGGATGCAGCGGTTGTGGTCAATGCCAAACATCGGATGGGACAGATCCACGCCGCGATCCGGGAAACGGTAGGGGAAACGGCTGTGATCCATGCCCACCTCAATGGCCACATCCTGCAATTCGCAGTTGCCATTGGCCACGCAGATCGAGCAAACGTGGTTGCCCTCGGCAAAAATCAGCTCCACCGTCATGCGGCGATACTCTTGCAGCTTGGGCGTTTGGGTGTGGATCACCATGCCCTCCCACACCTCGGTGACGCAGGCGGGCAGCATCTTGTTCATGCCCTCAATTTCCACTAGGCAGAGGCGACAGGCCCCCACCGGAGTAATGCCCTCCAGGTGGCAGAGCTTGGGAATGGCCACTCCAGCTTCCTGGGCGGCATCGAGAATGCTGGTGCCCGCCTCCACGGCAATGTCTTTGCCATCAATATTTAGAGTTCTTACGGCCATGTTAAGCTCCTTCGCCAGTACATACCAAAACCAACTGTCCTGCTACGGCCCCACGGTCGAGCAACTGGTGAGCGGCAACGGCCTGCCGCAGGGGCAACCGCTGGGCAATTACCGGACGAATCCGCCCCGCTGCCAACCAGTCCAGCAGAAAGGCAAGATCCTGCTTAAACCAGTCGGGATGGGCCTGCTTCAGTCCGGTAATGCTGTAGAACGAAACCCGTTTGCCATCGGGCCAAACCTTGAGGGCGGCCATCAACCCAAAGGTGGCGGCAAAGGCCAGTTGACGCTGCCGACTTTGCATCGCCGCCGAAAAGCCGTAGCACAGCAAATGCCCACCGGGGGCCAGGGCGTTGTAGGACGGCCACAAATGCCCGCCGCCAATGCCGTCAAACACTGCATCCACGCCTTTTGTAGGGCCATATTGAGGATTATTGGCGGTCAGGGTGTGGACTTGTTCTACAAAGTCCTCGCGCTGGTAATCAATCGGGATGCCCCCCAACCGCCGCACGAGATCGTGCTTGGCCGCAGAAGCCGTCCCGTACATCTCCAGTCCCAGAATTTGGCCAATTTCCAACAAGGCCGTGCCCACGCCGCCCCCGGCTCCGTGGATCAGCACCCGCTGTCCCGATTGCAGTTTGGCGATGCGATGAATCAACTGATACGCCGTGACGTATTGCAGGCCCAGACAAGCCGCTTCATCGGCGTCCACCCCATCGGGCAGGGGCACCAGTTCATCCGCCGCCACACAGAGGTATTCGCTATAGCCCCCCGTCACCGTCAGCGCCACGACTCTTTGACCGAGGGAAAAGCCCGTGACCGCCTCCCCCAGTTGGTCAATTTCGCCCACCACCTCGTAGCCCGGAGAAAAGGGCGGCTTGGGAATGCCGGGATACATTCCTTCGCGGATCAGCACGTCCGTATAGGCCGCACCGACTGCCAACACCCGCAGCCGCACCTGGTCGGGATTAGGGAAGGGCAATTCCACCTCTTCGATCAGTTGCAGCACCTCGGCATGGCCGTGGCGGGGGATGATCACACGCTGATAACTCATGGCGACCTCCTTAGACTTCCAGAACCCAGGGTTCTAGCCAGAAATTGGGGCAAATAGCCAGGGATCGTCGCAGAACCCTGGGTTCTTTCACCGGACATCATGCGTTCACCTCTTGGGGGGCTTCCTTACCGTTGAGGTCGCTGAGGTATTCCGGTTCTACCAGCAGTTCTTCGTACTCTTCCCGGAAGTATTTCAGGGTGCTGAGGACGGGGTTCGGGGCGGTTTGGCCCAGGCCGCAGAGGCTGGTGTCGCGCACCATTTCGCAGAGGGCTTCCATTTTCACCAGATCCTCGGCGGTGGCTTGGCGCTTAAGGATTTTGGACAGCATGGCGTAGAGCTGCACCGTGCCCGTGCGACAGGGAACGCATTTGCCGCAGGTTTCCCCTCGGCAGAACTCCATATAGAACTGGGAAATGCCGACCATGCTGGTGGAATCGTCCATCACCACCATGCCGCCGGAGCCCATCATGGAGCCCACCTTGCGGAGGGAGTCATAATCCACCGGGGTATCTAGCATGGACTTGGGGATGCAGCCGCCGGAGGGGCCACCCGTCTGGACGGCCTTCACCTCGCCATCGGGGACGCCGCCGCCCATTTCCTCCACAATTTGATGGAGGGTGATGCCCATCGGCACTTCGATCAGGCCGTTGTTGCGGATTTTGCCCGTTAGCGCAAAGATTTTGGTGCCCTTACTGTTGTCGGTGCCGATGGAAGAGTACCAGTCCGCCCCGTTGCGAATAATCGCCGTAATGTTGGCCAGGGTTTCCACGTTGTTGATCAGCGTTGGGCAATCATACAAGCCCTTTTGGGCCGGGTAGGGAGGCCGGGGAATGGGGTTACCCCGCCCGCCTTCGATGGACTGAATCAACGCCGTTTCTTCGCCGCAGACAAAGGCCCCAGCCCCAATGCGAATGTCGATTTTGAAATCGAAGGGGGAGTCAAAAATTTGGCTGCCCAACAGGCCGTACTTCTTCGCCTGCTGAATGCCCTTCTGCAAGCGGGCAATGGCTAGGGGATATTCCGCCCGCACGTAGATATAGCCGTGGTTGGCACCGACCGCATAGCCCGCAATCGCCATCCCTTCTAAGACCAGATGGGGATCGCTTTCCAGGATGCTGCGATCCATAAACGCCCCCGGATCGCCCTCATCGCCGTTGCAGATAATGTACTTTTGGCCTTCGGGCATTTTCGCCACCGTGGCCCACTTCAGCCCGGTGGGATAGCCGCCGCCGCCCCGCCCCCGTAGGCCGCTCTTGGAAATTTGATCCACCACCTCGGCGGGAGTCATCTCATAAATCGCCTTGTGCAGGGATTCATACCCGCCCACCGCGATGTATTCCTCGATCCGTTCTGGGTCAATTTTGCCGCTATATTCCCGCACCACCCGCATCTGTCGCGCAAAGAAGGGATGATTCACATCCCCCTGGATGGGCTGAGCCGTGCCGCCATCCATCGCCTCAATGATGCTAGCGGCCTGGTCGGGAGTGACTTCTTCATAAAGCAACTCGTCAGGATCCACCTGCACCAGGGGGCCACGGCCACAAAAGCCCATACAGCCCACGCCCACCACCTCCACCCGATCCTCCAGGTGATGATCCGTCACCGCCTGCTTCAAATTGCCGTAGATGCCCATGGCATCCGCCGCCCGACACCCCGTCGAAGTACAGCAATGCACCCGCACGGGCTTTTGGCGTTCCTGTTCCGCCTTGGCGATGGTATGTAGTTCTTGTAAATCCATGATGGGTCTCCTGTGGGAGGGGCGTTATTCGTTATGGGTGATTTGGGGCTTCGTTATTCGTTATTCGTTATTCGTTATTCGTTATTGGGGCTTCGTTATTCGTTATTGGGGGGTTGGTGATTCGGGGTTGGGTTAGAGGTTCAAAACCAGTGACATGGACTCAACTAACAACCAGTAACCAATAACCAACAACCAGTAACCAACCATCACCCCTCCCCTTCCCAGACTTTGACCTTGGCAACGGCTTCCTCTGGCGAGAGCTTGCCGCCCACGGTGCCGTCGAACACCACAGCGGGGGCAATACCGCAGGCTCCAAGGCAGCGGGCCGCCATTAGGGAAACCTTGCCGTCAGGGGTGGTTTCGCCTAGCTCAATGCCCAGTTCCTCTTGCAGCTTTTCCATCACCTTATCGCCGCCCTTCACGTAGCAGGCGGTGCCCATACAGACCACGCAGGTGTGCGCGCCGCTGGGCTTGAGGGAAAACAGGTGGTAGAAGGTGGCGACGCCATAAACCTTACTGAGGGGCAGTTTCAGGCCGTGGGCAACGTATTGCAGCACGTCTTCTTCCAAGAAACCAAAGGCTTCCTGGGCGACGTGGAGCACCTCAATCAGCGCATCGGGGGCGTACTGCTGCCGCTTCATGGTGATGTCGAGGCGTTTGAAGCGTAGGTCGGGCTTGGCGGCTTTTTCCTTGGCGGCGGCGGGTTCAACGGTGGTCGTCGTAGCAGTGGGTGACATGGCACAACCCTTTAGAGAAACCAGTTGTAGCCCCAGAAAGCACTACAACCAAAGCAGGAAGTTCGTTGAGACAATCCGAACTTACATTCAAAATAAACGATGTTTAACAGAAAACAATTTAAGAGAATCTTATGATTTCATTGAGGTCAGTGAGAAATGAAGAGAGCCCAGGAACTAGAACGGATTCAAGCACTTCATCGGATAGAATTGTATCGAAAAAATCCTATAAACCTCGATCATCTAAACCATGGGCTAACTCTGTTCTCGGCGTTCGATTTTAACAACACAGCTCTTTCTAAAATCCGATTATTCCTAATCTAGACTCCAGTTTCACGTTATCTGATCCCCCCTGAAAAGCAGTGGTCTGTTTACAGATCGATACGGGCACATTTAGCAATTGGGATCGTCAAAATAATGGGAAAACAAGGGGATCTCGATATCTCGTTAGAAGACTTTGCGGGACGTTACCTAGGGACACCAACCGTTACATGGGGCATGGCCTTGGTGCATCCTTCGCACTGGGGCGGGGCAGGGCGGGAGTTGCGCTCCTACAATAGACCCATTCCGTTGAGGGAGGGCCGCGAGGCATGGCAGAGATGGGGGTTCCGTTGCGTTGCCACCTGTTGATTGGGCCGCCGGGAAGCGGCAAAAGTACCCTGGCCCAGCGGATGCAGGCTGGGCTACCCCACCGTTGCATTGTGTCTACTGACCAGATTCGCCAGGATCTCTACGGTTGCGCAGCGAAGCAGGGATCGTGGCCGGAGATTGAGGCGGAGGTGATCCGGCGAATTGGACAGGGGGTGAGGCAGGGGCTGACTGTGATTTACGATGCCACCAATACCCAGCGAGATTGGCGGGTGGTGCTGTTGCAACGGCTAGAGCCCTTGGGGGCCGACTGGATTGGCTGGTATTTAACCACCCCCTTGGCCACCTGCCACCAGCGGAACCAAAGCCGGGAGCGCCAGGTGCCCGCAGGGGTAATTGATGCGGCCCATGCGGCGCTGCGGCAATGTCCACCCCTGATATCAGAGGGATTTTGGGCCGTGTATGCCCTTGGAGCCGAGGCCAGCACTGCCCAGGTGGAAGGGCGGCTGCGGGAACTAGAACACGGCTGCGGGGACTAGAACGACGATAACAGGCTTAAATCAACGCCCTCTAAAGGTTGGGCCGGGGGAACGTCGTCGGGAATGCCCTCTTCGAGTTCCCGCAGGATGGGCGGTGCGGGGGTGGGGTCTTGCTTAAAAATGGCGGACAGGACATCGGCCAGGGTGGGAGCCATGGCAATGCGGTTTCTGTAGACCATGATCACCCGTGTAAGGGTCGGTAATTGGTTTTGCTCGGCGACGAGGTAGAGGGGTTCGACATAAATGAGGGACTGCTCGATGGGAATGACCAGCAGATTACCCTGCTGTGCCCGCGAACCCTCGGTGTTCCAGAGGGAGATGCGCTGGGAAATTTCTGGGTCTTGGTTGATGCGGGCTTCGATCTGCTCTGTACCAAAGACGAGTTCTTGCTTGGGGAAGCGGTAGAGGAGTCGCCGTCCGTAGCGATTGCCGTCTGAGCGAGCCGCGAGCCAAGCGATTAGATTGTTGCGCTGGGCGGGGGTGAACAGCCGCAGCAGAATAAATTCTTCGCTCTCCTCCTGGGGCAGTTTCATGATCAGGTAGTAGGGCTCGACGAGTTGGGATTCGCTGGCGTAGATTTCCGTGGGGGCGCGCCACTGGTCTTCCCGGTTGTAGAACACCTGGGGGTCGGTCATGTGGTAGGTCATCAGGGAGTCGGCCTGGACGGCGAACAAATCCTGGGGGTAGCGGATGTGGATTCTCAGGGAGTCGGGCATGGCCTCTAGGGGGTCAAACATACCGGGAAGGATGCCGCTCCAGGCCCGGATGATCGGGTCGTTGGGTTCCGACACAAAGAAGCCGACGGATCCGTTGAAGGCGTCCACCACCACCTTGACCGAATTGCGGATGTAGTTGAAGTTGTTCTCCCCCGGATCGGAATAGGGGTAGCGGCTGCTGACGGTGTAGGCGTCGATCACCCAGTAGAGGTAGTTTTCGCCCGTTTGGGTGTTGAAATTGGCCTGGATAAAGCTGGGATCGCGGTCGGCGAACCGTTGGAGATCTACCTGTTCGGGGGGATCGCTGCCGTGGGCGGTTCCGGTGCCCCACTGGCGAGATCGGTTGCCGATATCCACCGTGACTAGGTAGGGATCGGTATCAAACCGCAGGAAGGGGGCGATGGCCCGCACCCGCTCGGCAATGTTGCGGCGAAACAGCAGACGGGTATCGGGCGTGAAATCCTCGGTGAAGAGCATCCGCCAGTCTTGCAGGTAGCGGGCAAACAGCAGCCGTCGCCAAAGGTTATCTAACGAAATGCCGCCCCGACCGAGGTAGGTGGTGTAGATGTTTTCGTTGCCGCTGGGGTAATCCAGTTCCAACACCTGGGTATTGGTCATGATGTAGGTGTCGGTGAGTTCCCCGAAATACAGACGCGGATCGCCGATGGGGATGCTTTGGCGCACCTCCTCGCTGCTGGGGATGTTGTCGATGCCGCGCACAAAGTAGGTGGGCAGGCCATCGGGGCCAGCGGTGTTGACGGGGCTGAGGGTGAAGCCAAAGCCGTGGGTGTAGACTAGGTGCTCGTTCACCCAGGTTTTAGCGATGTCGGGCACCCGTTCGTAGTTCAGTTCCCGCGCCGAAATCATCACCTGCCGCCGTTCCGAGCGTCGCTCTTGGTTGAGAATGTTGTAGCGGTCGAAGTCGGCGTCTTTAAATTCGTAGTAGAGGCGGATTTGCTGAAGCTGACGGTTACTTTCTAGCAGCGGGCGCGGATCCCACAGGCGGATATTTTCTAGGGTGAGGTCGTTGCGTTCCAGATCCTCCACTGTCAAATCGCCGCTGGGGTCGAAGGGTTCCGAGTCGATGGCCTCTAGGTCAAACGCCGCCCGCGTTAGGGCGATGGAGTTGGTGATGTAGGAGCGTTCCCGCTGAAGCTCGTTGGGCTGCACGACCAACCGCTGCACGACCTCCGGGGCCAAGACCAAACCAACCAACGTCAGGATTAGGTATAGACAGATTCCGTTGACTAACAAACTCGTGCCGCCTAGGTTCAGCCAGCCCCGGAAAAGGTCTGAAGCCTTCGCCCGTTGCCGCGCCCCCTTAGCCATGGGGTTGAAGTAGTTGGGTCGCCACAGCAGCCCCCGCCACAGAAACACCAGCCCAAAGGCCAGGGTCAACAGCGCCAGTCCCCCGTTCACAGGCAGCAGCACATGCACATGGGTATAGCCCGCCCCATAGACCACGCCCTCGCGGGAATAGAGGATGTCGTAGCGGCCCAGCCAGTGGCTAAAGCTAGTAATCACAAACAACAGCCCCGCCAAGGTATAGAGGTGCTGCTGCTGGGAAAGGGAGAAACCGTAAAACCGCCCCCGACTGAGGGTGCCCCCCCGCATCAGGTACACCAAGCAGACCGCCACAAACGTGAAAAACAGGACGCCGATGGCCCAAAATTCCAGCAGACGCAGCAGCGGAAACTGAAAAATATAGAAGCCAATGTCTCGTTTAAAGATGGGATCGACTTCGTTGTAGGGAACGGGGTTCAGGGCCAGCAGCACCGTCGGCCATTGTTTCGCCAAAATGAGGCCAAAGCCCAGACTCATCAACGCCGCCGCCAGCCGCCCTAACTGCCGAGGATAGACCACAAAGGCCATTGTGCCGACCCCCAAGGCCGCAATCAGCCAGGGCTGGCTCAGCAAAATTTGCCCCACCACCCGAAACAGTTGCAGCTTCGGCCACAGGGGCAGGGGCGTGGTGGATTCATAGAGCGTGGTGGTTTCCTGCCAAAAATCCGCCGCAATTTGCCCTTGGTAAACCAACTGCACCCCCACCAACAGGCTGAGCAGACCCGCCAGCAACAGCAGCCACCCCAGCCTCATGCCCTGGGCACGGGTGGGGGTGGCTGGGGGCGAAAGCGGCGTGGTGCGGTCGGCCAGGGCCAGGTTGCCCCAGGTAAATAGCAACGTCAGGCCAATGGGAAGCAGCCCCAGCAACAGTTGAGACCGCAACTGGAGCCAAAACACATCAACGTAGTTCACCTCCACAAACCACAGGCGCTCCGCCAGCAGTTGAATTCCGGCATCGGCAGCGAGCACCCCAGCCAAGGCCAAAAGGCACCATAGCCAATGGGCCAACAGCCAGTGTTTGAGGTCTTTGAACATGGGTACGACGGCAAATAGGGGCGAAGTCTGCCCAAATTCTATCGCTCTGGTTCCCGTTCGCTGAGGAAGATGGGCAGGGAGGCCGGGGGAAAGCGGATCTAAACGGAAAGCGGCCCTAAAATAAACAAGAAAATAAACAAGGCTGGCCCTCATCCTGGCTCGCCCACCCTGACGGGAAGCAAGCTACACCCCCAGCCCTTCTCCATCCTGGGAGAAGGGCTGGGGGTGTAGCTTGCGAACGGTCTTAAACATTTCCTTTCTCAATACCCCTGTCCATCACAGCCCTGTCCATGACCGTCACCCCTGCTTTGTCCAATCCTCGTCGCGATACCGCTTGGCCCTTTTGGCCCCTGGTGCCCCTCTACCCCTATGGCCAGCGCCCCACCCTGCGAACCGAGGTGGTCAAAGATACGGTGTGGACCTTCGACCAGTTCCAGGGCATTTTCTACGTGGTGGTGCCAATTCGGATGACGGTGGTGCGCCTAGAACCCCGTGGGCTGTTGGTCTACTCCCCGGTGGCCCCCACGGCGGAATGTGTAGGCCTGCTGCGGGAACTGGAGGAACGCCACGGCCCGGTGCGCCACATCATTCTGTCTACGGTGACGGGGATTGAGCACAAGGTTTTTGTTGGCCCCTTTGCCCGTCGTTTCCCCCAGGCCCAGGTCTACGTTACCCCCAACCAGTGGAGCTTCCCGCTCAATTTGCCCCTACCCTGGCTGGGCCTGCCTGCGGATCGTACCCAACTTTTGCCCGACGATTGTTCTCGCCTGCCCTTTGCCGACCAGGTGGATTGCGCCCTACTGCCCCCCATTCCCCTCGGCCTCGGCCCCTTTGGGGAAACCGCCTGCTTCCATCGCCCCAGTCGCACCCTAATGGTGACGGATGCGCTGGTGTCTATCCCCGCCGAGCCGCCCGCCATTGTGCAACTCAACCCCTTTCCATTGCTGTTCCACGCTAAGGACAGCCCCGCCGATGCCATAGTGGATACGCCGGAAAATCGCCGCAAAGGCTGGCAGCGCATCGCCCTGTTTGCCTTCTACTTTCGGCCCAGCACGTTGGACGTGGCCACCGCCGGGGAAATGTTCCGCGAAGCCAAGCAAGCCCCAGATCGATCCCGCCAAAACTACTTCGGCCTCTACCCCTTCCGCTGGCAGCCCCACTGGCCCGCTTCTTTCCAGGCGTTGCACAACCAAGGCAAACTCTCCGTCGCCCCCATCCTCAAAACCC
>JBBAWV010000125.1:0-13231 GCA_040396995.1 Nodosilinea sp. | reverse complement strand
TTCTGCGATCCGGGTCGCTGTGTGCTAATTGATACTTTTCAAATATCCTCTTAGTCGGGTCGTCTCAGTCGGGCAAAAGGCTCTCAGCAGACTTCCGTACCGGTTGACTCATCATTACTCAACTCAGCCAACTGGGTGACCGAGACAAATGTCCATTTTATCCCCCCAAGAACGTCATCTAATTTGAGAGAAATAAATCAGGGTATAAACGACATTTATTTTGCGATTCCCGGTTTTACGACATCGTTTTTGCGAATCAAGAAAATGTCGCTAATTTTTAGGTATATCGCTAAAAGTCCTGCTATGACGGTTTTTGAGGTGCTGGATGCCAGTGACGCCAATCTGCGAAATGCGACATTTAGCGTGCGAACGTACACAAACCATCCACCGTAAGGGCTTTGTCCTCTACGAGATCGTCGGCAAAGCTTAAGAAAACCCGCAGAGGTTTGGGCTAGGCAGCGGTGGGGAAAGCGGCTATGGCATTCTGATGGCGTTAATGGGGCGTTAACAACGACCCAAACCGCTGTGATTACAATAGTGTGGACAGCAACGGGGGGCCGCGTCCTCCCACCGTCTCACCATTCCAGGAGAACATCATGGCCAGCCTGTTAGAGCAGCTTCGGCAAGTCACCATTGTGGTGGCTGACACCGGAGACATCCAAGCCATCGAAAAGTTTACGCCCCGTGATGCCACCACCAACCCCTCGCTGATTACGGCGGCGGCCCAGATGCCCCAGTATCACCAAATTGTGGATGAAACCCTGCTCAAGGCCAAGGCGGATGCGGGTTCTGGGGCATCGGATAAAGACATTGCTAACCTGGCGTTTAATCGCTTAGCGGTGTCCTTTGGCCAGCGGATTCTCGATATCATCCCCGGCCGGGTCTCGACGGAGGTAGATGCGCGGCTCTCCTACGACACGGAGGCCACCATCGCAACCGCCCATAACATCATCGACCAATATGACAAGCTGGGCATTGGTACAGATCGGGTGCTGATTAAAATTGCCTCCACCTGGGAGGGTATCAAGGCCGCTGAGGTGTTGGAGAAGGAAGGGATTCACTGCAACCTGACGCTGTTGTTTGGCACCCACCAAGCTATCGCCTGCGCTGAAGCCGGGGTAACGCTGATTTCCCCCTTTGTGGGCCGGATTTTGGACTGGTATAAGAAAGAGACCGGGCGGGAGGACTATGCCCCCCACGAAGATCCCGGCGTGGTGTCGGTGACGCAGATTTACAACTACTACAAAAAGTTTGGCTACAGAACCGAGGTAATGGGGGCCAGCTTTCGCAACATTGGCGAAATTACGGAACTGGCGGGCTGCGATCTGCTGACCATTTCGCCCCAGTTGTTGGCTCAGTTGGAAGGCACCGAGGCCGACCTACCCCGCAAGCTCGATCCCGATCAGGCGACGGCGATGGCCATCGAGAAAATCCCCATGGATGAGGCTGCCTTCCGCGCCATGCACGAAGCCGACCGCATGGCCAAGGAAAAGCTGGACGAGGGCATCAAGGGCTTTAGCAAGGCGCTGGAAACCTTGGAGGACTTCCTGGCGACTCGACTGGCCCAACTGACCCAGGGCGAAATTATGATCACCCACGCCCGCGATGACCTGTTCAAAGCCTACGACCTCGATGGCGACGGCTTCATCACCCGCGAAGAATGGCTCGGTACCGACGCCGTGTTCGATGCCCTCGATTCTGACCACGACGGCAAACTCTCCATCCACGAAATTGGCGTTGGTTTAGGGGCGGCGTTCCAACTGGCCTAGGTCAGATTCCGGCGCAGGGGAGGAGCACCCGGTGGCCATCGCTCAACCACTCCGAAGGGCATCCTTCGCTCAACCCCTTACACCATAGGTCGATATCGTCCTCGCCCGTCTTAGCTAGGACGATATTGATCAGGGTTGCTCCGGTCTGTGGCGACGACCTAGGGCGAAGCGTTAACCTTGGGTTTGGTGAGGCTGCGTAGGCGTTGGGTATCGGCCCAGGCCAGCCCCTTGAGAAAATAGATTAGGCTAGTGATGATAGCCAGCATCAGGTAAAACAGGCGAATACCCCAGCCCGCCCCATCAAAAATCATGGAAAATACGCCCGGTTCAATGCCGCTGAACCGAGTCAGTTCTGCGCGAAACCACCGTTGATCTTCCGTCATGCGCTGGAGCTCGGCCCCGGTAGCGGGCAGGAGGGGCATCCGGGTGGTGGTGCGGTAGTACCCCCAAAATCCGGTGCTGCCGCTTTCTCGCTGTAGGGCAATGTTTGCGGTGTCGATCACCTGCTGGCGGGGCAAGTCAGACTGGGCGGAAACCTGATCGAGCCACAGTTGATACCGTAGCCAGTAGCTACTGAAAAAAATCAGCGGAAAAATCACCACCAGGGCTAGAGTTTTGAGGAGGAGCGGGCTTTTGGAGGGCAGATGACGGGAAGCAGCCCCCAACCCCCAGCCCAGCACGGCAAACAGAGGAATCACACTCAGTTCCACTAGCTCCAGGCTTTTGATCCACCCCCCGGCAATTGGGAGGGGGTGCAAAAAGGCCTCAGCGGCCCAGGTGATGGCCAACCGAGCCAGCAACACCAGGGCCACCACAAAGATGACCGTGATAACGTAGCGGAGCGTCGCAGACTTGAACAATCGAGCCATGGGCTTAGTGACAATCGTTGCTAGATGATAGCTAAACTTTGGCAATACCGTCTCGATCCACCGGGTTCCTTGCCCAGGCGCTAGGGGTGGAGACTGCGTCACGATTGGGGTGGGGTAGGTTCAGGCGGGTGGCGGCCCGTCACCCGCCCAGACCCTTTAGGCCAAGCATGAGGAAATTGTGGGCGACGTTGTTCTGTTATGGGTGGTGGGTACCTTCGCCGGGGTGTTGGCAGGGTTTTTGGGCATTGGCGGCGGTACGGTGATGGTTCCGGCCATGGTAGCCCTGGGACTTTCGGGGGTGGAAGCGGTGGGCACCAGCGCCCTGGCGATTGTGATCATTTCCCTAGGGGGGAGCCTGCAAAACTGGCGCATGGGCTTTCTGAAGGTGAATAATGTGCTGATGCTGGGCTTACCCTCAGTGGTAACCGCCTTTTTGGGTACGACCTTGGCCAGCTATAGTCCTGAGTACGTGCTGTTGGGCATCTTTGGCCTCTTCTTACTGACGAACATCTACCTCATTGGCATCAAAAAGCGGGTCGTAGCCCAGGCTACCTTACAAGGCTCTGACATCCCAAATCAGGCCAACTCATTCGCAACCCTGACCGCACCTCCGACCACATCCCAGCCCATGAACCCGGTTCTAGCCCGGATGTTGATTGGCGGCATTGCCGGATTTTTGGCGGGGTTGTTTGGCGTTGGGGGTGGCGTGGTGATGGTGCCCCTGCAAATTTTGCTCCTACGGGAGAATATCAAAGCTGCCATCCAAACCAGCCTGGGGGCAATTGTGATCACTGCCCTTTCCGCCTGCGGTTGGCACACCCTCCAGGGCAATGTGGTGGGCCTCACCGGAATTTTGCTGGGTCTGGGCGGCTTGGTGGGGGTGCAGGGCAGCACCCGCTACTTGCCCAAATTGCCGGACGCCATCGTCACCCTCATGTTTCGTGGGCTGCTGGCCTTTTTTGCGCTGTTTTTCTTTTATCGGGCCTGGGGGAGCTTCACGGCATCCTAACGGTAGGGTGTCCTCAAGGCGTAACCTAAGCTACAGCCTGGGGGGTAGGCCACCCAGTAAAGATGAAAACTATTGTGTAATCGCTGACAGAATCGCGTTTTGCTCAGCGTACCGTTGAACGGTGGGGCGAGGTCGCCGTGCGTCGTCCCCCTGCTATCTACCCCTAGGGAGGCTGCACCTGTGCTATTCGATGCCTACGATCCCGGCGACTTCTACGACGAACTGTTTGTGGGCCAGGGCCAGCCTCGCCCGGAGGCGGAACTGCTGATTAAACGGGTGAATGCCATGTCGTTGGTGGAGTTACAGCAGCGGCAGGAGGCCGTCCAAAAAACTCTGTTTAAGCTGGGGGTCACCTTCAATGTCTATAGCGACACCCAGGGCACCGAGCGGATTTTTCCCTTCGATGTCATTCCCCGCATCGTTCCCGGCCACGAGTGGGAGTGGCTGGAGAAGGGCCTAAAACAGCGCATCTACGCCCTCAACTGCTTCATTCACGATGTCTATAACGAGCAAAAAATCCTCAACGATGGGGTGATCCCGCGCCATGTGGTCGAAAGCGCCCCCGGTTTCCTCAAGCCTTGTATGGGGCTAACCCCGCCCAACAACATTTGGTGCCACATCACCGGAACCGACCTAGTGCGCGACAAAGACGGCACTTGGTACGTCCTCGAAGACAACATGCGCTGTCCCTCCGGCGTCTCCTACGTGCTCGAAAATCGGCGGGTGATGAAGACCACCTTCCCCCATCTGTTCTCGGCCATGGACATTGCGGCGGTGGACGACTACGCCAGCCAACTGCTCGAAACCCTGCTGAACCTTGCCCCCGAAACCCTGATTAACCCCCGTGTGGCGGTGCTTACGCCAGGGATGTACAACTCCGCCTACTTCGAGCATTCTTTCCTGGCTCAGCAAATTGGGGCAGAACTGGTGGAAGGGCGCGATCTGGTGGTGTCTGACGGCTACCTGAAAATGCGCACTACCAAGGGTCTAGAGCGGGTGGATGTGGTCTACCGCCGCATTGACGACGACTTCATTGACCCCCAAGCCTTCCGGCCCGATTCCCTGCTGGGGGTACCCGGTCTGATGGAGGTCTACCGCGCCGGACGGGTGGCCATTGCCAATGCCCTCGGTACCGGGGTGGCCGACGACAAGCTGGTCTACGCCTACGTGCCCCAGATGATCCGCTACTACCTCGACGAAGACCAGATCATCCCCAACGTGCCCACCTTTTTGTGCGAAGACCCCACCCAGCAAGCCCACGTCCTCAGCAATTTAGACAAGCTCGTAGTCAAGGCCACCAATGCCTCCGGCGGCTACGGGATGCTGGTTGGCCCCCACGCCACCGAGGAACAACAGCTAGAATTTGCCGACCGCATTCGCGCCAACCCCAGGGGCTACATCGCCCAGCCCACCCTCTGCCTCTCCCGCGTGCCCACCCTCATCGACGGCAGCTTTGAAGGCTGTCACGTTGATCTGCGCCCCTATATCCTCTATGGGCAGGACATTTACGTGAACCCCGGTGGCCTCACCCGCGTTGCCCTAAAACGCGGTTCCCTAGTGGTCAACTCCTCCCAGGGCGGCGGCAGCAAAGATACCTGGGTGGTGCGTTCCATGGATGCCAATGGCCAGTTCCAAGGCCAACTCAAAGGGCAATCCCAAGGCCAATCCCAAGGCCAATCCCAAGGCCAATCTCAAGGGTAGCCGTCCGCCGCCCATCACCAAGGGGCTATCCTCCCCGCAGGCCAACGGAGAGGCCAAGGTCGCCCCATAAACTCTTCACCGTTCCTTTAGGAAAATGCGGAGGGTATCCAAAAGGGGGCGATAAAAAATTGGCAATATTACGGATACCCCCAGGCAGACCAAACGTTAGTGTATGGATAGTCAGGGGGCAGGAAAAGAACCCTCAACCCACAGGATCCTCTCCCCCTGGCTAAGGATTCAGGGTAGTTGTTCATCTCCAGAGCCATGGCATCTGATCATCCCCCCGTCATGTTTTCCGTGCGATCACCTGGGGATGAGCGAACATCCACCGCAGCCAGCCCCACAGATCGTCAAACCGTGGCCTGTCAACTGCTGCACACCCTTACCGCTAGTTTGAATACCCCCTACACCCTGCACCAAATCACTGAGGTGCTGGGTTCTCAGTTGGGAGCCGATAGTTGCCTAGTGTTGTGGCACCATCGGCCCACTGCCAGCATCGCCTACACCTACTGGCAAAGTGATATCCTCGCCCAGCTTTGGCAACTGCCTAGCCTGGGGCGTTCTCCCCAATCCGCCCTACAGCATCGGGTGGCCGAAGGTTTGATCCAAGCTCTGTCTACGCCCCAACTCACCCTAGCCCCCTTTCAGTGGCAGGAGGGTCTGGTGGCCCTGACCCAGGATCCGGGCCAGGGGAAAGCGGGGCTATCGGCCATGAAGGTCTATCGCTCTATGGCCATCACTGCCGCACCCGACTGCGAAGGCGTGGTGCTGCTGCTGAATCGTCGTCGCCGCCCTGGCTTGGCCCTGGAGAATGCGCTAGCCGTCAACCTGTCCAGTGTGGTGGCCATTGCCCTGCACCAGCACTACCTTCAGCAGCAATCCCAGCAGTGCAACGAACAACTGCGCTACCTGAATTACCTCAAAGAGGACTTCCTCAGCACCCTCAACCATGAGCTACGCACCCCCCTCACCAGCATGATGTTGGCCATTCGGATGCTACGACGATCGGATTTGACCCCAGAACGGCAGGCCATGTACCTGGACATTCTGGAGCAGCAGTGCAGCCGCGAAACCAACCTAGTCAACGACCTGCTGATGCTGCAAACCGTTGATACTGGGGCCAACCGTACCCAACTCATGCCCGTGGATTTGGTGCAGGTCTTGACGACCCTTGCCCAGGAATCCCAGGAGTCCTTGGCGACGGCCCAGTTGTCTATGGTGGTGAATGTGCCCCAGTCGGCGGTGCGGGTGCTGGCCTCCGCGAGCCACCTAACACGGGCCATGCAAGAACTGATGACCAATGCCTGCAAGTATTCTGCTCCGGGCAGCACCATCACCCTTTCCCTGGCCCAGCCCATGGCCACCGACGCCCAGGCCACCGTGCAGATCAGCAATGTGGGGGCGGGTATCCAGGCCGACGAACTGCCCCATGTGTTTGAAAAATTCCGCCGAGGCCGCAACGCCACCAAGGACGCCATCCCCGGCACCGGAACTGGACTGGCCCTGGTACGGGGGCTGATGGAACAGATCGACGGCACCATCACCGTCACCAGCCACCCCCTCGGCGACCAGCTTTGGCAAACTTGCTTTTCCCTCGGCTTCCGACGCCATCAGCCCGCAGCCTAGGCTCTGCGTGAGAGATCTCTCCGTGGGTGATGGAGGGGGGCACCTAGACCATGGTTGTGAATGGACTTTGCTGGTATTCTGGGCAAAGAAATTTGCGCTGGTGCCATGACCATCAATTTCCATGACCGGACGTCCTCCGCAGGGGTGCCCTTGGATGGGGGGAGTCGCTGGGTGAGTGAGGACGCCTTGGCCCTAGGGGAAGACTCGGGCCACTCTAAAACGCTGGGGGACGACCTGGCAAACGGCGAGGACGATGGCATTGAAGACCGCCTGGAGAGCGGCATTGCCGTCCACACGGAAAAGCTGACGGGTCGCCAACGACGCATCCATGCCATTACGGATTTACCCTTCACCGCCGAACAGCTTTGGCAAATCCTCACCGACTACGATAATCTGGCCAGCTTTATTCCCAACCTCACCCGCAGCCGCCGTCTGAGCCATCCTGAGGGCGGCATTCGGATTGAGCAGGTGGGTTCCCAGTGTTTCCTCAATGTGAAGTTTTGCGCCAGGGTGGTGCTAGATGCCGTGGAGCACTTCCCCAAGGAACTACGGTTTTCCATGGTGGAGGGAGACTTTCGCCAGTTTGAGGGCCAGTGGACGCTGGAACCGATGGCTGGCCCCACCCCCCGCACCCGCCTGGGCTACGACCTGCTGATTTGTCCCCCCCGTGCCATGCCCGCTGGCCTAATTGAACGCCACATTCGCAACGACTTAATCCGCAACCTGCACGCCATTGGCGAACGGGCTACGGTGCTGTTTGGTGTGTCCTAGCCCAGGTGATTTGTCCAGGTTATCCGCCCAGATTATTCGCAGAGTTGCTCGATGGCCGTGACGAGTTTCTGCATACTGAGGGGTTGGCCTAGGCAGAGGTCGGCTCCGGCAGCGAGGTAGTTGGCGGGGATGGCGGCAGCGGGGCCGGGGGCGAGGACAATGATGCGGCAAGGGTTCCGGTTTGGATCCTGACGCAGGGTTTGGATGAGGTCTAGGCTGTCCATGCCGGAGAGTTGGGCATCAATGATCCATACCTGGGGCGGCTGGCCTTGGGCCAGGGCCAGGGCAGCGGGGCCAGTGTCGGCAACGAGGAGGGGAAAGCCTTTCGCCTTCAGGTAAACCTCAATGGTATTCACCGGGGCGCGGCGTTCGGCAGCGATCAGTACCGAGGGCCGGGGGGCCGGGAGGGCTTCGACGGGCTGATGCGGGGGATGGAGGTCGCGGGGGGTGGGCTCCGGGTCGGAGGAAGCGGGCTGGGCGGCGGTGGATAGCCCCAGAATAAAGCAACAGCCCACCCCTGGGAGACTGGCCAGTTGAAGGCTACCGCCATGGAGGGCCACAATGCGCTTGACCAGAGTCAACCCTAGCCCGGTGCCTTGGTATTGCCGATCCAAGGCGCTATCAACCTGGATAAAGGACTGGGAAAGCTGGGCAATGTTGGCGGCGGCGATGCCAATGCCTGTATCGGCCACCGAGATATAGAGGAAATCGGTTGGGGGGGAGGCTTCGACCTCAAGGGTGGCGATGGACTCGAACCGGGGGGGATCGAGCAGGCTGTGCAGGGTTGCGGATTGGAGGGCGGCGGGAATGGCGGGTGTATGGCCCACCGAAAGGGTGACGGTGCCACCGGAGGGGGTGAATTTGATGGCATTGGAGAGCAGGTTGATCAGCGCTTGGCAGAGGCGGCGTTCGTCAATGTAGACCAGGGGCAGATCCGCTAGGGCTTCCAATTCTAGGCCGATGTGCTTGCGCTGGGCCTGTTGACGCACAAAGGTACGGCTGGTGAGGCAGATTGGCCCTAGGGCGGCGGCCCGCATATCCAGGGAAATCTGGCCCGCTTCAATTTTGGCGAGATCGAGAATATCGTTAATCAGATCCAATAGATGATTGCCCCGCCGTTCGATGGTGGCCAGGGCGCTGGCCTGGGATTCGGTGATGGGGCCAAAGGTGGCGTTGCGCAAGCCTTCGGTCATGCCCAAAATGGCGTTGAGAGGAGTGCGCAGTTCGTGGCTCATGTTGGCCAAAAATTCGTCCTTGAGGCGGGTGGCGCGGGCTAGCTCTTCGTTGGTTTGTTGCAGTTGGGCTTCGGCCTCCCGGCGCTGACGATCCAGCCGATAGCCCTCGATCAAAATGCTGCATGTCACCAAAAAGGGCTGAAGTTCCTCCACTAGGGATGCCTGATAGCCACCGGGACGGTTGGCAATCCCCACCATGCCCATCAGCTTTTCCCCTTGAAAAAAGGGCAGGCCCAAAAAGGCCAAGAGTGGCGGATGGCCGCTAGGAATACCGCCTCGGCGTGGATCGGTGGCGGGGCTGTTGGCAATCACGGGCTTCCCGGTCATAATCACCGCCCCAAATAGGGTGTTCATGTTGGTGAACTCCATCCCGGTCGCGTAGTTCTCTTCGTAGAGCCGCTGGGTTTCCTCGTTCCAGGCGATGTTGGTGAGGCTGTGGGATTTCAGGTAGGGCACGCCACGAATTTTCATCAGGTTATCTTCCATATCGGCGGTACCGTCCTCCCGAAACAGCACCTCGCCAATAAAGCCGTACTCACTGTCCGTCAGCTCTAGCAGGGTGTTCAGCAGCCCTTCAAAGATCGTGAGGCGATTGGTGAGGGTGATGAACTGGGTTTGGGCGGTACTGATCGCCGTCAGCATTTCCAAGTTGTTGTGTAGCGCTAGTTCCATCCGTTTGCGACTGGTGATATCAAACCGAATGGCGAGGTACTGCACGGGGCTACCGTCGTTATCGAGGAAGGGGGAAATGGCCGTGTCCATCCAGTAGAGGTGGCCGTCCTTGTGGCGATTGCACACCTCGCCGCGCCAAATTTGGCCCTGGGTAATGGTGTCCCACATCGCCTTGAAGAATTCGGGGGGGTGGTAATGAGCCTTCATGATGCAGTGGGTTTGGCCAATCAGTTCTTCGCGGCTATAGCCAGAGATTTCGCAGAAGCGATCATTGACAAGGGTAATCACGCCCTGGGCATCGGTCATGGCCACAATGGCCGCTGAATCCACTGCCCGCTGAAAAACCGCGAGTTCCTGGCTGCGTCGCTGAATCTGGCCCTCTAGGGTTTGGTTGCGTTGATTAAGCGCCTGCTCTAACCGCTTGCGATCACTAATGTCTCGACAGGTATACAACCACCGACTGGGGCCAAGGCTCACCGACTGGATGTGAATGAGCAGATCGTGGCGCTGCCCCCGTTGGTCGTAGAGGTAGGTTTCTAGGTTGCGCTGTTCCCGCCGCAACTCCGGCAGTTGATCCTCGCTCCAGTGGCTAAAGAGATGCTGAATTTGGCCCATGGCCACGAGTTCTATCCACGTATAGCCCAGTAGATTCAAGACATTGGGGCAAACCCAGGTAAACCGCCCCTGCTCGTCGGTCATCAAGACCGTATCAGCCATGTGGGCCAGCACCTCAGCGGCCAGTTCGGGATCATTCCCAGCAGAGTTCAGGGAGGTCATGGGCAGCGGGTAGGGGTTAGGACGATGAACCTAAATCCAGCATATCTGCCTCCATCCTCAATCGGGAGGATCTGGGGACTAACGCCTTGAACCATGGCCTGAACCCACGAAGACGACCTATCAACGAAATTTGCCAACGCACTATAATGGGTGGGACTGAGGATCTTGGATGAAGTCAATATAGCGGTTCTTGCTTCAGTGAGGTACAAGCTTGTTTAGCTTCAGATCCCCCCAGTTTATTGCTGGAGAAGATCCCCCCTGCCCCCCTTAATAAGGGGGGCAGGGGGGATCTTAGCGGTGTACTTCATTCGAGTGAAATCCGCTCTAGGTTTCCTGAGAAGCAATTATATAGTTGGTTCAGTTAAAGATGAGACCGACTAGCCTCAGAGAGGCAAGTTATAACAGGCTTTCAGGATTCTCAAACTAAACTAGAATGACTATATTTCTTATCCTCTAAAGATTTTGAGTTGCAAACTGATGTAGCACGTTGGCAATCATAGTTGGCAAAGGGATTTCAGTTTGATGCGCTAAAGCCTGTAGAACTCAAAGATTTTGACCGAGAATCTCGATGCGAATGAAATTATTCCGCCTCAAAATAGTCCAAATCATTTTTTTGATGTAATTAGTCACCGCAATAAGGAAGGCTTAATGAGAAAGCCTTCAGAGCCTCAAGATTATCCCGGCAAAAGAGCAGGGGGCGAGCACCCCGATGAGGAGATGAGTTCAAAGAGGGGGTCTATGGCGTTTTTATTACCCTGACGGCGCATGGATTCGAGAAAGCTGAACATCATCGCGACTAACTGAGCCCCCCAATCACTGCGGGCACCACCCGTAACTTTGCGATGAATCACTACGGGCCGTAAGCCTCGCTCCGCATCGTTGTTGTCAGGCTTGACCTCAGGACTCGTAAGAAACGTAAACCAGTCTGACCAATGTCTGCGAAATCGGTTGCTTAAAGCTTGGGAATCAGCAGCCCAACGTCCCTTGCGGGGATGCTCCAGCACGTCGGCTAACTCCGCTTCAATGATGGGCCTGAGGGCTTGGAGTTCAGCCAAACTGAGTTGCCCCTGATGATAGTCCCAGTGGGCTTGGCGAGCGGTGTGGATAATGGGGAAGATCCGGTGGGCGAACTCCCGATTTTCCGGGAACTGAGAGGTGGTTAACGCCTTGAGTTCCCGCTCCAGATGCGCCCAGCACTTCTGCTTCGCGCCCGCCGATTGCGGCCCATAGGCCGACCAGCAGTCGCTGCTGAGGATGCCCGTAAAGTCCTCACCCAAGAGCGTTTTGACCTCGGCTGAACTGCGGGTGGGGGCAAAGAACAGGACGCAGCATTCCGGTGCGGTAGCGATCCAAATCCAATGATTCACCCCGTTGACGCGATAACTGGTCTCATCAACACAGCGCACCCCAGGCTGTTGAATGCAGCTCCACCATTGCTCATAGGCGGGTTGTAGGGCGGCACAAAACCACTGATGCACCTTGGCTAAACGGCCTTGAGACATCGGCACACCGAAGATGCCTTCGACCACATAGCGCTGTTTTGACCACGATAGGTTGCCCCCATAGCCCAGCCAGCCCACCACACTACTCAACCGTCCGCCATAGCTAAACCCCTCCCGGCACCCGAGCGGCAACTCCGGGTAACCCTGCCACTCGCAGGCGGGACATCGGTACAGGGGCCGCTCGTACTCCCAGACCTCGACGAGATCCGGCACCAGTTCGGCCACCTGCTGGCGCTTGGTTCCCGTAGGTTGGCGCTCCACCTCACCACCGCAGGCCGGACAGCGCTGCACGTCTAGCAACACGGGGTGATCAATCCAGCCAAAGCCGTTGCGCGTTGTGCCGGGGTGGTTGTATTTAGGACCTCGCTTTCGCTGTGGCTTTTGCTTATCCCGGTTCGGTTTCTTGGGGCCATCTGAGGACGGCGGCTGTGAGCTCGTTTCACTGGTGCGCTCGCCCAGCTTCCTCAGTTTCTCATTGAGGCTCTCGAACTGTTCCTCTAGCTCCTTAACCCGCTGCTTCAGTTGCTCGGTCTCAGCACGTTGTTCACAGTAACGCTCGTACCAGTACCTCGCCCCTTGCTCTTCAGGGTCGATCTCCGGCAGGTTGGGCTCTGGACGGGGCTGTATCGTCATGCCCCTTATGCTACAAACTTTTTCCCCATTCGCAATAGACCAGCTTTGTTGCGGTGACTAATTACCTACTCTGTTCGTGAGTGAGGCTGCACAAGCTAGTTCAAATTTTGTCAATGCTGTTAAGGATGCGCTGAAGGCTAATCCTTCTGAGACCAAAAGTAGGTTGATACAGGTATTTTCGGAGTACGGACATCTGTACGCAAAAGAGATCACTTTAGGCGACTATACCTATGCAACTTATGATGCTGAAAAAACTAAAAATGAGGATCAAGAATCGCTCAAAGCATCATTTCAAGCAGCGGCAAATGGCGCTATTTATAGCGGCTCCACGGCTACTGCAATTTCAACTGATCATACATCGTCGGTTGAAAATACATGGAGCCATACATCACTAACCCGACTGGGTGGGGACATTACCAGCACCTACATTCCGCAGGTTGACAAATAATTAACCAGGGGCATCGTAATAGCGCTCAACGGGTGGACCTAAGAGGTGAATAATCAGTCGCCGCTCATCATTGAGATTGCTAATCTGCCGTTGTCCGTCTAGGTTGACCCAGTGGATGCCCTGAAACTTCTGCATAATCCAACGAAAGGTGGGTTGCGCGGTGGGCTGTTTGCGTTGGTCAAGGACAGTTTGGTTCTGAGCGTTGAGTGCCTGTCGCAG
>JBBAWV010000124.1:0-13288 GCA_040396995.1 Nodosilinea sp. | reverse complement strand
ATACAAGTTCTTACAAAGAGCAACCTTCCACCCAAAGCTGCTGACGATGCTCTGCACATTGCCGTCGCTGCAGTTTATAGCCTGGACTATCTCTTAACCTGGAACTGCAAACACATCGCCAACGCTCAAATCCAGAAAAAATTAGCTCAAATTAGTTTTGACTCTGGATACGAACTACCGACAATCTGCACACCTTATGAGTTAATGGGAGCCTAGATATGTGGAGCAATGAAATTCTAGAAGAAATCTACAAAAATCGAGAAGAACATGCAAAAGCCTTCGAGTATGACTTAAAGGCCATTTGTGATGACTTGCGAAAACGACAGGCACAAAGCGCTAGAACAATTGTTTCTAAACCCCTCAGGAAGCCTCGCCATAGAAATAATTCGCGACTATCTTCAACTAGATAGCTGAACTTGAGGTCTAATCGTATGTATGGATATACCTGTGAGTATTGCGAAGGTACCGTTCAACCGCGAACCGTCAAACGTGAAGCATTCAAGCATAGAGACGGATTTGTCATTCTCGAAGACATCGTAATTGGTGTTTGCGACAACTGCGGCAACCGATACTATTCAGCCGATATCCTTCATGCCGTCCATGCCGTTGCCGCTGGATCCGTATCTCCTGAAAGAACCGAAAAAATCCCAGTTGCCCATCTAAAATCAGCCTAAAAACTCATGGACGAAGAAGGCATCGACTACTCCGACATTCCCCCCTTAACCGAGGCATTTTTTGAAAACGCCACGCTGAGAATTCCTGCATCCAAGCCTATCAGCCTGTTGAAACGGACGGGAAGAAATATGACTACCGCCAGATCCGCAACGCTAACCCTAGAGGAGTTTCTGACGTTACCAGAAACAAAACCTGCTAGTGAGTATATTGACGATGAAATCATCCCGAAACCAACGCCAAAGGCTCGCCATTCAAGACTTCAGGGTAAATTAATCAACGCGATTAATGACGTGGCGGAGATCAATCAAATTGCCTATGCTTTTCCAGAATTGCGTTGTACCTTTGGTGGTCGCTCTATTATTCCAGACATAGCCGTGTTGCGTTGGAGCAATATTGCTCTGGATGAAAATGAAGAACCGTTAGATAATGTTCTTGCTTCCCCTGATTGGATCATTGAAATCCTCTCGCCAGAACAAAGCCCTAATCGGGTTACGGGTAACATCTTACATGGCCTAAAGCATGGTTGCCAGCTTGGTTGGTTAGTAGATCCTGGCGATCGTTCGGTGATCGTTTTTCAGCCGCAACAACAGCCAGAATTATTTCACCAAAACGATAAGTTAACTGTTTTAGAAGACATTGATTTGGAGCTAACCGCTAAACAGATTTTTGGTTGGCTAAAAATGAAAGCAGAGTGAATAGGCGTGTTCGTAGAATCCCATACTTCTGATGAAAACCAATGTAGAAGACGAAATTCGGCAGCACCTCAAACTTGTCAGCGGCAGTCGGGTCGAGTTCGTCATTGACGAAGAGGGTCAGGTCAAAATCTTCCCCCTCACCGTTGCCGTAGAAACCTTGTCCGGCCCCTACATCGGCCCCACCTCTCCCCCGCCACCCAAGACGACATGGATGACGCCATCGCTGAGGGCGCTAATGATTGGGACAGTCTTTAAACATCGTCCAGCCGTTGTCCTGTCGATAGAATATGCAACGATAGCGAAACGGAGCAGTCTCGTCTTAGGAGGCTGTATCGCCATCTCTAGCTGATCGCCCCCAACGCCCGCTATGTCCGTTTCCCCCGCTGATTCCCCCATCGAGTCGTCCCCGCCCGAATCCCTATCGACTGAGCCGTCCTCCACGGATCTGACCCCGGCGCAGATTGACCTGCCGGAGCGGTTGGCCAAACATACGGTGCGCTATGCCGACCACCACTCGGTCAACTGGGACGACCTGACGCCGATGATGCGGCACTACGTGGAGATGAAGGAGCAGTATCCCCATGCCCTGGTGCTGTACCGGGTGGGGGATTTTTTCGAGACCTTTTTTCAGGATGCCATTGCCATTGCCCGCGAACTGGAGCTGGTGCTGACCAGTAAGGATGCCGGGAAGGCCATCGGGCGGGTGCCCCTGGCGGGGATTCCTCACCATGCGCTGGATCGCTACTGCACGCTGCTGGTGGAAAAGGGCTATGCCATCGCCATCTGCGACCAGGTGGAAGACCCCGCCCTGGCCCAGGGCTTGGTGAAGCGGGAAGTGACCCGCGTCATTACCCCCGGCACGGTGATTGAAGAGGGGATGCTGAGCGCCAGCCAGAATAACTTTTTGGCCTCGGTGGTGGCAGCGGGGCACCATTGGGGCTTGGCCTTTGCCGATGTGTCTACCGGAGAATTTCTCACCACCCAGGGCGAAGATACGGAAGCCCTAGCCCAGGAATTGCTGCGGCTGCAACCCGCCGAGGTTCTGTTTCCGGTCGATGCGGCCAACCTGGGGGCGATGCTGCGACCGGGGGATAGGTCGGATCAGTTGCCGGACTATTTGCCCCGCCAGTTTTGCTATACCCTGCGACCCCAAGGCCCCTTTAGCCAAAGCGAGGCTCGGCAGCGCTTGTTGCAGCGATTTCGGCTGCGGTCGTTGGAGGGGTTGGGCTGCGACCACTTGCCCCTGGCGGTGCGGGCGGCGGGCGGCTTGTTGAACTATTTAGAGGAAACCCAAAAGACGGTGCAGGCTCCGTTGCAGCCCCTCAGCACCTACACCCTGTCGGCCTACCTGGTGATAGACCACCAAACCCGCCGCAATTTGGAAATTACCCAAACCCAGCGGGACGGCACCTACAACGGCTCCCTGCTGTGGGCGCTAGATCGCACGGTGACGGCGATGGGCGGACGCACCCTGCGGCGTTGGCTGCTGCAACCGCTGCTGGAGGTGAAGGGCATCCAGGCCCGACAGGACACCATTGCGGAACTGTTGCGGGACGGCAACCTGCGGCAGATGCTCCAGCACAAGCTAAAGCAGATCTACGACCTAGAGCGCTTGGCGGGTCGGGCCGGATCAGGGACGGCCAATGCGCGGGACTTGGTGGCCCTGGCGGAATCCTTTCTGCGACTGCCGGAACTGGCGGCTTTGGCGGAACGGGCGCAATCCCCCTACCTAAAAGCCTTGCAGTACGTGCCGCCAGAACTGGAGCAACTGGGCCAAACCCTGCGGGCGCATCTGGTGGAAAACCCGCCCCTGTACCTGACTGAGGGCCACCTGATCCGCGATGGGGTGAACGCCCAACTGGACAGCCTGCGTCAGCAAGCCGTGGACGACCAAAAATGGATTGCCGAACTGGAACCCGCCGAACGCAAGCGCACCGGGATTTCTACTCTCAAAGTGGGCTTCAACAAGGCCTTTGGTTATTACATCAGCATTTCCCGCGCCCGTGCCGACCAAGCCCCCGACGACTACATCCGCAAGCAAACCCTCACCAACGAAGAGCGCTACATCACCCCGGAACTCAAGGAACGGGAGGCGCGGGTGTTCAACATTGAGGCGGAGATCAACGCCCTGGAGTACGAGATCTTCAACCAACTGCGGGAACAGGTCGGTGCCCAGGCGGAACTGATCCGCAAAGTGGCCGCTGCCGTCGCCGCCGCCGATGTGTTGTGTGGACTGGCGGAAGTAGCGGTATTCCAGGGCTATTGTCGCCCTGAGATAGAGGATTCCCGCGCCATTGCCGTCCAGGAAGGTCGCCACCCCGTCGTAGAACAGCTTTTGCCAGCGGGATTCTTTGTCCCCAACGCCACCTATTTAGGGACAACTCCAGCGGATCGCGAGTCCACCACCGAACAGGACTTGATTATCCTGACTGGCCCCAACGCCAGCGGTAAAAGCTGCTACCTGCGCCAGGTGGGGCTCATTCAACTGATGGCCCAGGTGGGCAGTTTTGTCCCTGCCAAGTCCGCCAAATTAGGGGTGTGCGACCGCATCTTCACCCGCGTCGGTGCCGTGGACGACCTGGCCAGCGGCCAATCCACCTTCATGGTGGAGATGAACGAAACGGCGAACATCCTCAACCACGCCACGCCAAAATCCCTGGTGCTGCTGGATGAAATTGGGCGCGGCACCGCCACCTTCGACGGTCTCTCCATTGCCTGGGCCGTGGCGGAATACCTCGCCCTCGACCTGCAAGCCCGCACCATTTTTGCCACCCACTACCACGAACTCAACGAACTCTCGGCCTTAGTTTCCAACGTGGCCAACTACCAGGTCACCGTGAAGGAAATGCCCGACCAGATTATCTTTCTGCACCAAGTGCAACCGGGCGGGGCCGATAAATCCTACGGCATCGAAGCGGGTCGCCTCGCCGGATTGCCGCCTTCGGTGATCCAACGCGCCCGTGACGTGATGCAGGAAATTGAACGCCACAGCACCATCGCCGTGGGGCTGCGGGGGGAAACGCCCAGAACCCCCAAACCCCGCCGCCGCACCAGGGAGATCGGTCAGGCCTACGACCCTTCTGAGCAGTTGGATTTGTTTGGCAAGGCCTAGCTACCCTGAGTTCGGTTTAATACCAAATCCTAATCGAATAACCCCGATTCCCAGCCCAGCAAACCGTAGGGGCGAGGTCTACTCGCCCGCTGATACCGGGGGCAAACAAGTCGGATTGGGTGTAAGCCAAAGACGGCAAGTGTAAAACTACCTGTTTCCAGCCGCGTCGTTGGCCATCGGGCCACTGAGCTTAACCCGCACTGATGTTAATAACTATAGCCATACTGAGCTATCCCTTGTCCCCAAAGACTAGGCTGCGTCAGGGAGCATCAGCGCAGTTCGTCGGGGAGGGCGGCGGGTTTAACGGTAATGGTGGTATTGGCGTTGTTGCGGCGCAGGGAAATCGTCAGGTCTTCGCCAATTTGGCTAGATTCCACCTGGGTTTGAACTTCGGTGGGGGTGGTCACATCGGTATCGTTGATGCGCTGGATAATATCTCCGGCAGCAAGTCCGGCAGCCTGGGCGGGGCTACCCTCCAATACCCGCACAATCAGCACCCCAGCAACATCGGCGGGGATGGTGATCTGTTGCTGGGCGTTGATTTCCGCGATGGCATCGGGGGTCAGTTCCACCATTTGAATGCCGAGGAAAGGATGCTGCACCTCCCCGGTGGCAAAAAGTTCGTCGGCGATGCGCTTGGCGGTTTCGATGGGGATGGCAAAGCCGAGCCCCTGGGCATTGGCACGGATGGCGGTATTCATGCCGATCACTTCGCCTCGGTCGTTCAGCAGGGGGCCACCGGAATTGCCCGGATTGATGGCAGCATCGGTTTGGATGAACTGCACCCGCTTATCGGGGATGCCCACCTGGTTGCTGGTGCGGCCAATGGCGCTGATGATGCCTGCGGTGACGGTGTTATCAAGCCCTAGGGGGTTGCCAATGGCAATGGCCCACTGCCCGGGTGAGAGGTCGGTGGTGCTGCCCAGGCGCACGGTGGGCAGGGGATCAGTGGCCTCAATTTTCACCACGGCCACATCCGTCACCGAGTCGATGCCGATCACCTCTCCGTCAAAGGTGCGGCCATCGCGCAGGGTAACTTTGACCGTGCGGGTGCCGTCTACCACATGGGCATTGGTGAGAATGCGGCCATCGGCACTGAGAATAAACCCCGACCCAGTGCCCTGCTCTAGGCGGTCGGGCACCATATCTGTGGGTGGCTCTTCGCCAAAAAAGCGGCGAAAGAGAGGGTTATTAAAGGCATCGGGATTAATCTGTGAAACGGCCCGCTCCGAGTCGATGCGTACCACCGCAGGTCCCACCTGTTCCACTGCAGCGGCAATAAAGTTTGAGGCGGCTATGGCCAATGGAGCGGAAGCCACCGCTGTTTCTGATTCTGGCTCGGTGGGGATAGCGAGGTTGGACAGGGAAGACTCCGCTGACTGTGGGCCAATTTTGGGGGCTGTGGCGGCCATGAGATGGTCGGCGTAGTGATGCCCCGCCCAGCCGACTCCTCCGCCCAAGGCTAAGGCGGCGGCAACCCAGACCCCCTGCGATCCTATTCCGCCCATACGCCCTCCTTCCGACAGCATGACGCCCTTTGCCCACGGTGGGCCGTACGCAGTGTAATGTACCACCACAATCGTTCGTGCCTTTACTGTAGCGAATATCCCCCGGTTTATGACGCCGGATCGCAATCGGCTTGGGGGGAGGAAAACCCGTCTCCGAAGGGGGCACATTTCTACCGGGCGAAATGGCCTTGCCCTTGGCATTCCGGGTTACATTGGGCATTGATCCCATGCAGCCCCCTAACGCCATGTCTGACTACGCTGGAAACATTTTGCTGGTTGATGACGAACCCGGTTTACGGGAAGCGGTACAAGCCTACCTAGAGGACAGTGGCTTTGCCGTACGCACCGCCAGCAATGCCCAGGAAGGCTGGGCGCGACTCCAGGAGGAAACTCCAGACGTGCTGATCTCCGATATTATGATGCCCCAGGTAGACGGCCACGCCTTTTTGGCCCAGGTGCGAGAGGATATCCGCTTCAAGGGCTTGCCCGTGGTGTTTCTCACCGCTCGCGGCATGACCAAAGACCGCATCCAGGGCTACAATTCCGGCTGCGATGCCTATCTTTCTAAACCCTTCGACCCCGAAGAACTGGTGGCCGTGGTGGGGAATTTAATTGAACGCCGCGCTGCCCAAAGCCCCGACACCGGAGACCTACCCGACATTGCGGTGATGGCCCGCCAAATTGAAGAAATCAAAGCCATGCTGACCCAAAAGGGCGGTGTGGTCAAAATGACCTCCGATGTCAACATCGACCTCACCCCCCGCGAACAAAGCGTGTTGGACTTGGTGGCCGAAGGGTTGATGAACAAAGAAATTGCCAGCCGCCTCGATACTAGCGTCCGCAACGTGGAAAAGTATGTCAGCCGCCTGTTCAGCAAAACCGGAACCAACAGCCGCACCGAACTCGTCCGCTTCGCCCTAGAGCATGGTCTGGTGAGCTAGTTTCAGTAGATCCCAGCAACTTATTGGCTCCGGTGGCGTTCGGCCAGTTGCAGGAGGATTTCTTCGTGCTTTTGGCGGGTAATGGGATAGAAATAGGCCAGCCCCAGAGCTGCCAACAGCAGCACCATGGGCACCGGGCCAATGAACACCCGAATTGCCAGTAGGGCTGAGGGGGGTTGGATGACCTCTTCTGCAGCCTGGGTCACCTCTGGGGAAACAAAGCCCGATAGCTCTAGGGCATAGCCTACCAACAGCAAGCCTCCGGCCAGCCCGACCTTTTGTAAGAGGGTCATAAAGGCATAGAACACGCCCTCCCGCCGTTGCCCGGTTTGGAGTTCGTCCAGTTCAATCACATCGGGCAGCATGGCCCAGGGCACCACGTAGGCCGCTGCCACCCCAAAGCTAATCACCACACAGAGCAGATACAGCGCCGCCACCTGACCGGGCTGGATAAAAAAGATGGCAATCTGGGCAATGATCCAGGTGCCAATGCCCACATAGAAAGCCTCCTGCTTGCCATAGCGACAGCTGATCCAGTTAATCGCCACCATCATGGCAATGGCGGTTCCTTGCACCAACAGCGCCGCCAAAAAGTAGGATTTCATACCCATCCAAAAGGTGGTGTAGAAGGGGATGACGCTGGCGGTCATTTGCAAGGCCAGCCACGAAAACAGGTAAATGCCGACCACAAACAAAAAGGCTCGGTTGCTGAGGGCAATTTTGATTTGCTGAAGAAATGGCAGGGTTTCGGCGGCGTTGGGGTCATCGGCAGGTTGCAAGGCTCCCCGCTCCACGGCGTAGGGATAGGTGCCCACCACGCACCACAGCAGGGGCAGCACCGACAGCACACTACACACCGC
Organism: Nodosilinea sp.; assembly: GCA_040396995.1. Classification (GTDB taxonomy): domain Bacteria; phylum Cyanobacteriota; class Cyanobacteriia; order Phormidesmidales; family Phormidesmidaceae; genus Nodosilinea. The sequence goes on along the minus strand of JBBAWV010000124.1, from coordinate 5,497 downwards.
CGCCAAAACGAGGTACTGCTGGCGAGCATCCTGAATCAGGTTGGAGATCACCAACCCCAAGGCCAGGGCCGAAATCGCCCCCGTCAGCGAGGATCCCAACCGAAAGGCGGTCAGTTCTGTGCGTTCGTCATAGTTTTTGCTGAGTTCGGCGGTGAGGGTGGTGTAGGGCAGGTTCACCACGGTATAGAAGATCTGGAACAGCAGCGACATAATCACGTAGTACCAAAACTTCGCGCCCTCGCTTTGGAATCCCGGCACAACCCAGGTGAGAAAAAACGTTAGGCCAAAGGGCAAGGCTCCTAGGGCAATCCAGGGATAGCGGCGGCCCCAACGGCTACGGGTGTTGTCACTGAGGTAGCCAATCAGGGGGTCGTTCACGGCATCCCACACTCGGCCAATGGCCAACACCGACCCCGCCGCTACCGGGCTGAGCCCCGCCGTGGTGGTGAGAAAAATCAAAAACGAAAAGGCCAGCAGGTTAGCGGTCATGCCGGGGCCAATATCGCCTGCACCAAAGGCTAACTTGCCCGCCAGGGAAAAGGGACGGGGAGGTTGGGGACGGGGCGTGGGGCCAGGGGCAGCGGAATCCATAGGGCAATGCTCAATGGGGGGCAACGGACGGAGTCAACGGACGGGGAGAACCGGGCGGTCTCGGATCACGATAAAGACCTCGGTAGGAAGACCTCAGCCGCAGGATCTTGACATCAAGACTTCAGCCTCAAGACCTCGGTAGGAAGACCTCGGCCTAAGATAACGCCCTCAGTGTATTATTTCCCCATTAGTTCGTGGTCGCTTTGCTGGCCAGATTGACATCAACGACATTTCCTAAACGACGGCCATGGCTGACTTTTACGTAAGTTGGGACGACTACCATCGCGATATTGAAAAACTAGCGATTCAGATCTACGAATCCGGCTGGGACTTCAACCAGATCGTCTGTTTGGCGAAGGGCGGGCTGCGGGTAGGGGATACCCTCTGCCGTCTGTTTGATGTCCCCCTAGCGATTCTTTCCACCGCCTCCTATGGGGGCAGCGATGGCCGCACCCGAGGTCACATTACCTTCTCCCGCGACCTCAGTATGACCACCGCTGGCCTAGGCAACCGAGTGCTGGTGGTGGATGACCTGGTGGATTCTGGTCACAGCCTGGATCGCTCCCTGGCTTGGCTGAATGCGAAGTACGGCTTTTGTATCGAAGAAATGCGCACGGCGGTGCTGTGGTACAAGGCGGTCTCCTTTGTTAAACCCGATTACTACGTCGAGTATTTGCCCGATAACCCCTGGATTCACCAACCCTTTGAGCGCTACGAAAACATGACCCCGGCAGAGTTGGTGGCCAGCTATGCCACGCCCACCGAGTCGGCCTAGGCGAAGGTCACTAGGTCAGTAAGCTTTGGCCAGGGGCAGCGGCGTGATCGGATGACGGCAAACCCTGCTACGCTGAATGCCTGAAATACCCATCCCGTTTACGGTTCTGCCCCGTGCCCCTTGTCCCGTGCCAGCTTCGTGGCCGTTCTGGATTCATCAGGGGCGGCAAGGCAAGGGTAATCTGGGCTACCATACATGGACTCGTTTTGGGGTGAAGTCGTCCTCGGTGCTAGCGCCATTTGAACTACTCTGGGCATTGATCGGCCTGGTGCTCACCATTGTGGCCACCTGGATGGAGGCGTTTACTGTTAATCCGCCCTGGGCCTGGGGCCAAACTGGGTTAGCGTTGATGTCCCTGGGGGTGAGCTTTCAGGTGGGGGCGGTGTTGCTGACGGGCTGCGTAGGTGGTAAAAATGCCGCCGCGCTCTCCCAAATTGCCTACCTCGTGCTGGGGCTAGCGCTGTTTCGGATGTTCGAGTTCCCCGTTTTTACCGAGGGCGGCGGGCTCAGCTATGTGCGAGAACCCAGTTTTGGCTATCTCCTAGGCTTTCTGCCAGCGGGTTGGCTGTGTGGCTATCTCGCCTTCCAAGACCTGCCCAAACTCGAGAATCTCACGGTCAGTAGTCTCTGCGGCCTCGGGGTGATCCACGCCTGCGGGCTGGTTTACCTCACGTTCGCTTCCCTGCTAGGCTGGCTAAGCACGGTTTCGGCCTCCTATTGGGAACTGGTGATGAATTATTCCGTCTTGCCCTTTCCAGGACACCTGGTGGTGGTCTGTGCGGTGTCAGTGTTGTCCTTAGCCCTACGGCAATTGCTCTTTTATTAAGCCCATGCAACTTCGCAATCGTTGGTTTTGGATAGCGGCGGTGCTGGGCTTGGTGATCGACCAACTCACCAAGTACTGGGTCACCCAAACCTTTGACCTCACCACCCCACCCGATTCTATGCCGCTCTGGCCTGGGGTGTTCTACTTCACCTACGTCACCAACACCGGAGCCGCCTTCAGCCTCTTCAGCAACAACGGTGAATGGCTGAAGTGGCTCTCCATGGCCGTCAGTGCTGGGTTAATTGCCCTGGGCTGGGGGGTTGCCCTCCCTAACCGCTGGGAACAGGTGGGCTATGGCCTCATCCTAGCCGGGGCTCTGGGCAACGGCATCGACCGGGTGCTAGCCGGGGAAGTGGTGGACTTTTTAGACTTCCGGCTGATTCGTTTCCCGATCTTCAATATGGCCGATGTCTGTATCAATATCGGTATTATCTGCTTGCTGATCGCCGCCCTGCACCAACCCGCCAAACACCCCGAAAATAGCTAACCCCCCCATCCCGGAGGTTTCCGATGACTCCCCGCCGCCGCTACCCCCTCCAACCCTTCACCAAGGCGTTCCTCGTTGCCCTGGGCGCTACCCTACTGGTGTGGCTGCTACGGGGGCTGACGATCCTAGCCTTCATGCCGGGGGCCGTGCTCTGGGTGCTCATCCTCCTGTGCTTCAGCCTCGGCATTATCAGCACTCTCCAACGCATCCGGTAGCGCTTCTCTACCGCCTAGGCGTTGCCCCTGGGGCTGGATTCCTAGAATGTCGTGATTCGTTTGTCGTGAGTTTGGAGTCGGAGCCACGTTACCCAGTGACCTATTGATCTATCGCTACCAGGGGGAGGCGATTCAGCCCCATCGGTTGGCCTTGAATGGGGCGAATCGGGCCATGGCGGCGGATTTAATTCAACTTTTTCAGGGGCAGGTGAGCCAAACCCAGGGGGATTTGAACCGCCAACTTCAGGATTTGGAAGGGGAAGACACCAACTACCGCATTCGGCGGGGGCTGGCCCATCTGCTGCGGAACCACTTCGCTACCTTCGAGCAGATCAGCCCCTTGGAACCGGAGGAACTGCGGCGGCGCATCTTTGCCCTCGCCGCCCAGGCGGCTCCCTCACCGCAGAACGGCCAGCGCCACTATGCCCAGCTCAGCCAGCAGCTTAGCCAGGAATTGGATCGCGAGGTCACCGTAGACGAGGTTCGCCAGGGACTCTACGCCGACCTGCTGGAAAACCGCATTCTGACCACCTTTGACGCCCCTGAACCCGACGCCCTGCTGCATCGCTACAACCTCTCCCAAACCCAGGGGGTGTTCTACAAAGCCAGCGACCTGGCCATGCACCTCTATCGCAACGATCCGGGCGAGTACAAGCTGATGTTCCGCTACCTGAAGCTGTTTCGGCTGATGACCTACATCGAAGGCGACGCCGACCAGGGCTTCACCATCACCATCGACGGCCCCGCCAGCCTGTTCAAACCCAGCACCCGCTACGGGGTCGATATTGCCAAGCTGATTCCCGCCATTTTGCACGTCAGCCGTTGGCGACTTACCGCCACCCTGCGAATCAAAGACACCTACAGCCAGCAAGCCCGCAGCCGCCAATTCACCCTCGATAGCGACTGCGGCCTGGTCACCCACTATCCCCCCGGCAAACCCTACGACAGCATGATTGAGGAATCCTTCGTCAACCGCTGGCCCGCCGATTCTCCCTGGAAACTGGAGCGTGAAGTAGACCTGATCCCCATCCCCGGCAGCGTCATGATTCCCGATTTTCGCCTCGTCCACACCGACGGGCGGGAGTATCTGCTAGAAATCGTGGGCTATTGGCGACCGGAATACCTGCGTAAAAAGTTCGCCCAGGTTCGCCAGTCTGACCGCACCAACCTGATCCTCGCCATTTCGGAACGGCTGAACCTGGAAAAGGCCGGGGTGGATGTGAACCAAGTACCCGTCCCGATTGTCTGGTTCAAAAACAAACTCCAGCCCAAGGCCGTACTGGAGATGCTGGAACCCTAGCGATTGGTCTATCACACCTCTGGTCTATCACACCGCAACGGCCTGAGCTTTTCGACTGGTTGACTGACAAAAGAGTCTCCACAGGGCGCGGAAACCTCGCCCCTACCGTATTAGGGGCATGTAGGGGTCAGGTCTCCTGACCCTTTGGCAGATCTGGGTTCTGGCAAGTTGTGTCAGTCAATCAGGCTTTTCGAGCATAGGGGGGCTATTTCTGCCGTCGAGCCCTAGGCCATTTTTAATTCAATATCTGTCTAAAAATTACTAAATGTGAAGAATACCCTAACCATTGGGTGAAATTGCCGAGGCAGGGAAACCTTAGATCAACGTTAATGCTGATTCCCCGTCCTTGTCGGCCATCCAAAACCTTAGAATAGTTGCGTTGATACCCATTTCTGCCGTTCTTACTTAGGAGTCAGAATTGAAGAAAGCCTTAAATTATCTAAGTGATAGAGCTGTCTAAAGCTAGGCCAGACTTGAAAGGGAAAGCCTAACAAAATCGTCAATCATCTTAATGCTTATTCATAATGCGGGATCAAAACATCACGGATGAGGTGAAAATAGGGTTGGATTGTTAGCAGTTTCCTAGAATTTACAGCTAAAATCGTAAATCCAGCCATGAACGTCTACGAAGGTCGTGCAAGCTATCGACAGGTTCGATATCGTCGGTTCTGTTTGGATAAGGTCGGCACTGTTACCCTGGGCTGCTTTATCAAGTGGTTAGAATAAACCGAAGGCGGCCAGGGTGACGGGATCGATACCTTGGCCAAGACAGGCCTTACTCAACTGGGAGTCACCATAAAAGCTTCAGGTGTCGTCAGGTATCAGAAAGGTCGTTTCAGTTCACTATTGGAAAAAGGGATCACTTAACTAATACTATAGATTCGGCTGTTTACCTATGAAAATTCTATTTTGGGGCGAGATCGAGAATGATAGGATTAAGCTCACTCAGCTCCTCAAAGAGGTGAGTGTAACCGATCCTCTGGAGTTTGTAGACCCACTACCTACCGCTGCCGAGTCCAATCAGTTAGCCGCTGGCGATCTGGTTTTTGCTCCTCTCCAATTACTGAAGGCCCTGTTCTCCCAGGCTGAGTTAGCCCCCACCCAGTGCCCCTACTATGCGGTTGCCATCGCCGCCGTTGATGAGATAGAGAACCTCAGTGAATGGTTGGCTGAGGGTGGTCATGATTACTTGATTAAAGACCCCGCAGGGTTTCAGGGGCCGCTGCTGACCTTGGCGCTAAAAAGGATCTTAGAGGGCGTTTGAAAAGGGGGTAGTGGGTAGCGAATTACGCTAGACGCCGCA
>JBBAWV010000123.1:0-13422 GCA_040396995.1 Nodosilinea sp. | reverse complement strand
AAGTATTCTATTCAGATAAATCAGACGCTGATGCACTTCAGATTTGAATTGGCGAGACAATCCTCGAATCAACAAAGGTTTTCAAGAAGAAACCTTCTTCAATTTGGTGCAGGGTTGATTGGCACAGGTTCTCTAACAGCTTGGTTAGGAACGGGCGCATTAGCCCAAGCTGTCGAACATCGGTCATCCCGTACTAAAGGTGCCCAATCTATTGCTGCTGCTCCTCAAAGTGCCCAGAATACTTTGACTCCTGATCAGGCACTAGCGCAACTTATGGAAGGAAACCAGCGATTTGTTGAAAGAAGGCGGCTCAATCCTAATCAAGATGCTGCCCGTCTGGCTGAAGTTGCGTCAGGACAAGCACCCTTTGCCGCTATTTTGAGTTGTGCAGACTCACGAGTAGTGCCAGAAATTGTCTTTGATCGGGGAATTGGAGATCTCTTTGTCGTTCGTGTTGCTGGTAATATTGCTATCACTGAAGATATTGCTAGTGAAGAATATGCAGTTGGTGTTTTGGGAACCCCCCTACTGGTGGTTCTAGGACACGAACGATGTGGTGCCGTGGCAGCGGCTCTAGAAGGGGGAGAATTGCCAGGTGTCATTGAATCACTGGTATTTGCTATTCGACCAGCAGTTCAAGCCTCAGAGGGAGAATCGGGCGATCGCCTCACAAACGCAATCAAGTCAAATGTGAGCTTACAAGTACAGCGACTACAAAGCTCTTCTGTAATTGCTTCAGCCGTACAAGAAGGTAAGCTCAAAGTTGTAGGTGCCTACTATGACTTGGATACAGGCGAAATCAGTTTAGTCAACTAGAACGCACAAAGGTAACCACTGCTGCAAATTGCGGTTGCAGCTAACAACCCGCTTGAACCCGACCGTTGAGAGCTGATCTATGAAGTGTTCAAGCTATCTGCGGCGGGTTAGGCGGAACGTTGTACCGCTGACAGCCATAATAGAATGATTCGTCACTTCTCGTTAAGAGTGCATTGACAAGATTTGAAGCGAATGAAATAACTTCACTCTTTTCTTCCTCTAGACAGTGTTTGCAGAAACTTCCCTATCCTAGGGGGGCTTACATTTAACCTATCCCACCGACTTGGGATGAGCGGCGGTGATGGAGTGGGGGGTGGGGTAGGCCAAGGGCTTCGGTTCTGAGGGATTCTAGGCGGCGATCTAGGGCGGGACATTCCCCCTCGATCCCTCTCTTCCGTGGGTGGGGGAGGGCCTGAGGGGATCAGTGGCGATAGTCGGTTTCGTTGTAGAGGGCGAGGGCGCTGCGCCAGACCAAGTAGCCGCTGGCATTGAGGTGAAGGCCATCGGTGGTGAGGTCGGGGCGGAGGTAGCCTTCACCGTTGACAAAGAGTGGGTAGAGATCGAGGTATTCCACACCAGTTTCGGCAGCGACTTGCTTGAGTTGGGCATTCACGGCCAAAATACGCTCTGGGGGAAGGGCCAGGAGGCGTTCTCGGCCTTCCCAGGTAGCTGCGGATCCACTGTGGGGCAGGATGGACTGCACTACAATCCTGGCCTGGGGATGTTGGGTGTGTAGATAGTTGACGATGGTCAGCAGATTGTTGACTAAGGTGGCCTCGTCGCCGCCCCAGATCAAATCGTTGATGCCGATCATAATAAAGACGGCTTCTACCGGGTTGGGGTCGAGCAGGGAGAGGCGATTCAGCAGGCCGCTGGAATTTTCCCCAGAAATAGCTTGGTTGAGCCAAGTTCTGCGCCCCGGTAGCAAGGCAGAGGGGAACCATAGGGAAAGGGAATCCCCCAGCAGCACAGTTTGGTTCGGCAAGGCGGCCAAGGCGGCGGCGTTGGCTTCGGCTTCGAGCAGGGCCACCCACTGTTGGTAGTCGAGGGTGCGGCGATCTCCGAGGGTGGGCGGGGCCGTGGAGGCGGATTGGCCCTCGGCGGCGAAGGCATTAGCCGCAGACAACCCCGCACTAGGGGGACGATGGACTTGCCGCAGCAGCACCAACACCGTGAGGAACAGCAGCCCATTCAGTACCAGGGACAGCATCACCCAGAGGGGTACTTTCCCCAGCCGACGCAGGGCTGAGGCTAGTTGGGGATGAGGGGAGGGAGGTGAAGCCACCGCGTTAGGCTACTCGCGTAAGGAACCATAATCACCGGGGAAAGGCCGAGGCCGGATGAACGACCCAGATACCTACCCCCGTGGCCCAAATTTTAAGCCCAAATTAGATAGGCATCTAGCCCGGTCGGAAAGTTCCTGCGTCGTCTTTGAATTTCGTTGTTACACTCACAGGCAAGATCCTGAGTTTTGTTGCCCTTTGGCCCATGCTGGAACGTCGTCGGTATCGTTCTCTTCCCCTCAAGCGTAGACGTGCCCAGCGCCGAATGACCCGTTTATCTGGAGCGGTGATGGTGGCAGTGTTGGGGAGTAGTTTGTTGTTAGCGGCCTTTCGCACCGTCAGCGGCCAGTGGCGGGGGCCGATGGTAATGGCCCAACGCCCCGTGGGGCAGGTGGTGAATCGGGCGGAGGTGGCCCAGGGGATCCGTCAAATCCAAACCGCTAACGGGCGTCCGGTGCTGAACCCGCTGCCCATTGCGGAAGAGGTGTGGACCTGTGAAGTAGTGGTGATTGGCGGCACCCTGGGCGGGATAGCAGCGGCGTCCCACGCCATGAAAACCGGGGTTACCACCTGCATGATTGAGCTTACCCCCTGGCTGGGCGGGCAGATCAGTGCCCAGGGCGTTTCCGCCATTGATGAATCGCGGGCGATGCGCTGGCGGCGGAATTTCTCCCCCAGTTGGGAGGCGTTTAAGGCGCTGATTCGACGCCAGCCCGTGCATTTGCCTGCCTGGACGGGGCTGGGGAGTCCGCAATCGGTGGCGTCGGTGAATAGCTGCTGGGTGGGGGAACTATGTTTTTCGCCCAAGGCCGGGGCCACGACAGCGGAAATGTGGATGCGGCAGGCGGTGCAGAGTTCGCCGGAAAGCCGCTGGGCTACATCTACGGCCTTTAAGGGCGCGGCCTTTGATGCATCGGGGCGGGTGATTACGGCCATCTACGGCGTGCGGCGCATTCCCCTTGATCCCAACTATGTCCCCACCGGGCGGCTCTCCCGCGAACTATCGGAATGGTATAGCTGGTCGGACAGCGACATCTACAACAAAATTCCTGTGCGTCTGCAACCGCCCCCCGGTGGCCGCATGGTGGTGATTGACGCCACCGACACCGGGGAACTGGTGGGCTGGGCCAATCTGCCCTACCGCGTTGGCTCCGATGCCCAGTCCTTTACCGGAGAGGTGAACGCGGCCCCCCGCGAAAACCCCGACTGCACCCAGGCTTACACCTATCCCTTTGTGCTGGCTACCCTGGATGATGGCAAGGCCAGCCTAAAGGAACTGCAAAAAATCGAGCCCGCCTTCACCCGAGAAGAACACTGGAAGGTTTTTGACCTCGAGGGCTTCCCCTTCTTCAACAGCAGCAGCGTGTTTAACTATCGCCGCATCGTCAGCCACGGCACCGATAGCGGCAACGTCAACGTCACCCGACCGGGGGAAATGACGCTGATGAACTGGAACAAGGGCAACGACTGGCACTTTATGGATCCGCCCCTGGTGCTGACCGAGGAGGATATTCGCCTAGACGGGCAAAAACAGGACTGGATGGGTGGGCTCTCGGCAGAATCCCTTAACTATGGCGAAATTCACGCCCTGATGTTTGCGGAATGGCTGATTGACCGGGAAGCCACCGCCAAACTGCCCCTCACCCTGTTGACGGGCAAAGATGGGCCTCTCGGAACCCAATCCGGCCTCAGCATGGTGCCCTACATCCGCGAAGGTCGCCGCATTTTGGGTCGCCCCGCCTATGGCCAAGATAGCTTTATGGCCGTCGAAGCCGACCTGCGCGAAGATATGACCGGAGGCCGAGACTTTAGCCCCACCGCCGTTGCCCTCGCCCACTACGACATCGACATCCACGGTTGCCGCTACCGCGATGGACGCCCCACCTACGAAGCCGCTGCCGCCAGTATCAAGGAATTTGTGGTGCGGCCTTTGCAAATTCCCCTAGAGGCCATCGTGCCCCAGGAGGTGGATAATCTGCTGATTGGCGGCAAAAGTATCGCCGTCAGCCACATCGTCAACGGCGTTACCCGCGTTCACTATGGCGAATGGAGCATTGGCGGCGCGGCTGGGGCAACCGCTGGTTGGCTGCTGCGAGAGGGTAAACCCGCCGACCTCACCCCCGCCCAAATTGTGGTAACGGGCCAAATGCCTGCTCTACAAGCGTTTCTCGTCTCCCAAGGGCTGCGTTTCACTTGGTAGCACTCGCCGCCCTCGCCGCCCTCGCGCCCAGATTTCCAACATGAATTAGGGCAACTCACAATTGGCCGTAATTCAGCCCTGAGCGTTAACGTTAAAAATACTGATTCTACGGATGCTGCCTCAAGGTTTCTGAGGGCAGTTTGCCAAACATTTGTTTGTAGTCGCGAGAAAAATACCCTAAGTGACAAAAACCAAACCGAGTCGCGGATTCAGTAACCGTTATTGTGTTTGGGCTAGCCGTCTTGAGTAGTTGATGGGCGGCTTTTAGCCGTAGAATTTTCAGGTAGGACATGGGGCTGACTCCAAACATTTCCTTAAATCCGTAGCAGAGGGCGCGGCTGCTTGTATCTAGCGCTTGACAGAGATCCGTCAGGGTCAGCGATTGATCGAGGTGGGATTGCATGTAGTCATTAGCCTGTTTAATTAAGCGCGAACGGCGTAGGAATTTCGCATCAGTTTGGGATGATGATTGGGCTGGCAATGCCGCAATTAATAAAGGAATAAAGTCTTGTAGAATAATTTGCTGAAAGTCTCTATTTTGTAATCGCTGAGACTGTTGAATGAGTAGCGTATAAATTTCCTTAAGATAGGATCGCAATGGAGAGAAAGAGTCTGCGATATGGGCATAATTGGCAGCCAAGAATTTCTCGTCTAGATCTAGCCTATCCATGGCCTGGGCATAGGCTACAAAAACATCCGGCTGAATGTAAACCGCACAATAGATACAGTTGCCAGGAAAGACCAGGTCGGCCTTGCGACTGAGGTCAAAGCCAAACAAGTAGTCTTCGTTGACTAGGCGATTATTTTCAATTCCGTGCCGTCCATTGCCCTGAAGAATCATCGAAAAACTTAAAAAGTCTGTCTGCTTATCGCCAGTGGCGTGAAGGTTGCGGTTGACATGGCTGAACGTAAATTGAACCGCACCAAGGTTAAGGAAAGCAGACTGACATTGAAAAGGCTCGCACTCTAGGGGAATAAGACGAACATCTTCGGGCAAGAAGACCGCCAGTTCATCAATATCCTTGAAGCTATATAGCGATACAGTGCCAGGGCTGACATCGCTGAGAAATTGAGCGCCTAAATCCTTTAGTGATGTCATTTCTTGATCAAGTCATGGTACATCTCCTAGATAAAACGGCCCTCAAAGGGAGATGCGTGATGTTTTTGACAATACTTAATATTTTGCTTTCGCGATCTTGCCATTTTGGGATAGTCATCATTTTAGCGGACTTCTATGCTGGTACCCTAGGGCCAAGGCGTGAGGAATGCCTGGGGTGAAGGAATTTGCGTATTCATTTTTTTGATTTTTTCGGCTGTGCAGTGCAGTTTAGACCTCGCCCCCCCCCCTTGCCTCTAGCCACGGACGATGAATGGGAGTAACAACACCTAGCATGAAAAAACTGAGTTTGCTGGTCGCCTTTATGGCGGCACTTTTATTGGGCATCCGGGGATGGTCGCCCCCAGCGGCAATGGCCCAGGAACCGCCGCGCCCTAACATTCTATACATCATGGCCGATGACCTGGGCTGGAAGGATGTTGGATTTCATGGCTCTGATATTAAGACCCCCAACCTGGATCAGCTGGCCCAAACGGGTGTGCAGTTGGGACATTACTATACCCATCCCTGGTGTAGTCCTTCGCGGGCGGCCCTGATGACGGGGCGATATCCCTTCCGCTACGGCTTGCAGACCATTGCGATTCCCTCGGCAGCAACCTATGGGCTGGCCACCGATGAATGGTTGATGCCCCAAGCGCTGCAAGAGGCGGGGTACAAAACCGCCCTAGTGGGCAAGTGGCACCTGGGCCATGCCGATTTCAAATACTGGCCTCGGAACCGGGGGTTTGATTACCAATATGGGCCAATTTTGGGCGAAATCGACTACTTTACCCACTCCGCCCACGACAAAGTGGACTGGTATCGCAACCATGAATTAGTCAACGAAGAGGGCTATGTCACCACGCTGCTAGGTCAGGATGCGGTGAAACTGATCGACGATCACGACACCAATACTCCGCTCTTCCTTTACCTCGCGTTTACGGCTCCCCATGCCCCCTACCAAGCACCGGAGGAGGCCATGGCACAATACGCCAACATCGAGGATCCGAATCGCCGTGCCTACGCAGCCATGATTACGGTGATGGACGAACAGATCGGCCAAGTCGTCGAAGCGCTGGATCGGCGTGGGATGCGCGACAATACGCTGATTGTCTTCCAGAGCGATAATGGTGGCCCCCGGTCTGCCGCCGTGACTGGAGAAGTGGACACCTCCGGTGGCATGATTCCTGCGGATAATGGCCCGTTTCGCGGCGGCAAGGGATCCCTATACGAAGGGGGAACTCGCGTTGTGGCCCTCGCCAACTGGCCAGGACGACTAGAACCGGGCACTGTGGCCGATCAACCGATGCACATTATCGATTGGTATCCGACCTTCGCGAACCTGGCGGGGGCTTCCCTGGATCAAACTAAACCCCTGGATGGAATCAATATTTGGCCTGCCCTGGCGGAGGAACAATCCCTAGACCGCGAAGCCCTGGGCTACGACATTGAACCCTTCCGTGCCGCCGTTCACCAGGGCGTCTGGAAACTGGTTTGGCAAATTACCATCCCGTCCAAAGTCGAGCTCTTTAACCTGGCTCAAGATCCTGCCGAGGAAACTAACCTGGCTGACCGCAACCGCCGCATGGTCAACCGACTCAAGCAACGAGTCGAAACCGCGTCCCTGGAAGCCGAATTTCCGCTGGTGTTGACGGAAGCCTTGGGGGTAGCGAAGGGTGCGCTGTTTTCCTCCGTAGCCACGCCAGAGGAAGCGGAGGCCATCGATAACCTGCCGTAACCCCTGCGCCTGCCAACCTAACCCGCCGTCCTTCCTCGGTTTACCGCGCTATCCAGCCCTGGCAGGCGGACTGGTCAATCAGTGAGTTGGCTGACAAAAATTGATGGCCATAACTCTCAACCTCTCCCTATTGAGGCGCTAACATTCCTTGCACCTAGATTCCTTCGCACTCAGGTTGCATCTGGATGCCCGCCCCGATGCTCCAGCCTCGCTTAAGTGTGGGCAGATCCCCTGGTTCATTCCCAGCGAGAAGAACAAGGGGACTAGGAGCAAGGGAGTGGAGCGCTAAGAACCGATGTAGTGAATCATGATTTCTCCATCCTCCTCCTCCCAGACATCAAAGTTAGGCATGACTTCCAGCACATCAATGAGCACCATACCAGAACAAAGGCTACGCACCGTCGTGCGGATAGGTTGTCTATAGTGGTTGTAGAATGCCTTGATTAAGGCACTAACCGTCGTCATATTTTCAGGATGATCGAAGGTTAGGCGCTTCAGAATTTCAGTCAGGGCAAGCTCCAAATCATCGATAGACAAAAGTTTAGATGGCAATGTTGACGGATAATCTGAGCGACGGGGAGATGGGCGAAAAGACATACGCTTTGCATCCTCATTTTCCAACATTGTGATCAACCTTCTATCTACCTTCCAAGGTCGTTTAACGCGGTACTGAATTGGCTTTCCGTTGTTTTGACTATAGTTGGGTACGGTGTCCTGCAAGCGAGCTACATAGAAGTCCTGGGCGATAGGTGTACTGTAGATTGCAAAGCATTGACTCCTTTTTAGCGCGCTCTTTAAGCTGTTCTCAGAACCCTGATTCTGGATGGCAACATCCAAAATAATTCCATGCCTTTGATACACCACTTCCTTGAGCCTGGCGATATGCATCCAGGGTGTATGGTGGCCCTGATATTCCTCCGCCAATATAGCCTCCAAATGATTGAAGAGAAGCGGTAGTGATAAGAATGAACTTGAGTCTTCTGGAGGGTACTCCATGGTGAGCTTGACCTAGTTGTGATAGATATCACATACCGATACAGAGGCTGCTTGAGGTATTTCAGAAGCCCCCTAGTGTGGCTTCCCTCACCGTAAAAACTCGGTGATTCCATGCTTCATAACCACCGAGGTATGGTCACTGTTCTTGCTCGTTCCCAGACTCCGGCTAAGAACGATCTACCGCCCTCACTCCTAGATCCCCCCTAACGGGTGATCATGGCTGATAATGAAAGGGTAGCCATCCCCTTGACTATGACCATCAGCAACGACCGCCTAGACCGGATAGAAGCCACCCTAGAGAAGCTGGTCAATGATCTGAGCCAGATGCGGGAAGAGCAAGGCCAGATGCGGCGCGAGCAAAATGAGATGAGGGAAGAGCAAAGCCAGATGCGGCGTGAGCAAAGTGAAATCAGGCGCGAGCAAAATGAGATGAGGTCAGACCAAGACCGTGGCCGCAAGTGGGAAGACCGGACGTGGGATGTGATCAAGTGGGTGGGGGGTATTTCGGCGGCGCTGTCGATTAGTGCGGCCATTGCCCTGGTGGGGCTGGTGATTCGGCTATCGCTCTCCCAATAACATGATCCTGATCATCATGCCCCCTACGGTTGTTCGCTACGATCCTTAGCTCCTAAGGCTTTGAGGGTGGATCGTTGGGCATCGGTGAGCCCGAAGGCCCCATCAAACCGCATCCCTTCGTAGGGGCGATCACACTGCTGAATCTTCAGACAGGCTCCGGTTTTGGTAGACCAATACCGAATCGTTTCATCTTGCCCTGCGCTCAGCAACAGGGAGGAGGCTGGATCGTATTGCAACGACCACACCCAGCTCTGGTGGCCTGTCCAGGTTGCGGTACAACGGCCTGCCTCCAAATCCCAAACGTTGATCAGCTTGTCGGCACCGCCGCTATAGAGGGTGTGCCCATCGGGGCTGAAGGCCAAAGAGAGCACCGGAGCCGTGTGGTTGGCCAAGGTTTTCTCATTTTCTCCGGTGGCCAGGTTCCAAAGCTGGAGGGTGCCATCGTCCCCGCCCGTGGCCAGCCAACGAGAATCGGGGCTGAAGGCGACGGCCCAGACGCGGTTGCCGTGGGCGTGCCAGGTGTGGCGACATTCGCCTGTGGCCACGTCCCAGAGTTTGATGCTTTGGTTGTAGCCGCCGCTGGCGAGCCACTGACCATCGGGGCTGAAGGCGACGGTTAAAACGGAACTGTCGTGGCCCTGGAGGGTTTGCAGGCATTCCCCCGTGGCCACGTCCCAGAGTTTGACCGTCTGGTCGTAGCTGGCGCTGGCCAAAAGGTGCCCCTGGGGATGGAAGGTGATCGCCCAAACCCAGCTCTGGTGGCCCTGGAGCGTTTGCCGCAGGTGCCCGGTATCGGCGTCCCAGAGTTTGATGGTGCGGTCGGTGCCCGCGCTGGCGAGGTGATGCCCGGGGGGACTGAAGTCTACGGAGAGCAGTCGGCCTGTGTGGCCCCGCAGCACCCGAAAGGGGGATTCCTGATGCGTTGCGTCCTGGAGATGGGCCGCCGCACCATTGAAGTCAAAGAGTTTGATGGTCTGGTCTTCGTGGGCGCTGGCCAGGAGTCGCTGGGAGGAATGCAGGGCGATTCCGTAAATGGTGTTGCTATAGCCTTGCAGGGTTTTGGTGCAGTATCCGGTTTCTAGCTCCCAAAGGCGGGCGGTATAGTCTTCGCCGCCGCTGGCCAGGATGCGTTCCTGGGGATGAAAGGCCACCGCCCACACCAGGTTGCTGTGCTTTTGCAGGGTTTGCCAGCAGTCGCCCGTGGTCATATCCCAGAGTTTGATGGTTTGGTCGTAGCTGGCGCTGGCCAAGCATTTGCCGTCGGCGCTAAAGGCCACGGAGGTCACGGTTTTGTGGTGGCCAGTTAGGGTATCGAGGCAAGCGCCCGTGTCTACATCCCAGAGCTTGATGGTGTGGTCAAAGCTGGCGCTGGCTAGGGTTTCACCGTTGGGGCTGAGGGCGAGGGCGCGAATCCAGCCCTGGTGTTCTTGCCACACCGAACGACAGGTGCCCGTGGCCACATCCCAGGCTCGCACGGCGCTGTCTTCCCCGGCACTAAACAGGGTTTGGCCGTCGTGCTGAAATGCCACACTCCACACACAGGCATCGTGGCCATGCAATACCTGGCGGCATTCGCCCGTGGCCACGTCCCACACCCGCACGGTTTGGTCGCCGCTGGCGCTGGCCAGGAGGGTGCCATCGGGGCTAAAGGCCACAGCCGTGACAATGCCCCGATGCTCCGTCAACACGCGCAGACATTCGCCGGAATCTAAATCCCACAGGCGCACCTGATGATCTTGGCCACCGCTGGCCAGAATGGGATGTACCGGGCTAAAGGCCACCTGCCAAACCCAGCTATTGTGCCCCTTAAACAGCTTCAACTGTTGGCCATCCGCCATCCGCCAGAGCTGAATGCCGCCCGCCGTGTCGCTGGTGGCCAAGGTTTGCTCGTTTCCCCCCGCAGCCTCATTCAGGGGGCTAAAGGCCACCGAGGTCACGCCGCCAAAGGTGGCCGCAAAGGCGCACTGGTCAAAGGTCGCCGCCGCAAAATTCACCCGGTGCAGATTCACATCTTGCAAATAGGCCTGCCGAATGCTCAGACCCGAAAAGTCGTAGCCCGTTAGGTCAGTTTCGAGCTGGCGGTAGAGATTCAGCAGAGTGCCGCCGCCATAGCCAGCGGTATCTGTCGGCTGGGTTTTGAGTTTGGCTAAGAGGCGATCTAGCTTGTGTTCCACCTGCTTGCTAGAGCCGAGGTGCACCAGGAGGCGATCCACCACGGGCTGCAAAATCAGCCGAAGTTGGCTCTCGCGAATGTAGTCTTTGACCTGGGTTTTGATCAGGGCATGGCTGCTCAGCAGCACCGGGGTCTCGGCCACAATTTCATCGCTCACCTGGTCGATCAACCGTTCCGTGAGGAATTCCATCACCACGGGCTGGAGGGTAAAGCCCGCCGCCGTGCATTCCAGCAGGCCACGCCAGCGCAGGGATTCCAACACATCCAGCACCGTCCGCTGGGATACCGCCGGGAGAATATCGGCCAGCAGTTGGGCACAGGTGATCGGTTCGCGGTTGATGGCCAGCCAGTACATGATCTGCTGCTCGGTGGGCGACAGACGATCCCACTGCTGTTGAAGCAAAGCCCCCACGCCGCTAAAAGCGCTGCTGCCCTGGGCCAGAAATCGGGTAATGCTGCCCGCAAACACATCGTTTATGGAGGTAGCCGCAATTTTGAGCGCGAGGGGGTTGCCTCGGTAGTGGGCTACCAGGCGATCAAGGTCTGGCGTATGGGCCGCGAGTCCCTTGGCCACCACAATCTGACGGCCTGTGTCGGCATCCACCCCCTCCAGGTGCAGGGTACGCACGGGCAACCAATCCCCTTCCTGGGCGGCAATCTCCTGGGGTTTTTCGCGGGTGGTGATCAGCACACAGCTTTGGTGAGCAATTTCGCCCAGGCGCTTGAGCAATTCGCCGTAGTCTTCGTAGCCGTTGCGGTAGGTGCCCGCCCGTTTGGTGCCTTGCAGCACCGCCTCAAAGTTGTCGAGCACCACCAGGGCACGGGTAGCCCGCAGATGCTCGATTAAAAACGAGATTTTGCCACCCACGGATTCGGGCAGGGGGCGTTGGTCTTGGGCCGAATCTTGCCCATGGCGCTGATCCGTTGGGGCCAAAAAGCGAATCAGCGTCGTTAATAGGTCGCTGAGGGGAGGGGCATCGCGCAAAGATCGCCAGATCACCGCTTCAAAGTCGTCCTGCACCTGCTCGGCAATCTTCACAGAAATTGAGGTTTTGCCCATGCCGCCCATGGCCAACAGCGCCACCAAACGGCAGCGCGGAGTGGCCCTATGGTCATCGAAATCGCCAGCCGCCTCGCCCACCATCCACCGCCGCAGGGTCGCCAACTCCTCAGCCCGACAGTAGAAAATAGACACATCAATGGCGTCGCCCCAATCCACCCGCCGGGAGGTGACGCTTGGAGCCATTAGACGGCCCCCCTGAGCCTTGCCCACCGACCGCCTGAGCACCCCCTTAAGGTTGAGCTTGGTGACTTTAACCCCATACACCTCCGACAGGGTTTGCCACAGCTTAGCGCCCGTATCTTTGATGTAGCCCTGATCGTAGCCCGATGCTCTGGCAATTTCCGTGTAGGATCGCCCTTCCCATGACTCGCGAAAGACTAAGGATTGAATTTTGGTGAGCTGGCCTTGGGCAATAACCTGCTCGACAAGGGCAATGGCTTCTTCAACGGTCATAGGGCTACGGTTCAGGATAAAGACAACAATCTGGTGCTTTGCAACGCTTGACGCTCTGCCACCACCCCTAGAGGCGCTGACACCACAGACACCCTGTCATTCACCGTCAAAACCGCAAATTCCTGATTATTTTCCCACTAGAGTATGGTTTTACCCACCCCATGACCGCAATACCCAACGTCCCAACCCCTCATCTGACCTTTTCCTGACTTTTTACCGACCGCTACTGACTAGAGATTGCACTTAAGCTAAAGCCACACAGGGCATCATGCATTTCTTGAGGTCAATCTCAGCCATCACGTTTTGTGCTCAAACGGAGCATCTACACATTGTCAATTATTGATCCTTATTATGGCTTAAGAAAATAATGAAAACATTCAAGAAAACCTTGAATATCACCACAAAAATTGCTTTTTCTGCCGTTGCAAGCACATATTTTCTAATGCTGATCAGTACAGCGCCCGCCAAGGCGGCAACATTTACTTTCAACACTTCTGATAGTCAGATTACTCCTGGAATTAACAACCAGGGCTGGTGGAGCAACATAGGATTCAACAATAACGATGATGCTGGCTACGGTGTAGGTGAGTGGCTAAGTAGGCAAGGATGGTGAATATATACCTGACGCAGACGTAGCAATACAATCAAGACTTGAAAAATGTGAACAGTTTTAGGCTTTCGATTTTAGGCATAACTTCAAAATAATTTTCCGACAAAATAACGATGAATTGGCTACTATTTAGTATGGCCTTAAAGCCATCCACCAATTTGCTGATGGGCAAGCTACATATCATGGATGATGAAACGCCCATAGCATCCTATGTGGCGACTTCAGGATTGGCGAGATACCAAGAGAAGAAGCATCAAAGCTGGAGAGGCATCGGAGCTATGCCTGCCTGTGAAAAAGTAGGCATTAGCAGCTATTCGGTTTTGACGGAACCCTACAGTGGTACATCTAATGCGGGCGCTACGGAAGGGCACCTCGAAAAATACCAAAAGTGATGTCTCATCCTAGGACTCAGGGTATG
>JBBAWV010000122.1:0-13442 GCA_040396995.1 Nodosilinea sp. | reverse complement strand
GGTCTCAACCCATCCTCATTTTTCTACGCTGGTATGAAACCACCCTGCCTCTCCCGCAGGGAGAGGGGTTCTGAATCCGACTTCCCATCTCCCTAGGGAGATGGGGTTGGGGGGTGAGGGCCAAGGCTGGACGTTTTATTCGTTGGATTACTCTAAAGCTAAATCACCTATCGACCACAGGACGATACTCAGCCTTAATTCCTAGGGCTGAGTATCGCTGTTTATGGGAGTTGATAGATTGATAGGGGCGGGGCTAGTTCCGACCACTCAAAGCTAACTGGGCTTGATGCAGGTTCGCGAAACTGGGCCAGGGCATGGAGTCTCCTAGGGGAGAACCTGGCAGGGTTGACGGATCCGGCGTCAGAGAAAGGGTGAGATCCAGCGCCGAGAACGCCAGCCATTGGTCAGAGGGGAGCACCCGCACTCGCCCTTGGGTAACTCCTTGGCAAACGCGGGGAATAGCTAGGGTGGCGGTGAGGCCATAGTCGCCGGGGGGGAGGTCAAAAAAGCAATAGTGGCCATCGCCCCCGGTCAGGGTTTGGTCGGGCCGGGGCGCAACTAAACTCTGGTTGTGCTCAAAGGTGTTAAAGAGGGACTGGGCTAGGCTAAGGGTTTCGGCGGTGGGGGGGCGTCCACCAATCAGCCGTTGGTAGCGGATCATCAGTTGGGGATGGTCGGCCACGGCATTTTCTAGGATGGTCAAAAAGCTCTGAATACAGTCAATGGGGGCCTGGGTGATGCGCACCACCACCTGGGGCAGTCCCTCCTGGGTGGCGGCGTTAATCACCGTGCCTGCAATGGCAACCCGCTGCGGTTCGGCGGATTGATCGGCGGACGGGTGTACAGCAGTAGTCAGCATGTCCGGTTCTCCCTTATGGCATGGATACGGAACCCAGGCACCGTTTTAGACCTGCGCCGAGGTTCTCCACCTACCACGGCCCAAGGTTGCAAACAGCCCTGCTGCCCACGGAACGGTAGACCTCAAGATGGGGGCAAATCGAGGGGCCAATGGAACGTAAGGGTGTTACGTCACTAACACGGGTTAAGCGCAAATCGGGCTTGTCTGTTCCCGATATCAACGGACGGAGAGACCCCGCCCCTGCGGTTTACCCGACGGGGAATCGGGGTTTTCTCACTTGAATTGGGTATGGGCGATGGTCGTCAATGATTTGAACGCGAGGCTGGAGAAAACGAGGCTTAAACCACAGGGCTTGGGGTGGTAGCGGGCACGCTGGGGAGACAGAAAAGCCTGGGCCGAATGGCTGACAACGGCCTCTAAACCCATCGTAAGGATAGCCTTAACCTAGGCTTATCCTACTGTGAATGGCCGGAGCATGGGCAGAACGTTACGCGAAGTTCGCATCCAGGCAAGTGTCACTGCAACCAATGTTGCCAACGGGCAAGCCGCCTTACTCTGGGGTATTGGCAAACCGGGGAAATAGGTGTAGACGATAGCGGTAGAGCGCGACAGGTTGCCCCAGCGCGGCGAGGAAATTAGGATCCTGGGGGGCAAGATAAACGGCGGTAACCTGATCCGCTTCGATGTGATCGTCCAGGTTCCAGTAGTCTGTGGTGGTTTCAACTTCGTTGAGGTAGGGTACAGCGGTGCCGCGAAACACCTGCTGAAAGCGTTCCGCCGTGATGAAGCGATCCGCCTGGGGAGCCTCTGTGGCCCGTGCAGTGACGGTGGATTCTAGCTGTCGCCCTTGTGCCAGCAGGGTCAACTGCCGATTGGGATTATTGGGGTCTACCTTCACAGTTTTGACCGCCGCCGCCCCCAGATAAGCCTGGGCCATGCTCAACCCATTGAAGGTGCGGTCAGCGATGATGTCGCGCTGACGCATCACCCTAGGCCAAACTCCGCTGAGCAGATGGGGGGTTTCTACAAACCTCACCACACAGGTGACGGGCTGATCCACCATAGCTTGGTTGCTCTCAAAGCCGGGGGTCACCAGTTCCGGGGCCAGGGGCGCGGCCAAATCGACTAGGGTGCTGGTGAGTTCCCAGGTGCCCTCCAGCCAATCGGGGTAGATAAGATCGCCCTTAGCAGCGGACAGGGGCAGTTTTTCCCAGCGAGGAAACTCCTGGAAACGCCCTGCCAGGGGTAATGCGAGGGCATCGCCGCTACACAACAGCCAGACCGTCAGCAGCAGCAACAGCCATGACAAACGACGGCGAAGGAGAATACGCAGAGTTCGTGGCATGGGCCAAGGCACAAAATAAGGACAGGGTTTGCTGCATTCTACCCTGCCCTTTTCGGGGTCTGGCGTCCGACTCGACCAATCGTAGGGTGACTACTACCCACCCTACAGATCGACCTAGAACAGGTTTAGGTCGGTGACGCCCCCCAGGCTGCTGGAGGACACCAGCTTGGCGTACTTGGCCAAAACGCCGCGCTGATACTGAGGGGTAGGGGGCACCCAGGCAGCGCGGCGCTTAGCCAGTTCCTCGTCGGAGACGTTCAGTTGCAGCAGGTTGTGATCGGCGTCGATGGTGATGGGGTCGCCTTCATGCACCAGGGCAATGGTGCCGCCCACAGCGGCTTCGGGGGCAACGTGGCCCACGACCATGCCGTAGGTGCCGCCGGAAAAGCGTCCGTCAGTAATCAACCCTACGGAATCACCCAGCCCTGCGCCGATGATGGCGGAGGTGGGGGCCAGCATTTCCCGCATACCGGGGCCACCCTTGGGGCCTTCGTAGCGCACAACGACGATGTCACCCGCCACGATTTTTTTGTCCAGGATGGCCCGCAGACACGCTTCCTCAGACTCAAACACACGGGCGGGGCCAGTGATGTGGCGGTTTTTCACCCCCGTCAGCTTGGCCACCGCACCTTCGGTTGCCAGGTTGCCTTTGAGGATGCCCAGGTGACCGATGGGGTACATGGGGTTGCTGAAGGGGCGAATCACGTCTTGGTCGGCGCGGGGTTCGGCGGGGATATCGGCCAGCACTTCCTCGATGGTTTGTCCGGTGATAGTGAGGGCATCGCCGTGGAGCAAGCCGTTGACCAGCAGCATTTTCATCACCTGGGGAATGCCGCCCGCCCGGTGCAGATCGGTGGCCACGTAGCGACCAGAGGGCTTGAGGTCGCATAGCACGGGCACCCGCTGCCGAATGGTTTCAAAGTCGTCCAGGGTCAGCTCCACGCCCATGGTATTGGCAATGGCCAACAGGTGCAGCACTGAGTTGGTGGAACCACCCACCGCCATAATCACCGAAATGGCGTTTTCAAAGGCTTTGCGGGTCAAAATCTGGCTGGGCAGAATTTGGTTGCGGATGGCGTTGACCAGCGCCTCAGCGGATTTTTCGGTGCTGTCGGCCTTTTCCCCATCCTCAGCGGCCATGGTGGAGGAAAACATCAGGCTCATGCCCATGGCCTCGAAGGCCGAGGACATGGTGTTGGCGGTGTACATGCCGCCGCAGGAACCTGCCCCCGGACAGGCGTTGCGCTCTACGCCCAGGAGTCGCTCTTCACCGATTTTGCCAGCGCTGTATTCGCCCACCGCTTCAAAGGCGCTGACCACAGTCAGGTCTTCGCCCTCGTAGTGACCGGGTTTGATGGTGCCACCGTAGACGAAAATGGCCGGAATATTCATCCGGGCCATCGCAATCATGGCTCCGGGCATATTCTTGTCACAGCCGCCAATGGCTAGCACACCGTCCAGGCTTTGGCCGTTGCACACGGTTTCAATGGAGTCGGCAATCACATCGCGGGACACCAGGGAGTACTTCATCCCCTCGGTGCCCATGGAGATGCCATCGCTGATGGTAATGGTGCCAAAGAGTTGGGGCATCCCCCCGGCGGCGCGAACTCCATCTTCGGCGCGGCGGGCAAGGCCATCTAGCCCCATGTTGCAAGGGGTAATGGTGCTAAAGCCATTGGCGATTCCCACAATGGGCTTCGTAAAGTCGTCATCGCCAAACCCCACAGCACGCAACATGGCGCGGTTGGGAGTGCGCTGAACGCCTTGGGTCACCACTTGGCTTCTGCGGTTGTCGGACATGATCAATCCTCTAGGTGCAATGCGTTAGAATTTCTATTCCACAGGGTTAGATTTTCCCTCAAAATTAAGACCATGGGAAAATCGCAATAGATTTATTTATTTGGCTTCTTCCCCGTTCCGCCCATCGTCGCTATTTGAGAGACCTTTGGATACTTCCTCTGCTGCCCTGCCGGTGCCTCCACCGCCGACGGAAATTACTGCTGAAGCTCTCCTAGAGCGCTACGCCCTTGGAGAGAGAGACTTTCGTAGTGTTCAACTGATCGGAGCTGACCTGTCTCACCAAGACTTGGGGGGAGCCAATTTTCGGCAGGCCGTTCTACGAGACTGCAATTTCTCTGGGGCGAAGCTCGTCGGGGTCAACTTCCGAGAAGCCAAGCTAGCAGAAACCAACTTTTACCAAGCCAACCTCACCCTCAGCAATTTTATTGGAGCCGATCTCACCGAAGCCTCCCTAGTAGAGGCCGACCTCACCGAGGCCGGGATGCGCAGCGTCAACCTGATTCGCACCAACCTCAGCCGTGCCATCTTGCGGGAGACTAACCTCAACGAGGCCACCTTTGACCACGCCGTTCTCCCCTATGCCGACCTAACGGAGGCCAGCCTCAGCCGCGCCAAAATGCTGGGTGTGGCCATGCCCCACGCTAACCTCACAAACGCTAACCTCACCAGCGCCCTGATGAACGGCATTGGCCTAGAAGAAGCCAGCCTAGTGGGTGCCCTGCTCAGTGGAGCCACCCTCGAAGGGGCCAATCTGCAAGGGGCCGACCTCAGCCGCGCCAAAATGACGGGTTCCCATTTGGTGAACGTGAACCTGGCCAAAGCCAATCTGCGCGGCACCAACCTAAGCTGGAGCACCCTGCGCGGATCCAACCTGCGGGGGGCCACCCTCTACCGCACCAAGCTCTGCTGGACAAACCTGAGCGGAGCCGACCTCACAGATGCCGTCATGATCAACGCCAAGCTCGACTACGCCAACCTGCGCCACACCGACGTGCAGGGCACCGTCCTCCCGGATGGGTTCACGCGCTAGGGTGGTTTTCTCCCTCACCCCTTTTGCCTTGAATGGGGATCATTCTGAGCCTGGAAGTTAAGGCATGGCTGGCTTGCCATCGGGGGTCTGGGCCTGCATGGGCCAGCGCTGGGGCGAGGCGGGCCAGGGGAGGGCCGCAACGGTGGGCGGGGTGGTGCGCAGATAGGCGAGCATCTGGCGCTGGAGCGTGTGGAACTGATCCTGCCACAGCATCGACTGGAGCCGTAGCAGGGAGGATTGGTAGCTTAGGCGGCTGGCCCGCTGGTAGTCGGTTTGGTGTTGCAGCCTGGGCCAAGTGAGCAACCGATGCGGTAGGGTTTGGGTCAAGCCCAGGGCCAACTCTGGAGTGGAAAAGGCCTCGGCATAGCTGGGGGAAAGAAAGCCCACGTAGTCCTCGGCCTGATCGGTTTGCTGCAATATAAAACTGAGGCTGAGTCCCTGCAAAAACACCCGTAGATTACTGGTTTTGGCATTGGGTAGGGCAGGCATGAAAGGGATGGATTGCAGGTTGGGGTTCAGGTTTTTCGGGTCGCCCACACTAAGGTGGGATCCTCCCAGGGCCGTAATTAGATACTTTGGCCCCGCCAGTTGGGTGAAGGGGCCAAGTTGCTGTGCCGCCATCGGGGTCACACTGTCCTGGGTGCCTGCCAACATGAGAGTGGGGACGGTAACTTGGCTGAGGCCCGTTTCCCCAAACAATAGCCCGGTTAGGGGGTTAGTCAAAATCAACTGCTGAACCCGATCATCGCGCAGGTTGGCATACTTCACAGGTAGATCTAGGGCGGCACACTGAAACCAATCCGAGGGCGATAGACGCACGGGATCCACCTGTTCGCAGGCTTGATCCAGCAGCCGCAGATCCAGCGGTGCCCCCGCCAAGGCCAACCCCGTATATCCTCCTAGGGAATGACCGATCACGGTGACTTGGCTGGTGTTGAGGCGGCCCCGCAGGCTATAGGAATAGCGATTTAGGCGCTCCAGCCGATCTAAAACGTAGCTAATGTCTCGCGGGCGATCCAAAAATTCCGTGGCGGGTAACACGCGGCTTCCCGGACTCTTAGCCGATTGATCTACCTTGGGCAACGACAACAGCGCGGCCACATTGCTGCCGGGATGCTCCACCGACACCACCGTAAGCCCATGGGAGGCCAAGTGTTCGGCTAGGTAGGCCATAAAGCGGCGGTCGGCCCCAAACCCGTGGGACAAGACCACCAGCGGGCCGTGGGTGTCTCGACTCCAGTAAATATCCACCGGAATGCGGCGATTGCGCTCTCGATCCCGCAGCAGCATTTCCCAATGCTCCACCGCCGAAGACCCGGTCGAGAAGGGATTCACGGTGCTAGGTGGCCCAACCTCGTTGACGGGGGAAGACATTTCCCGCCGCAAAATGTGCCCCAGTAGGGTACTTTCCCGCTGGGAGAGATAAAACTGGGATGCCCAGGCCACCCAAGCCCCCGCATCCACCTCCAGACTGTCTTGGGGCAACTGCCGCAGCACCGCCATCACCGTAGGAGGCGTCTCTAGGGTAGAGACCTGCTCTAGCGCCTGCTGGAGATCCATCGGATTCAGGTTCGGCACGAGGGCTTGCAGAGTGGCCAGCAGGGGGGTGCCGCCGGGAGTATGCAAAATCTCATCGACAATCACCTGGCCCACCGCCGGATCTACCGCCAGTTCGCTGTTGAGGGTAGCCTGCACCTGGGCATTGAGGAGGGGCCGATAAAGCCTGAGTTCTTTGGGCACCTGACCCGTTGCTGCAAAGGTTTCCAGATCCGCTACCCGCAGGGTCTTCGAGATCGGCCCCCAGCGTAGGATCAAAACCTCCGTCGCCGCTGCCCCTTGCCCCCAGATCACCCCCGTCATCACTAGGGCCACCCCAAGGGCCGCTCGCCACCGCCACCAACCTTTGCCCAGTTGGCGGTGGAAACGTAGGCAAGGAGATTGAGTCACAGTCACCACACCAGCAGAACTATCGTTGAGGGGCAAGTATCGTTGAGGGGACGGCAACCAAGGCCAGAAGGTTGCACCGTTTGCCAATTTTCTCTAACGATTAGCTTAATCTAAACGACTGGGGAACCGCAGGCCGTGAGCGTCAAGTTTCGTTGCGGGGGGCGTGCGGTGGAGTATTTAGGAGGCACCCCCAGGCCGTTAGCGGTTTTGGCTCTGACCGTCCCAGAAATTGTCGCTATGATTTAGGCAAGTTGACCCTACGGCTCCCCTGCTTCGAGGCCACCCCTCGCCAACCCTAGGCCCCGTCTGCCTTGGGCACCATCGCGGCACCCCTAGCCAAGGGCCGTCATCCATCGGCCACCCCTGCCTCCGTTCAGCGCCCTGCCCCCTAAATGGCTTCTCCCATGACCGATCAGCAACCCCCATCAAGAGACGATTTTCTGTTTCCGCGCAGCAAGTACTGGGGGGAATTTAGTCCCCAGCACCTGGCCTTCAACGCTAACCTTCAGGAGTTTGCCCAGCGGGTTTCGTTTATCTGCAACCTAGAAACCGGGGGGAAAATTCCACCCAAGCAAGCCTACGACGAAATTAAGCGCCTGTGGAAAGACCTCAAGCGCTCTAAAGCCCACCTGATTGATCCGCCGCCCACGGATGAGGGGCCATCGGCACCTCCCCCCGACACTGAGTAGAGGCTCATGGTTGGCCGTTTCATCCGGTATGGGAACGGCTGTGCGCCTCCAATGGGCGTCAGTTGCCTAGACCGCTGGAGCCTCTAGCCAACCTGCGCTGAGGATGACGGTCAAGCCCATGAACAGAGCGGTCAACACCCAGGTCACGCGGTTGAGGGTGGTTTCAGCGCTCTTGGTGCTGGTGAAAAGTTGAGCCTGCCCGCCCAAGCCACCGAGGCCATCGCCCTTGGGGCTATGGAGCATCACTAGGGCGGTTAACCCCAGGGCCGAAACTAGCCACAGCACTTGAATAATAGTTTTGACGATCATGGGCGCGTTCCGTTTTCAAGATTCAGGGTTGAAAAACTTGGCTGGGGTTGGGCAACGGTAAACGACCCATCCCAGCACAGCCTTCCTATTCTAAGCTGATTTTCACCCGACTCCCATGCTCCTAGGCGTCTCGCGATGGCTAGATGGACAGCCGTACCGGGGTGCGGTTGGCACGAACATCCACGTCGGCGGAGAGGATCATGGATCGTCCCGTCATCTCGGCGGGCTGGGGCAGGTTGAGGATTTGCAGAATGGTGGGAGCCACATCCGAGAGGCGACCGTCTTCGCGCAGTGGCACATCGCAGCCGTGGGCGGGCACCTTCAACTTCTCCCCTTCAATCAAAATGAAGGGTACGGGGTTGGTGGTGTGGGCCGTCCAGGGTTTGTGGTTTTCGTCCCACATCAGTTCGGCGTTGCCGTGGTCGGCGATGATGATGGCGGTGCCCCCGGCTTTGCCAATGGCGTCAATCAAGTTACCCAGGCTACGATCCACGGTTTCGATGGCGGAGACAGCGGCCTCCATTTTGCCCGTATGGCCCACCATATCGGGGTTGGCGTAGTTGATCACCACCAGGGAGTAGATGCCCTTTTGAATGGCGGCGATGGCGGTGTTCGTCACGGCTTCGGCGGACATGGCCGGGGCTTTGTCGTAGGTGGCCACCATGGGGCTGGGCACCAGTTCCCGATCTTCGCCCTCAAGGGGTTCCTCTAGGCCACCGTTGAAAAAGTAGGTGACGTGGGCGTATTTTTCGGTTTCGGCGGTGCGGAATTGCTTCAGGCCGTGGTTGGCTACTACTTCGCCCAGAATGTTGCTGAGGTTTTGGGGCAAAAAGGCCACCTCCACAGGCAACTCCGGGTCATACTGGGTCATGGTGACGAAGGCGAGGTTGGGAATGAGTTCTCGCTCAAAGCCCTTGAAGTTGGGATCCATCAAGGCCTGGGTAATCTGGCGGGCGCGGTCGGGCCGGAAGTTGAAGAAAATCACCCCATCCCCAGGCTCGATAGCACCGGGGGCTAGTCGGGTGGGTTCCACAAATTCGTCGTTGATGTCCTGGGCATAGGACTCGATCAGGGTTTCAACGGCGGTTTTGCCCGTACCATCGCTAGGATCGGTAAGCACCCGGTAAGCCTTTTCCACCCGATCCCAGCGGTTGTCGCGATCCATGGCGTAGTAGCGTCCGCTGATGGTAACCAGGCGACCGAGTCCGGTCTGATCGACATAATCCTGAAGTTTCTGGATGGCCTCCTTACCCTCCGTGGGCTTGGTGTCGCGGCCATCGGTGATGACGTGAATGCAGACTTCGTCAATGTCCTGGGCCTTGGCCATGTCAATCAGGCCAAACAGGTGGTTGAGGTGGGAGTGAACGCCGCCCTCGGAACAGAGACCCATCAGGTGCAGCTTGCTTTTCTGATAGCGCACCGTCTGACAAATCTTCAGCAGCGCTTCGTTTTCTTGCAGGGTGCCATCCTCCACCGCATCAGAGATCCTGACCAGTTCCTGGGGCACAATGCGGCCTGCACCAATGTTGAGATGGCCCACTTCCGAGTTGCCCATCTGGCCATCGGGTAGGCCAACATCCTTGCCGGAGGTGCGAATGAGGGTGTGTGGGTAGGCGGCCCAAAGGCTGTCCATCACAGGCGTCTTGGCGGTGGCAACGGCATTACCATCTGCGGTGTCGCGATATCCCCAACCATCGAGAATAATGAGCACCATCGGCGGCACAGACGTCTGATTCATGGGTGAGAATCCTTGTGATTGTGACTAGCGTCTCAGCGATCATAGCATTGGCATTTTAGGGGATATCGCCTGAAAAAGGCGCTTTCCTCAACGGCTCAAGCCGCACGCCCTGGCGAATCCTCTGCGTTGAATCAGCCCCGAAAGCCCTTGACCTAGCCAGGGAGAAGATGGTGGCCCTCGTGAGGCTCAACCCAGGGACTATGGCCTTGGGCAAAGGGTTGGAAAGATGGAAAAATCGGTTAAAACGAGCTTTATAAAAGTTTTATAAAAGGGATTCTACTCTACAACCGTCAATTTTGATGATCTGCCCAACATTTGTCGCTGTGCCATAGGTTACCCCTAGGACGGGGATCATTCCCTAGTCCGTTGGTGCAGATGATTAGCCCCTAGGTGGGGCTGGGCAGATTCCTACGAAATCCGAATTAGACAACCCCGTTTCCCAACCCGTCAACTCGTAGGGGCGAGGTCTCCTCGTCCGCTTGAACGGTGGGTAAGCCATCAGAACTGAGGGAGCCCAGGACTAGAAGTCCAAGGCCCAGAGAGAGTGTGGATATCAGCGGGGATCGCCTAAGATTGGGACTTTCCAGCTTTAGCGGTTTGCTTCTCTTTCTGCTTTTCCTTTTGTTTTTGGCGCTTGGCGTCGGCTTTGGCTTGGCATTCGGCGTCTAGGGCCGCTTGCTTTTCGGCTTCGGCTTCCTCGGCCAGTTTGTCCAAATAATAGTGGTAGTCGCCCCGGTAGAGGCGCAGTTCGCCGTCGCGGATTTCCACGATTTTGGTGGCGACGCGGGAAATGAAATAGCGGTCGTGGGAGACCAGCAGCACGGTGCCGTCGTAGTGTTGCAGGGCTTCCTCCAGCATTTCCTTGGCGGGAATATCGAGGTGGTTGGTGGGCTCGTCCAGCATCATCAGGCTGGCGGGGCGCAGCAGCATTTTGGCCAGGGCCAGACGGGCCTTTTCCCCACCGCTGAGGGCGTTCACCTGTTTGTACACCATGTCACCGCTGAACAGGAATCGACCCAGCAGGGTACGCACCTCTTCGTTCGTCCAGTCGGGCACTTCGTCGTGGACGGTTTCGAGCACGGTCTTGTCGAGATCCAGCGCCTCCGCCTGGTTTTGCTCAAAGTAGCTGGGGATGACGTTGTGCGCCCCCATGGTGACTTTGCCATCAGAGGGGGGTTCCAGTCCGGCAATCAGCCGCAGCAGGGTGGATTTTCCGGCTCCGTTGTGGCCCAAAAAGGCAATGCGATCCCCCCGTTCGATCAGCAAATTTGCCCCTAGGAACAGGATTTTCTCGTCGTAGGTGTGGGTCATATCTTCGATCATCACCACCTCACGACCGCTGCGGGGGGCGGGCGGAAAGCGAAAATGCAGCGACCGCACCGAGCCTTCCGGGGCTTCGATACGCTCAATTTTGTCTAGCAGTTTCTCACGGCTTTTGGCCTGGGTACTGCGGGTGGCGCTGGCCCGGAACTTTTCCACAAAGGCTTCCTGCTTGGCCAATTCCTTCTGTTGCCGCTCGTAGGCACTGAGCTGGGCGGATTGGTTCTCTTCCTTTTGCAGCAGATAGGCACTGTAGTTGCCCAGGTACGTGGTCGAAACGCCTCGCTCGGTTTCCACAATTTGGGTGCAGAGGCGATCCAAAAATTCCCGGTCGTGGGAAACAATCACCATCGGCGTGGTCAATCCTTTTAGATAGATCTCCAGCCACTCGATGGTGTCCAAATCCAAGTGGTTGGTCGGTTCGTCCATCAGCAGGATGTCCGGCTCTTGCAGCAGAATTTTGCCGAGGCCCATCCGCATTTGCCAGCCGCCGCTAAATTCGCTGACGTAGCGATCCCCGTCCCCCGCCGCAAAGCCCATTTCCGGCAAAATTTTCTC
The DNA here is from genome assembly GCA_040396995.1 of Nodosilinea sp. Lineage (GTDB taxonomy): Bacteria > Cyanobacteriota > Cyanobacteriia > Phormidesmidales > Phormidesmidaceae > Nodosilinea. The sequence goes on along the minus strand of JBBAWV010000122.1, from coordinate 1,847 downwards.
AATGCGAGACTCTAGCCCGTAGCCGTCCATGGCCTCAAACCGCCGTTGCAGCTTGTCCATCTCGTGGATCAACTTGTCTAGCTCGTCGGGACCAGCCTGCTCCATCAGTGCTGGAATGTGGTGCAGTTTCGATTGCACCTCGTTGGCTTCGTCGAACACCGTCCAAAATTCCTCCCGCACCGTGCGGCTGGGGTCTACCTCAAATTCCTGGGACAGGTAGGCAATCTTCAGGCTCGGTGCCCGCACAATCGTTCCCGATGTGGGTTCTTCTTTCCCGGTGATGATCTTAAGCTGGGTGGATTTGCCCGCCCCATTCACCCCCACCAGACCGATGCGATCCCCCGGCTTTACCTCCCAGTTCACATCCTTGAGAACTTCCCCGGTGGGATAAATTTTGCTGATGTGCTCTAAACGCAGCATGGAGGGTCTCCAGGGATGAAGGATGACAGGGAATTTTTACGAAGGGTAACGATTGACAGGGTTACTCTTTACAAAGAGTAACTAAAAGTGGAGGCCATCGGTAGGGGGGCAGGGTGGGATGGTGGCAACGGATTTGTCTCTGTACCATGCCCCCTAGAAGGCTTCGCAGGCTTCGTTGTAGGAAAGACGAATATTTGCAATTCCGCCAATGAAGTCAATAAAGGTGGTTTGAATGCCGTCGCCTAGGCAAATAGCATTTTCATAAAAACCCTCATGGCCACCGCCAGAGTGCCCTGGTACGGGGGTGTAGCGGCTGGGGCGATAGCCAAAAATATAGTCAAAAAATGCGGCGGCTTCCGCTGGGCCATAGGTAAAGTCTTGCCAGCCCCCCGTGCTGGGATCGGGCATGGAAGATTCTGCACTGGGGTTGAGCAAAATCCACTGGGCTAGGCCATCCACAAAGATGACCTGTAGCTCGGCCTGGGGAGGCAATGTGGGCAATCTCTGCCGCAGACCCGCGATGGCATAGGTGCGCTCTGTCCAGGTTTCGGCATCCCGGGTGTAGGTGGTTTCGCGCAGGTGACGACCAAAGTAGCGTTCGATGGTGGCAAAGGGTTGGTTCAGCACTGCCGAGCGGGGCAGGTCGGTCGGGGCTCCCCCTTGGCTTGGATTGGGCATTGGCAGACGCATTAACCGCACCATCGCCGCCGCCGCAAAGGCCCGACTAGCCGCATCATTGGGGCGAAAAGCAGTACCGACCTCCTGATTGGGGGAGGCAATGCCGTAGCTTTCTAGCCGCTGAATGGGCGCTTTGGCCCAGTGGCCTTGCAGGTCGGAGAGGCTTTGGCGACTGGGGTCTGGCGGCAGCACTTGGTCTAGGCTGACACTGGGGCCATAGCGTGATCGCACTTCATAGGTCAAGGCTTGGGAAAGCATGGCCATCAACGCCGCTCGACTCACCGGATCGGTAGGGTTGAAACGGCCTCGGTCATCCCCGGCCACAATGCCAGCGGTTTTGGCCCAGGCAATTTTGGCAGCACTCCAACGGTTGGTCTGCACATCCGGAAAGGGCGCAGAATTCACCGTAGCAGGCACCACCACCTGATTGGCCCCCAGCCGTTGTTTTAACCCCTCAAGGATCATCGAAACGGCTTGTTCGCGGGTGAGTTGGCCATTAGGGTTAAACCGTCCCTGGTCATCTCCGGCCACAATGCCATACTGGTTTGCCGCCGCTAAAATATCCTGCTCATAGAGGTTGCCACGGATATCCGAAAACTGCCGCTGAGTTTGACTCTGGCTCATCGGCTGACTCAGCTTGGGCTGATCCGGCCTAGGTACTCCTGAGGTATGGGCATCGGTAGACCCTGGCGGAGAGTTCCCTTGGTTAAGTGCGTCCTGGGTTGGGGCGATATCGCTGCCCCAACTCA
>JBBAWV010000121.1:0-13512 GCA_040396995.1 Nodosilinea sp. | reverse complement strand
GCTAGAAATTCCGCCAAATACCAGCTGAATTGCCATATTGAGAATTGCTGACCAGCCATAAGCGCTATGATGGGTCGCTAACCCGTGGAATCGCGGTAAGAATCGCTGGGACAATGCCCGTGGTGATGGAGAAATAAGCCATGCTGAGTTGGGATCAAACACCGAGCTTGGAGCCAATGCGCTGCTGTCGGGCTTGGGTAGAGGTTGACCTAGACGCCCTGCACCACAATGTGCAGCAGTTTAGGCGGCACCTGGGCGACTCAACTCAACTGATGGCCGTAGTCAAAGCCGATGCCTATGGGCACGGGGCGGTTATGATTGCCCAATCTGCCCTGAAGGCCGGGGCAAGCTGGCTGGGGGTAGCCACGGTGCCGGAGGGGATCGAACTGCGCACCGCTGGGGTTCAGTCTCCGATTCTGGTGATGGGGGCAGTGAACAGTCCCGAAGAAATGCAGGCCATGGCCCGCTGGCAGTTGCGGCCCACCTTGGTCACGCCAAAGCAAGCCCTGGTGTTTTCTGAAACCCTAGCGCCCCTGCATCTGGCCCATCCCCTTGAGGTTCACCTGAAACTGGATACAGGCATGTCTCGGCTGGGCTTTCCCGCCGCTGAGGCCGTGGACTTTGTGCAATTTGTGCGCCCATTGCCCCACCTCACCATTGGCGGACTCTATTCCCACTTTGCCACCGCCGACAGCCCCGATTCCACCACAATGATCCAGCAGCATCAGCGCTTCCAGGCGGCGATTAACCAGATCCAGGCTCAAAACTTGCCGATCCCCCGGCTGCACCTCGCCAACACCGCCGCTACCCTAGCGGATCCGGCCCTGCACTACGATATGGTGCGCGTGGGTCTGGGGCTCTATGGGCTGTATCCCGCTCCCCATCTGCAATCGGTGTTGGATCTCAAGCCTGTAATGCAGGTCAAAGCTCGAATCACCCTGCTGAAAGACCTCCCCGCCGGAACCGGGGTGAGCTACGGCCATGCCTACGTGACCGACCGCCCCCTGCGCATGGCGGTGGTGGGGATTGGCTATGCCGACGGGGTGCCCCGCATTTTGTCTAATCGCATTAACGTCATGATCAAGAGCCAGCTTGCGCCCCAGATTGGCACCATCACCATGGATCAACTGATGGTTGATGTCTCCCACATTGCCGACCTGCAAGAGGGCGACGTGGTAACGCTGCTCGGCCAAGACGGCCCCCACCGGATTACTGCCGACGACTGGGCCGATCTCACCCAATCGATCTCCTGGGAAATTCTCTGCGGTTTCAAACATCGCCTGCCCCGCATTGCCGCTGAAGCCAGCCGTCATGGGTCAAACCCCACAGCCATAGGTCAAACCCCACAGCCATAACCCACGGCCCATCGCTATCCTCCGAGGGCAGCAGCCCCAGGTCTCACCCAACCTCCATAATCCGTTAACACTATCCCCTTGGGGGGGATGTTAGCCTAGAGGGGACGATTTCCCCCAAGGGCCAATATGGTTGCAACCCCCGATATCATCCAAAGTACCAATACCCCAGTGGCGGCGTCCGGGGAGAACCGGGTGGCGGTGCTGCTGATGGGCTATGGCGAAGTGGAAAGCTACGACGACTTCGCCAACTACAACGAGCAAGCCCTAAACTTACTCACGGCTAAGTTTGCCCCGGTGCCCACCTGGGTCTATCCTCCCCTGGCCAAGCTGTTAGCCGCCTTTGACCTACACGAATGGAGCCACCAGCACGGCAATTTCATTTCTCCCCACAACGCCATTTTTGAGGCCCAGCGGGCGGGTATCGAAGCCCATCTCCAAGACCGTTGGGGAGATCGGGTAAAGGTGTTCAAAGCCTTCAACTTCTGTAAGCCCTTCCTGCCAGAGCAGGTGCTAGAACAGGTGAAACAAGAGGGCTACGACAAGCTGTTGATCTACCCCCTACTGGTGGTGGATTCCATCTTCACCAGCGGCATTGCCGTGGAGCAGGTGAACGGTGCCCTCACCCACCTGGCCGACGGCACCGACCATTGGGTGAAGGGGATGCGCTACATTCCTTCCTTCTTCGATGCACCGGAATACATCGACCTGCTAGCCCACATTGTCGAGGAGAAAGTCCGTCAAGACCTGGCCGTGGCCCACCTGCCCTCCCAAACGGGCATTGTGCTGATGAACCACGGCTGCCCCCACGAGGCCAAGGGCTTTACCTCCGGCATCGACGAAAGCCAGAAGCTCTACGACCGGGTGCGCGATAAGCTGATTCAAAAATATCCGCTGATTTCCGTGGGCTGGCTCAACCACGATACGCCCCTGATCAAGTGGACGCAGCCCAACGCCACCCTCGCCGCCCGCAACCTAATTGACCTGGGGGCCACCGCCCTGGTGTTTATGCCCATCGGCTTTGCCACCGAAAACCACGAAACCCTGCTGGATGTGGAGCACATCATCAGTGCCCTACGCCGTCAGCACCCAGAGGTAACCTATGTGCAAATGCCCTGCGTCAACGACCAGCCGGAATTTCTAGCCATGGCCGCTGCCTGGGCCGATAAACCCATCGCCGACCTGCTAGAGGCCGAGGCCCTGGTGGTGAACCCCAGCCTCGCCGCTGTCCAAGCCGCTGTGGTACAAGGGCATCACCACGGCCACGACCACGGCCACCATCATGATCATGGTCATCACCACGATCACGGCCATAGCCACAGCCACCACGACCACGGCCACCACTAACAGAGGATCTGGAGAAGGATCTGGGCCGGGGCACCCTTCATCTACTAGCCAATCCGAAGGGTAAAACCCCGGTTCCTAGCCCAACACCCCCAGGGGCGGAGTCTCCTCGCCCACTGGTACACCTACTGCCAATATCCATCTCGGCTCCATCTGTAACACCAGGGCAATCCCCCTTGGGAAGGAAGCCTTTGACTCCATCTCCCCCCTCTTATACCAAATCCGACTTGTGTGCCCCCGGTATCAGCGGGCGAGGAGACCTCGCCCCTACGGTTTGCTGGGCTGGGAATCGGGGTTATTCGATTAGGATTTGGTATTACCAAGGAGGGGAGGGGGGATCCATGCTAGGAGCCAAGCAAAATCCAGACTTGATATCGTTGGTAGCCTACTGCTCAATCGGGTTGAGATCAGGGGAATCGAGCCATGGCCATTCAATGGTCTGAAAACAGTCCATCACGGGCTATGACTTCATTCTCGACACCCTACGCCAAGCCGAGTCTCAGAAAACAGCCTGAATTCTGCTCATCTTTATTTTTTATTGGCATTAGATATTAGCTTGACTTATCACTATGAAGCCGCAAGAGCCTTTTATCGTTGGTGGCCTTTGATGTTAAGGTGCCCTATGTTCATTGCAGAGAATTAGATTGCCTGCACACACGGAACCAGCGATAGGATTGCCTGCCCTGAATCCTGGTCGTAACGTAATTGTGAGGAAAAAACCGGGGCTGAGTGTTCCGATCAATAGGCTCTGTTTTAGGGCGCTGGCGGTGCTGGGTCTGGTGGAGTTGGGAAGCCGCCTATGCCTTCTCCTGCGGCCTATTGGGCAGCCCATTGATGACAGCCGGCGAGCCTCAGCCTTGTGTGACAGTCCGATGTGACAGTTGGTTCAAGTGACTTAAAAAATAGATGCAGATATTTGGATGGGGCTAGACCGCAGCCCAAGCCAAAGGTGGCAAAAGACTGATAGATCAACCCTAGCGCACAATGCGCAGTCAGATATTTAGTCGGAAAATGGTAGTGGTGTATCACCCACTACGGAAAGTGTCATGGTTTTGAGCATGCGCCCTAGCACCCAGAGCTACAACAGGGTTACAGCGTGAGACAAGGACTAGCTATCGACCTCACCGCTGTACCTGCCCCAACCGAATGATGCTAATTCAGTCTATGGTGGGCGGGCCTTCTACACACACAGTTTGCCCTCGGAGAATTACCATGAAAACTCGTTCTATCGCCGCTATTGCTCTGGGTCTGACCGCTGCTTCCATGGTCGCCCTACCCTTCTCTGCCCAAGCCCAAGAACGCCCCACTGACTTTAATTATGTAGGGGCTGGGGTCGCCGTTGGCGATCTGGGCAATAGTGATTTCGGATTGTCCATTAACAGCAAAATTACCGTGGCCGATCAGGTCTCGGTGCGCCCTGGGGTGATGTCTAACCTCAACTTCAGCGAACCCAATGGTGAAACCGTGTTCCTGCTGCCTATTACCTACGACTTCAACCCCATCACCAACAACGGTCGGCTGATGCCCTTCGTCGGTGGTGGGTTGTCGGTATCGACCGAAGGGGCCGGGGAGGTGGGCCCAGTGGTTACGGGTGGTGTGGACTACCGCATCACCGACCGGGTGGTGGCTAACGGGGCCGTGAACTGGTCGATCTACGGTAACAGCCAAGTGAACGGCACCATTGGTCTGGGCTACACCTTCTAGCCTGGAGTCACCCTTAATCCTAATTAACCTAATCGTTGGGGGCAGGGAAAACCTGCCCCCATGTTTTTTGAGTAGGCGTAAGATTGACCTAGCCTACCTGTCTGTTCTTGGCTGGGCTAGCCAATGCGTAGCAGTTCCACATCAAACACCAGGGTGGCGTTGGGGGGAATGACGCCGCCTGCACCACGGGAGCCATAGCCCAACTCCGGGGGAATCACCAGCTTGCGCTGACCGCCCACCCGCATGGTTGCTACGCCTTCATCCCAGCCTTTGATCACCTGGCCCACGCCGATCTGAAAGGTGAAGGGTCGGCCCCGGTCGCGGGAGCTGTCGAACTTAGTACTGTCTTCCAGGGTGCCCGTGTAGTGGACGGTGACCCGCTGGCCAGACTGAGGCATGGCTCCGGTGCCTTCTACTAGGTCAACATATTGAAGGCCAGATTCCGTGGTAATCAGGGTTTCATCGGGCATGGTTGCAGGGGCTTCTTCTGGAGCATTAGGGATGAGGTCAGCCGCTGCCTGGGCCATTGGGACGGAGGCTTCGACAGGGGCCGCTTCTGCTACTGGGGGCGTCGTTAGGTTGGCGGCAATGGCCTCCTGGTTGCCAGGGGCGATTTTAGCCACCAACAGCACCACACAGCACACGGCTAAAATTCCAAAGCTAATTAAAATCTCTCGCACAATGGATCTCCCATGGATGGCCTATTGACCGGATCATAATATCCGGCTCACACTTCATGCGGCTGGTTTGCCCCCATATCAGCGGGCGATGCAAAAAAAGCCGCCATGGATCATGACAGCTTTTTTCAGCCGCGATGGCTTCAGTCTCGTATTCTTTACGCTCTGGGAGGCAAAGCTAGAGGTGAAGCTCGGTTTCATGCTCAGTTTTGCTTACTTGAAGCCCACTGCCGCTTGCCACACAAAGGCTAGCAACAGGAAAAAGACGGGAATAATCGGCAGCACATCTACCAGGGGATCGAACAGCGAATAGGCTTCGGGTAGCTTAGCCAGCAGCATTACAGCATCCATGAACGGTTAATCCTCTCTCTACACAGCCAAATGAACCGAACCGATTGACGAAGGGAAGCACCCCGTGCCCCTGGTTTCAATCGAAATGTATCAGAATTATGACGCATTTTATCACGCTGTGATCGCTATCCTGGGGCAAGAGCCACTGTCGATTTAGCCCGGAAACTGGGCACACTGACCGCAGGGACAGCATCGGGGGGTAGTCAAGCTAGGGAAGGAAACCAAGCCCATGCTGCGTTGTTCATTGTCCTAACGTCCGTTACCGACCGTATCACGTCTCAAAGCCCATGGTGCCGCCTAAGCCCACGCCCCAACCTCAGCGTTCTGGCCGACCAACCCAGGATCGAACTGTGGAACTCACCCCCGATCAGGCTGAAGCCTTGGCGGCGTTGGATGACTTTGTGGCGGGCACCGAAAAGCTGTACCTGCTGACGGGCTATGCGGGCACGGGCAAAACCACCCTGTTGCAGGCGTTTATCCAGGGCTTGCGGCATCGGGGGGATCATCGACCCATTGTGCTGACGGCCTTTAGCAACAAGGCCACTAAGGTACTGGCTACCATGGCAGCGCGGTGGCGGTTGGAGGTGGACGCCATGACCTGCTGCAAGCTGCTGGGGCTGCGTCCGGTGGTTAATGAAGAGGACGGCAGGCAGGTGTTCCAGATCGATCAAAAGCAGCGCAGCCAGTTCGACCGCTATCGTCTGGTGATTGTGGATGAGTGCTCTATGGTCAACGAGGAACTGTGGGAACTCCTGGTGAATGCGGTATCGAACCTGTACCACGGCACCCAAATTCTGTTTGTGGGCGACCCGGCCCAGTTGCCCCCGGTGAATGAGCCGGAATCCGCCTGTTTCCGCAACATTCTGCACCGCAGCGAACTAACGGAAGTGGTGCGCTACGGCGGGGCCATTGGCGTCATCGCCGAAGACCTGCGCCGCAACTTGGAACGCACCCATCTGCCCCGTTTTCAAACCGACACCAACGCCGACCACACCGAGGGCTGCTTTGTGCTGCCCCGCCCCACCTGGGAAAAACTGCTGATCAAAGCCTTCACCAGCCCCAGCTACCAAGACAACCCCGACCAAGTTCGCGCCCTAGCCTATACCAACCGCCGCGTTGCCGAACTCAACCGCATGATTCGCCATGCCCTGCACCCGCCCCATGCGCCACGTTTTGTCTCCGGGGAACGCCTGATCGCCCTCAACCCCTGCCTGAACGAAGAAACCTTGGTGCTCTCTACTTCCGCTGAATGTGAAGTGCTCTACACCGCACGGGGGCGCGAGGGAGAATGGCCCGTGTGGATTTTAGAAGTACAAAACGAGGAAGGCGACTACAAAACCCTGCGCATTCTGCACGAATCTGGCCAGGGCGAATTTCAAGCCAAGCTGGACGTTCTGGCCAAGGAAAAACGCTGGATGGAATTTTGGGATCTACGCCAGCGCTTCCACGAAGTGGACTATGCCTACAGTCTGACGATTCACAAAAGCCAGGGCTCCACCTTCCAAGATGTGTTTGTAGATCTCCCTTCCATGGGGGCCAACCGCAACATCATCGAGCGCAATCAACTCTGCTATGTGGCCTTCACCCGTGCCGCAAAACGATTGTTCCTACACCAATGAGAGTATTCAGATTTTTGTGTAATACCAATCCGGCATGAAGTTGAACGTAATAAAGAGTGGTGTTCGAGAGGGTAGATGAGGATAGTCCGCCCCTTCGTGATTGAGATTGCCGAGAGCGAATTTTATTGGTATGAGGTGGTTCTATACGCCAAGATGAGCGTTCGTCTCCCAAGCCTAGATATGCCCTGCCCCATTGATGGCGTCTTAACTTGGATTTGCCTCGCTGGCTGGTTCTGGTTTAGGGGCAGCGGGCCACTGGATGCGGTTATCCTCGGCTAAGATGCGGGCAATTTCGCGGGCACCGTAGCGGTTGATGTGGCTGGGATCAGCAAAAAAGTGGGACTGCCAGCGCCACAGTTCTAGCAGGTCTACAATGGTCATAGTGCCCCGGTCGGCGTAGGTTTGCAGAAAACGCTGAAATTGGCGTTCATAGCCCATCCGCACGGGGTCGAGATAGTCGTCGCTGAGGGGCAGATTGACAAAGACGATGGGAATGCCCCGACTGCGGAAGGATTGAATTACGGCATCGAGGGAAAGGGTTTGCACTCCATCGATGCTAAAGGCGCGGTAGGTGTCGTCGTATTGGCCGTGCACTCTAGGGAAAGAACGATAGTACACCGATGGATTGAACTGGTCATTTACGGCCAAGAAACCCTGGCTATTGATGGGGCTGATGGGAATAGGGTCGGTGGGAATGACCAAATCGGTCGAGGGATTTGCGAGGCTCAGTTGAGCCCCATTGCGCACGGCGGCATAGCCCGGAGAATCTAAAATGGCGGCAAAGGTGCGGTCAAAGCGGCCACTATTAAAGCCTCGTGCTCCCTCGGCCCAAATCACCAGTTGGGGGTGCATGTCCTCGGCTAAGAGCTGCCGCGTGACGAAACTCAACACCTGGGCGGTGGCTCCGTTCACGCTAAAGTTATACACCCGCACGTTAGGGCGTCCCTGGGCCGCAAGGGACTGTTGCAAGACCTGGGGGTCAATGCCCTGCAAGGCCCGCGAACTCCCCATAATCAACACATCTGGCACGCCTAGGGTGGCCACGTAGGAATGGTAGAGGCTGATTTGTTCATCTAAGACCGCACTGCCCAGAGAGGGGAACACTCGCGGCACCCCAGCCTGTTGGGTCTGCTGTTGGGCTTGTTCTTGGGCCACCGCTAGGTTGTTCAGATATTCCTCTGCCCGCCGTTGGCTGAAGGCATAGCGAGGATCCTCCACGGGCATTCCCTTCAACCACCGAACCGAGTGCCCCCAGGTGGTCGCCACCTGCTGCCACTCCTCTGCCGTGGTGGCGGTTTGGGCCAGTTGGGTCGCTTGGTTGGCCTCTCGCACTGCTAAATACCAGCGCTCCGCCGCCGAAGGGGGCGTCTCTGGCAGGGGGGCTGCCGCTGCCGTGAGTTCCCGGCGTTTCGGCGTTTCGGCTTCTATCCGGCCATCGGGAGATGCCACCGTACTGCCACAGCCCACCACCAGCACCCCAACAATGCCGATGCCCCAAGCGCCAGACCTAAGCCAGGGGGGCAGCACTGGAGAGGGGTGGGAGAGAGGCATCGAGTTAGGGGCTGTCACCCTTTCCCCTTGACCAAAAGGCAGAAACGGACGGACAAAAGCATTGGGGAACATCGGCTAGAGCCCTTTATGCACGCTCCCTCTCATCTTAGCGATAGGCGCTAGGATGCTCAGCAAGGATGTCAGTAATCTTTAGGGGATGTTTGAAAAGTTTTATTAGCTGTAGCAAAAGTGGGATCTCCCTAGATCCCCCTTAGAAAGGGAGACTTTTACCGCCCCTTTCCAAGGGGGCAGGGCAGGGTGGTTTCATACTGGCGTAGAAAAATAAGGATGGGTTGAGGCGTTCAAGGGGGGGCCATCGCCACGTTACCGCAGGCGGTGGGGGCCTTGATGTCGGTGGATGGCAAAAGCCTGCGGTGTACCCGCGTGGGGGGACAAACCACTGAGCAGAACTTCACGACCCTCGTCTCACTGTATGAGCGCCGCCTGGGGGTGATCCACCTGCGACGAATTATGAAACCACCCTGCTTTTCAAGGGGGCAGGGTGGATCAGCAGGTGAATCAGGCTACAGTCGATTACTTTTCAAGCCTCCTTTTAAGCGATGACCACCCGATCAATAAATTTGAGGAACAAAAAACTGCTCATTATGGGGAGGCCGAACATAGCCGTGGGGTGCTTTTTTGCGAGGAGAAAGTTTGAGCGGGGCCGGGGTCATATCCACGTAGGGAATTTTAGTCAGAATATGGCTAATGCAGTTTAGTCGGGCGCGTTTTTTGTCGTCGGCTTCTACGGTAAACCAGGGGGCTTCGGGGATGTTGGTATGGGCAAACATGGCGTCCTTAGCTTGGGAATATTCCACCCAACGATCCCGCGATTCTAAATCCATGGGGCTCAATTTCCAGCGGCGGGCCGGATCTGTTGTACGAGACTGAAACCGTCGTTCCTGTTCCTCATCGCTAACAGAAAACCAGTATTTTAGCAAAATGATTCCCGACCGCACTAACATGCGTTCAAATTCGGGACAGGTTTGCATAAATTCCTGGTATTCTGCCTCGGTACAAAAGCCCATTACATGCTCTACACCAGCACGGTTATACCAACTGCGGTCAAAGCACACGATTTCTCCAGCAGCGGGTAAATGGGCCACATAGCGCTGAAAATACCACTGGGTTTTCTCATGGTCGCTAGGCGTTCCCAAGGCAACCACTCGGCAGCCCCGTGGATTAAGGGGATCGGTAATTCGTTTGATGGTACCGCCTTTACCCGCCGCATCACGTCCCTCAAATAAGATCACAATTCGGGTACCCGTATGCTTGACCCAATACTGCATTTTTACCAGTTCTACTTGCAGCTTAGCAAGTTCTTTTTCATAGAATAATTTCGATAATTTAGAACTTCCCTCTGACTCCGATGTGTAGCGATAGCGCTTGTTCTCAGAAGGATGTTTTTCAGCACAGGACTGATGATTTTTAGCCTGTTTTTTCTGTTTTTTGGATAATTGGACAGTGTCTGATGTGGGCGATGAAACCACCGTTTCGGTCGTGGATGGGCTTTGATATCCTGCGACTATGGGTATCGCTAATTCCTGGCTGGGCTGCGCTGATTCAGCCTTTGTTGCTTTACGTTTAGTCTTGTCTTGGCTGGCCATGGATTGCGTCACCTCCGCTGATGTATCGCTGCTGTGCTTAGAATAGCAACCCCAACTCATCCCATCCCGTTCTATTGCGCAAACTTCATCTGTATAGAAGCCATGATATTTTCTGAGTTGCAAGCCATGATCTGCAACGAAGAAAGCCAGGAGTTTCCCCCTGGCTGATAATCGTTTAAGTTGTTTAGCCGTCTAGCGGCTATCCCGTCGTAGGAGACACCTACAACAAGCTTGTTTAGCCCCCAGCTACAGCGGGGACAATGCTAACCTCGTCACCATCGTTTAGGACGGTTTTTGCACCATCCAAGAAACGAATATCTTCGTTGTTGACGTAGAAATTTATAAAGCGGCGCAGCTCACCAGAATCGTCGCAGAGACGGGATTTGATACCGGGATAGCGGTCTTCTAGGGCATCCAACAACTCCACAATGTTGCCACCCTCGCATTCAATTTTGGCTTCGTTGTTGGTGAACTTTTGCAGAGGGGTTGGAATTAGAACTTTGATGGCCATGTCACTAAACTAAATTGAGCAAACTTGAATCAACAAAAATGAACCGTTAAGGGAAGCATCCCACTGGTACAGGCTTGGCCCTCATCCCCCGGCCCCTTCTCCCAAGCTGGGAGAAGGGGAGTCGAGTTCAAAGTCCCTCTCCCCACGGAAGAGGGATTTAGGGTGAGGGCCTCCGAGGGCTTAGACCAGCACCTGCTGCCACTCTAGGCGATCCAGGGTGCGTGCCCGCTCCAGCGCCCGCTCGAAGCTGTCGAGCTTGGGTTCGATGGTGAGGGGTTCGCCGATGTAGCCCTGGACGGCTTCCTGGGTCTTGAGGCCGTTTCCGGTGATGTAGGCCACGGTGCACTCATCGGGATCAATCTTCCCGGCTTCGGCCAGCTTCTTCAGCACGGCGATGGTGGTGCCGCCAGCGGTTTCGGTGAAGATGCCTTCGGTTTCGGCCAGCAGCTTCATCCCTTCGACGATTTCCGCATCGGTAACGGATTCGATATTGCCGTTGGTTTTGCGGGCGATGTCGAGGGCGTAGATGCCGTCAGCAGGGTTGCCGATGGCGATGGACTTGGCAATGGTGCTGGGCTTCACGGGGGAAACGAAATCGCGCCCGTCCCGGAAGGCTTGGGCGATGGGGGAGCAACCCTCGGCCTGGGCACCGCTGAAGCGGACATCCTTGCCTTCCACCAGACCGACCTTGGTGAACTCCTGGAAGCCCTTGTAGATCTTGGTGAACAGGGAGCCAGAAGCCAGGGGAGCCACGACGTGGTCGGGCAAGCGCCAGCCCAGTTGTTCCGCCACCTCAAAGCCGAGGGTCTTGGAGCCTTCGGAGTAGTAGGGGCGCAGGTTGATGTTGACGAAGCCCCAGCCGTAGGAGTTGGCCACTTCGGAGCAGAGGCGGTTTACCTGGTCGTAGTTGCCGTGGACGGCCATCACCGTGGGGCCGTAGATCAGGGTGCCGAGGACTTTGCCCGCTTCCAGGTCGGAGGGGATGAACACGCAGCAGTCGAGACCCGCGTGGGCAGCGATGGCGGCGGTGGAGTTGGCCAGGTTTCCGGTGCTGGCGCAGGACACGGTGGTAAAGCCCAGTTCACGGGCACGGGTCAACGCCACGGAGACCACCCGATCCTTGAAGCTGAGGGTGGGCATGTTGACGGCGTCGTTTTTAATGTAAAGCTCTTTGAGGCCGAGGCGACGGGCGAGGCGGTTGGTCCGCACTAGGGGGGTCATCCCGGTGCCCACATCGATGACGTTGTCGGTGCTGACGGGCAGAAATTCTTTGTAGCGCCAGATCGACAGAGGGCCAGCCTGAATGCTGCTGCGGGACACCCGCTGACGAATGGCGTCGTAGTCGTAGGCCACTTCGAGGGGGCCAAAGCACACATCTTCGCAAACGTGCTTGGCCGTCGCTTCATACATTTCGCCGCACTCGCGACACTTCAGCCCGGTGAAGGTGGGGGCGTGGGTCTTGGCGGACTCGGTGACAAGGCGTTCAAGGGACTGCGTCATGGATTTGAACCTGCGATTTCAACAACTTAAACGATGGAAACGCCTGGGGAATGGGTTACTCATCCATCCGTTGCGTTTCGTTGACGGAACTGTAGCACGATGGCAAAACAGTTACCAACTATACCCGATTAAAATAGTCGGATATAGGCAAAACGCTTGCTACAGTAGCGATTGGGCGATTAGCTGAGGGGATCTCGGCGGCGATTGCCCTCAATTTGAATCGAAGAATCTCAAAAAATTTGTTCTTGCCCTGCTAAAAAATCGCGGCAACGGCCAAAAATGTAACTCCCTATACAAACGCTCCCCAAGTAGTTAAGGTTAAGTGTTCTAAAGTCATGGAACGCTTGCATTATCCGATGTCCCATGCTGGAAAGGCTGTCCATCCATGGCGGTCGCAGATTCCCTCGATTTCTAGGTGGACAAGGATTTGAAGAATCCTGGAATGCCAGGAATGGCTGAAGTTTCCGTGATGGCCTTAGCAAAACGTTATGGTAGTGACCCAAGATAAACCGCTTGCCAATGTATTTCGCCAGCTTTCGGGCGGGGCTTTTCCTCCGGTTGTGGAGTCCTACGAACGCGGCAAAACGATTTTCTTCCCTGGGGATCCGGCGGAACGGGTCTACTTTTTGCTGAAGGGGGCCGTCAAGCTATCGCGGGTCTACGAAGCCGGAGAGGAAATTACCGTAGCCCTACTGCGGGAAAACAGCGTGTTTGGCGTCCTCTCCCTCATTACCGGGAACCGCTCCGACCGCTTCTACCATTCCGTCGCCTTCACCCCAGTTGAGTTGCTATCGGTGCCCATCGAGCAGGTGGAGCAAGCCCTGGAGGAAAACCCGGAACTGGCCATGGTGATGCTGCGGGGGCTGTCCTCCCGCATTCTGCAAACCGAGATGATGATCGAAACCCTGGCCCACCGGGATATGGGGTCTCGTTTGGTCAGCTTTTTGCTCATCCTCTGCCGCGACTTTGGCGTGCCCAGCCAAGACGGCATCACCATCGACCTCAAGCTGTCTCACCAGGCGATTGCCGAAGCCATTGGATCCACCCGCGTCACCGTCACCCGCCTATTGGGGGATCTGCGCCAGGAAGGGATGATTTCCATCTACAAAAAGAAAATCACCGTCCACGACCCCGTCAACCTCAGCCAGCAGTTTACCTAAGGGTAGAGACAATAAAGGCGTTGCTGAATATAGTTGCTTCAGTTTAGTTTGAGAATCCCGAAAGTCTGTTATACCAAATCCCACTTGTTTGCCCCCGGTATCAGCGGGCGAGGAGACCTCGCCCCTACGGTTTGCT
>JBBAWV010000120.1:0-14037 GCA_040396995.1 Nodosilinea sp. | reverse complement strand
GTTCTTCGTTAGAAATGCGGTGGCCCTGGGCTCGTCAAACCAGGCCGCATCCCAGGCGATCCGCCACCATACTCGATGGGCATCAAAGCTGTATTGGCTGCTTAGGGTTGACCCCTCCGCCACGGCGGACACGGTCTGGGTGGTTATATCCAAACGTACCCAATCTCCTGGCAAACCTCTCGCTGACAGCACCGAAACTTGGTCGAACACCGCATAGCTGCTGTCCACCAGGGCGAGCCAATCCCGGTCAGGATCCACCTGGGCAAAGAGCCGAAAGGCATAGGGGGCCAGATAGGAGGGATTGAGGTAAATCGTGTTGGCATCTGGCTGAAAGGCGGTAAGCGGCCCCGGCAGCAGGTAGCGAGGGCGATTCTCCGTGTCTAGGGCAAGGGTGGACTGATCCCACAAATCCGCCAGCTTTAGCCGTGCCAAATCGAGGTAATCGGCCCGTTGCCAGCGGCGGGAGGCCCAAATCAGAGCCGCAATGGCATCAATGTCGGCATCGCTGGCAAAGTTTTCGTCCAGAATTTGCCAGCGTCCATCCGTTGCCCGCCCCCACTGCCAAGCCCAGAGGTGATCTACCCCATCGGCATCATTGGCTTGACTGGGTCGCCGCAGGTTATCCTCGGCCCAGCGCAGGGTAAGCTCAAAGGTCTCCGGATCATCCGCCATCACCGCCCGCAGCATGGCATAGGCTTGTCCTTCGGAGACGGTGCGCCCCCCGGCTTCCCAGTCAATCACCCGACCATCGGACTGAATAAACCGCTGCCGATAGACCTGCCAGCTTTCTGCCAACAGATCGGTACGGCTGAGGTTGGCTGAATCTTGGCCCGTGCCATACCAAAAGGTAGGGCTGAGGTTTAGTCCTTCAAAGCTGAGGGGCTCAAAGGCAATGGGATCCATCATTGGCACGCAACCCGCACTACCCACAAGGGCAACGATCAAGGACATCACCATGGCGTTCGGAAAGGGGAGGGGCATAGCAGGGAAATTACCAATGAAGCATGACCAACGGAATCAATGCGGACGCGGACTGGATGAAAGGATGACACATCACCACATCCTCCTAAAAGCGTTCCCAGGAGGGCTGAATACCGCGCTGCATCAGCAAACTTTCTTGGATTTGCTGAATTTGCTGGCTCACCTGGGGATCCCGAATACCTTGGGTGGCCTGTTGCCGCTGCCATGCCTGGAGTTGATTGATCGCCGCGAGGGGTTTTCCCTGGGCTGCATTCAGGGCCGCCAGGGAGGTACGGGCAGTGCCGTTGTCGCCATCCATGGCTAGGGCCTGTTGGTAGAGCCGTTCGGCCTGGTCGAAGTTGCCCACCTGAAACTCCAGGCCCGCCAAGGCCAGCAGGGCATCGGGGTGATTGGGTTGGCGCTGAAGCACGGTCAGGTAGCTCTGGCGGGCTAGGTCGTAGTTTCCAGTTTGCTGGGCCACCTCCCCCAGCACAAAGTACCAGTCGAGGACGGCAGGATTCGCCGCCACCAGTTGACTGGCCTGGGCTTCGGCCTGGGTGGGGTTGGTTTCGGCCAGCACCTGCAAGGCTCGGAGCTGAAGTTGGGGGTTGCCCGCATCAATGGCCAGCAGGGCTTGATATACCCCTGCCCGCGAGGCACTGGGGGGCAGGGCGGTCACCAGGGTAATCAGTTCCTGGGGCGGCGTGGCGTTGGCATACTGTTGTAGACCTTGGTTGAGTACTGCCTCGGCTTGGGCTTCGGTGATCAGCCCTGCCTGGTAGGCCAGGGCCGCTCGGCCCAGGGGGTAGGCAAAGTTCTGGGGATTGGCCGCGATCAACTGGTCGTAGAGGGCAAGGGCTTCCGGGATACGACCCTGGGTTTGATACACCGCCGCCAAGCCCTGGGCCGCTCCCGACCGAATCGCCGGAGCCATGCTGGTGCGGAGCAGTTGTTCGTAGCGCTGCTGACTTTGGGCTAGGTTGCCTTCCCGCCGTTCAATGTCCGCCAGCAGTAGTTGGGTGGTTTCCCCGTCGCGGCTGCCTGCCGGGGTGGCAGCATAGGCGGACAGGGCGGATCGAGCCTCGGCCAAACGTCCCTGCTGAATCAAAATTTGGGCGATGCGAAACTGAAGAAAGGCCTCCGTGGCTCCACCCGACACCAGACTTTGATACAGAGGCAACAACTCCGGCGGCGGCGGATCTAAGCGACTGAGGATTTGCCCCATGGAGCGCACCTGCACCGGATCGGCGGGCAAGGTGGGAAAGGTATTGCGCACCTGCTGCACCAAGGTATTACGGCTAATCTGCCCGGTTTGGAAGGCCAGAATCTGTTGCTGAAGGGTCAGGCTGCGATCCTCCGGTTGCTCCTGGGCCAGTTGGTTCACCAGCTGCAGGGCCAGGGGACGCTGGTCGGGCAAGGTCCCCAGGGCAAGGCTGGCCTCACGGCGAATGCCGGGGGTAAGGTTGGTGGCCGTGGCGAGCACATCGCGGTAGAGGGCAGCGGCCTCCTGGTTATAGCTGGGCTGCTGGCCATAGTCTCCAATGGCGCTCAGGGCACGGGCTAGGGTAAGACGGGCGTCTCCCCGGCCCCGCAAGGGCTGCACCAGGTCTAAAGCGGCCTGAAACTGGCGATTGGCGGCGTAGTTGCTGGCTAGGGCACCGCGCAGACGGGCCTGGGCGGGGGTAATTTCGCGGTTGGTCATTGGCCCCAGTTCCCGCTCCAAAAGCTGAATCGCCGCTGAGAGCTGGCCACTTTCCCGTAGCGCCTGGGCGTAGGCAATGGCCCGATCTCCCTCAATCACGCCCCGGCCCGCCCGGTAGCGATCAAACAGAGCCAGCCCGGTGGCATAGTCGCCGCTAAAGGTGTGGGCCTCCGCCGCTGGCCCCACAATATTGGGGTCGGCGGTTCTGGGCAACACCAGGGCATAGTCGGCCAAGGACTGGGAGAACAAGCCTTGGTAGTAGTAGAGTTCGGCTCGCCTTGCCCTGGCCTCTAGGTTGTCGGGGTCAAGCTGAAGCAGCCGAGTGAGGGCCTGAATGCCTAGGGGTTGCCACTGGGGCCGAAAGGTGCCCAGCAGGCCAATGGTGCTCAGGGCTAGGCGATTATTGGGATCAAGTTCCAGCACGCGCTGGTAGGTGGCCAGGGCTTCGGCATCACGTCCCGCCCGCCGATAGGCAATTCCCAGGCCCACCAACGCATCCACATCATTGGGGTTGGCCTGCACCACCTGCTGGAAGACCGTCACTGCCTCCCCCACTCGGTTCTCCAGCAGCAGGCTATAGCCCCGGCTGACGTTCGCCGATTGGGCGAGGGCCGGAGCACTACCCAGAAGCCCAAACGTGGGCGGTAGGGCTAGGCATCCTGTGGCCAAAGTCAGGGCCAGTCCCAGTCTGGATAAAGCTCTCCGTTTTCCTTGGCTGCGTCGCGTCATAGTCATCACCAATATCTCACCGAAGGGTTGGGGTGGGGAGCAGATCGATGTCACTGCGGATGCGGAAGCCCGCGAAGGAATCCTGGAGTTGGTTGCGCTGCTGGAAGGTGAAGCCCACGCGCACATTGGGTAGAGCCACAAAGTCGTAGAACACCTCCAGCACATCGGGCGTCCGGCCATCCACCGAGGCGCTAGGCAAATTGCGCCCGTAGGCCACCCCGATGCGATCCTCATCCATGAACACATCAAAGGCGGTGAGACCAAAGCTGTAGTTATCTCCCAGGGATCCGCTGCTACTGTTCAGCCGTCCATAGCGACCAAAGAGGCCAATATTCGCCTGGGGCAAAAACCACTCGGCGTTGAGGCCGTAGGACGCCAACCGATCCCCGGTGCCCTGGAAGTCTGTATCCTGGCCCGTTAAGAAGCTGCCGCGCAGAATCAAGTCTCCCGTTCGTAGGCCCACTTCTCCAGCAAAGCCGTCTAGGGCAAAGTTGGTGAGATCCGCCGCCGAGGAAAAGGCCGAGGCACTGAGGATAAGGTTGTCATTCAGCGACCACTGCACCAGACCACCGGGGTGCGAGGCGGTGGCGTTGGCCGCCGCAATCAGGGCTGGATTGGTGTGGAAGGTGGAGTTAAAGAAATCTCGCCCCACATCCTTCGCGAAGCTGTTGCGATCAAAGTAGGAGGTCATATCCAATTGCCCCAGCCGGAAGCGCAGTCCAGGGGCCCCCGGCACCGATGTCGCCACATAGAGCTCGGTAAGCTGAACCCCGTCGCGGCTGGTTAAATCTGGGCCAGTCACCAGATCTAACGCCCCGCCCACCAAAAGATTGGGGGTTAAAAAGGCATCCCCCGACAGTCGGGCACGGGCCGAAGATTGGCTCCCTTGCAGCACATACAGCCCCTGCAAGCTGAGGCTGGTTTCGGTGATTGGTTGGTTCAAATCCTCTAGGGGTGGGGCGACTGCCACGGCGGGGCTAGTGGGCGACGGAGCCTGACTGGTAAAGGGATCTGGGCTGCTGAAGGGCGTGGTGACCGAAGGCACGGTGCTTGCCCCTGGGAACGTAGGACTTTGGGCGGTGGTGATTCCTCCACCAGAAACAGCGGGGACTGAGGAACTTGGCGGTAGCAACGGTGTGGTGTTACCCGAACTAGGCACCCTGGGTAGGGCAGGCACCGCCAGCGGTGTTGAGGTCGGTGGGGGCTCAACTTGAGCGTAGGGCTGCACCGCCATCCCAGGGGGCATGGCTACACCTGCACCGTAGGGAATCCCCACTGTACCGTAGGCGTAGGGGTTGGTCGGCATACCGTACCCCCCCGCCATGGGCATTCCCGGCATGGGCGCACCTGGCATGACTCCGTAGGGCACGGGTACATAGCCCACCATGCCGTTAGGAACAGAGCCAGACGGCGAGGCCATGCCCTCTGGGGTTGGCATCATCGGCGCACCATAGGGAACCCAAACCATCATCCACATGCCTGCTCCCGTAGGCATTCCGGGCATTCCAGGTGCTACGGCCATTCCAGACATTCCAGGAACCATAGTGCCTCCGCCCCCCTGCGCCATTGCCCACGGGATGGGTGCCCCCCCCACGGCCCCGCCCATGGGGGGTATTGGTGCGTTGGTTTGGGGAACACCCACGGGGTAGGCAGGCCATGGGCTAACCGGAACAGCAACTAAAGCTCCGGTTGGGTAGCCCCCTGGGGCATTGGGTAAGGAATGGGGTAAGGCGCTGGCCTGTCCGGCGGCACTCCCCACGGATACCTCCCAGCCCACTGGGGTGCCGGAATGCGGCTGGGACAACGTTGGCACATGTTGGGCCACAAGGGCAGGGTCGATGTCGCTAACGGCGGTATCCCAAAGTACAACTTCAGCAGGAACGGCTTCAGCGGAGATGGCTTCAGCGGGAATGGCTGCGGCAGGGGCTACACCAGGGGGAGGCGATGGGTCTGGAACCGATGCCCAATTAACAACCGCCTCAGGGGCAAGGGCCAAGGCTGTATCGGGGGGCTGAGTACCAGATCGCTGATTGTGTTCCGAACCCTCAGCGTTAGGAACCACATTAGGAACGGCTTCCCCGACGGCCTGATCCTCAGATCCATGGGCCTGGGTAGCGGTGATCACTGCCCCTTCTGGGCTGGGAGTCGCTTCCTCGGCATAGGCAACACCAACACCGCTGGTCACGAGTAGCCACAGGGTAATCCATCCTGTGAGGTAGTGATAAAAGATGTAAGAGTATCTACGGCTTGGGGGCATGATAGCTCTTGGGGGCATGATAGCTAATGTCTCCGTATATCGGGGTCTTGAAAATGCTGACCTCAGATGTGGCCTTGCCTAAGACGTAGCAGGCTGTTGCCGTTGCTAGGAGATTAACCTCTAAATGACTTAAATGACCAGCCTTCCGCAATGATTCTCCCGACTCCGTAGTGCGCTATGAAAAAGACACCCTCTATGAAACCGAAAAGAACGCTATTCCAAGTCCTGTTGGCCGTAGTTGTCATGGTGAGCACAGCCTGTAGCCTCGTAGACTTCACGGCGGCAACCCCCACCAACAGCCTCCTCACCATTGATCAAGTAGCCGAGGGAGGAGAGCCTGGTCGCTTCCTACTCTCCGGTAAAGCTGCCCTACCGGAAGAGGTTAATCTGACGGTATCTGCGGTGCGCCGCCTCAACTCCGCTGACGGAGCCGAGGGGCAACCACCGCTTTACGGGATTTTAGATCGCAAGACCGCTACCCTGGAAGAGGGGCGTTGGCAAGCCACCCTAATGCTATGGGAACCCAATGCAGAAGGCTACTATCAGGAACCCTGGCAGCGACCCGAAACCGCCCTCACCAAGGAAGCACCTCCAAACCCTACCGTTGACTTCTTAGTCACCGTAGAACCGGAGGAATTTTCTCGGTCGGTGACCCCTGCCATTCCTAATCGACTAGAAGAGGCCATCAACGAACTCCTGCATTTCACCCCCGACGGGGAACCCTATTTGCGCGTGAGCACAACCCAGCCGTTGCCACTCCCCAATAATATTCAGGCTGCTCGTCTAGAGGAGGCCCAACCGCCAAGTTCACCCTGGCAAGGCCGATCTGCATTAGATGCCACCAATACCGCCATAGAACAAATTTCAGAGCCTCCATTTTTGCAGGAGGACAACCTACCGATAGCTCAGGATCGCTTGATGCGATAAGTCCAACAATAAGAGTTAATCCTGATGGTCATGGGGTGGGCTTCGGCTCACCCAGAGGGAAAAAATTAAACCCAACCTAACCTAGGGGCTGAGCACTAGAACGGAGTCTGTTTCTAGGCAACGCCCCTAGGTCAGGTTTAAGAGGCTTAGGCCGCTATCCGAGGGGATGAGTGGCTACGGAGTTCTTCAACCTGGCGAGAAAGCTGTTGAATTTGGCTCATTAGGCTATCTAGGGGCTCCTGGGCTACCGCTGGGGAGTCGCTAGGTCTGCTCTCCACCGCCGCCATGGTGGGGGAGATAACGGCAGATACAACGCTGGGTTTCATGGCATGTGCCAATTTGGCAGGACTGGTCGCAGGCGATTCAATATAATGCATTGGAAGGACGGGCTGGTCGCTCACAATTTGAATGTTGCTGCTGGGGCTGGGAGGGCTAACGACCGTGGGGGCAGGCCATGCAGGATCGGTATGCAAAAACTGACTGAGATCCTGGGATGTTAGCCTTGCATCAGAGAACTTAATCCGCTCCAGTTCCGACTGGTGGGCCGCCAAACGCTTGGATAGGTCATCTTTGGCTTCGGTGGTGCTGGCCAGTTTTTGCCCTGAGTTCCGCCAGCCCAAGAGCCCAAACACACCCACACCTACCGCTAGGCTTACCCCACCAGCAACGGCAAGATAGGGGGCCGCGAGGTACTGCAATTCTGAGGTGACGATAGACTTGTTTTGAACTTCAACGTTAACGACATTCGATTTCAACGCTGCAAAGGGCAGGGCAGTAGCTGAAAAAATGACTCCAGTGACACAGGCTGAGGCAAACAGAGATTGAGCGAAGGATGACTGACTCATAATTGAAACCTAAAATCTGAGATCAACGGGTAGGTAGGTCAAAAACCTGAAACTACAAAGTAATCACCTAAAGTCAAGAGTTAAGGTACTAAAGTAATGGGCCAGATAATCCATAACCGCCAACTAACGATGAGGCCATGGAAAGACGGAGCCGATCTACCAGAGGGAAGCACAGGCTTGCCTAGGGCAGAACGTCCGTTGTAGATGCCCTTATATTCAACTCTACTGACTGATTTGTAGAAGTGTGTAAAAGGACTGTAAGGTCTGTTTTTTCCCCATAAAGGGATATTAAGGATGCTACACAGGGGGAGGCAATAGAAGCTGAGCCCCGAAAAGCAAGCGTAGTTTCACGGATAATGGGCGGAGATTGACGGCGAATCTGTCCTTTCTGCCCAAAACAGAGGATCCACCCTACCCGTGAATCCTCTGATTCTGTGACATGAAGTGAGGTTAGACCTTCGCTAGGGTGACCCGTTCCTCTTGGTCTTGATATTTGCCCCGTCGTGTTTCGTAGCTGACCTGGCAGGGTTCGCCCTCAAAGAAGATGAGCTGGACAACCCCTTCCCCGGCATAGATACGACAGTCGGCACTGGAGGAGTTGGAGAACTCTAGGGTGAGATGCCCCCTCCAGCCCGCTTCGGCGGGCGTAAGATTGGCGATTATGCCGCAACGTGCATAGGTAGACTTACCTATGCAAATAACGCTGATGTTGTCAGGGACGGCAATTTTTTCCAGGGCCACCCCCAGTCCATAGGAGTGGGCGGGAAGGATGAAGTAGTCGCCCTGGTCGTCTGATTTGAGTTCGGTGGGTTCGAGATTGGCGGGGCTGAAGTTCTTTGGATCGACGACGGTGCCGGGAATGTGGCGAAAAATGCGAAACTCCGCCGGAGAGAGGCGAATGTCGTAGCCGTAGGAGGAGAGGCCGTAGCTAATCACCGGATACTGGCCGGGGAAGCCCTCGCGCTCAACGTGGCGCACCAAGCTGGATTGGAAGGGCTGAATCATCCCCTCCTGGGCCATTTTGCTAATCCAGGCATCGTTTTTAATCATGGTGTCGCATGGTGAATCACGGCGTCGGGCTGCTCAGAACAGAGGCTTACCCAGCCTTACATCCTACGTTTAAAGGGAGCGATGACGGAACTTTGGGAACAAATAACGATCCTGACAAGCTAGCAAACGCCACTAGGACAAGCCGATGGGGAAACTCTACATCGATGGAGGGAACCCTAGGCCAAAAAATTGCGCCGAAATTCGGTGACCTGATCCGCCACCTTCAGCAGCGATTCCGGCATTTCTGGCCCGGTGAGGATAATGTCAATTTGGGGGGGGCGATGGCGCAGAAGGGCGACCACCTCATCGGCGGGGATTAGGTTGTAGTGGACGGCGAGGCTAAGTTCATCTAGCACCACCAACCCATAACGACCTGTGTTGATGGCGGTTTGGGTGTGCTGCCATAGATCGGCTACGGCCTGCTGAGCCACGGCATCAGCGGGGGCTTCGTGGATGCAGTAGGGTAGGGCACAGCGAACCCAGTCGAGATTTTGGCCAAGCTGCATGGGGTTTTCCGGGCCTTGCTCCATACCGCCCTTAAGAAACTGCACGATGAGGGCTGGTTTACCCTGTTCAGCGGTGCGTAGGGCTTGCACCATCACATTGGTAAAAAAGCTGCGATGAACCGAGGTATACACCTGCACCGTTCCCTCAATGGCTTGGAGTAAGGGATGGCGCAGCACGGTGGGGGACGACGGGGAAAAGCCCGTCACTTTTAGTTGGGAGACCATCGGACAGGGGCGGGGCACGGTGAAAAACGCTGGGCTAAATATAGCGTACTTTCCCGGTCTTACACCGTTCTCTAACGCCATATGTAACGAGAGTTGATAGGGTCTTGATCCCCAGGATGGGTTGAAAAACTCCGCCCAAGCCTAGCCGCCTGCTGTATTCTAGGGGACGACCCATTTCCCCGATGTCTATGGTTTGGCAACGTCCAGACGGTCGCGCCCCCGATCAACTCCGTCCGGTAAGCTTTCAGCGCCGTTTCACTAAGTTTGCCGAGGGATCGGTCTTAACCTGCTGCGGCGAGACCCAGGTGCTTTGTACCGTGGGGGTGGAGGAGGGGGTACCCAAATTCTTGCAGGGCACGGGGCGAGGCTGGCTGACGGCGGAATATCGGATGCTGCCTGGAGCCACCCCCCAGCGTCAAACCCGCGAAATGCTCAAGTTGTCGGGGCGTACCCAGGAAATTCAGCGGCTCATTGGCCGCAGCCTGCGTGCCGCCCTAGACTTTG
Source organism: Nodosilinea sp. (assembly GCA_040396995.1). Taxonomy (GTDB): domain Bacteria; phylum Cyanobacteriota; class Cyanobacteriia; order Phormidesmidales; family Phormidesmidaceae; genus Nodosilinea. Next base: position 4,332 of record JBBAWV010000120.1, on the reverse strand, counting down.
ACCTGCTGGGGGAGCGCACCCTCCTGGTGGATGCCGATGTGTTGCAGGCCGATGCTGGCACCCGAACGGCCTCCATCACCGGGGGCTATGTGGCTTTGCAGGATGCGATTCAGTCCCTGTTAGATCAGGGCGTGTTGACCCAGTCGCCCCTGGTGCATCAGGTGGCAGCGGTGTCGGTGGGCCTGCTAGAGGATGAGGCGTTCTTAGATTTGTCCTACGAAGAAGATGTGGCTGCCTCGGTGGATTTTAATGTAGTGCTCAACGATGCCCTAGACATTATCGAAGTTCAGGGCACCGCCGAAGCAGGCAGCTTTAGCCGTCAGCACATGAACCAAATCCTCGACCTAGGCGAACGGGGCATTCAACAACTCCTCGCTGCCCAGCAAGCTGCCTTGGCCGCTTCCTAGGCGGAGTCAGCCTCCCTCCTTCTAGTCCTAAATAACCTCCTTAGACCAGGATAGATACCGTGACGGCGGCAATGGCCACGTACATATCATCGTTTTTGTCGTCGAGTTCGGGAATGGCCCGCCCCGCCACCACCATGCCACCATCGCTCAGCACCAGTGTTTTTTGACCAAAGGGCAGCACCGACAGCACCTCCTCCTGGCGTACCTGGTCTGGGAAGGGCACCGCCACCTGAACCTCCACTATCATTTCATTGGGATGGCTCAAACCCGCCACCTCCCATACCCCCGGCAGGGCATTGTGGGCAATGGCATTACGCACAGCTCGCGCCGCCGCCACGGTCGGATCCTGGCCATGCTGATCAACTCCCATCCCCATTTCAATAATCAGCCGTTTAGACGCCACGCTATTCTCCTTGCAGTCCATAAGTCCATCATTGGCATGGCTACAAAATAGCCTGTGGAGGGCACTCGTACCCAGCCCGGTGGGTTCGCTCCTGCTCAATCTAGTGGGTTCGCTCGTACTCAACCCCGTTGGATTGCCCTCGGCATCAGCCTGTGTTTTTCCCTGCGAATCGGGTATACCCTAAAGAAGCAGCCCAGTCAGCGGAAGTCTAGGATCTGAAACCGTAGGGCTGCCACCCTAGGGCTGTCACTGTTGTTCGATCTCGCGCTATGCAACTTCATCTCAAGGTTTGGCGACAACCGAACCCCGATGGGCCGGGGCAGTTTCAGACCTATACCCTGGCTGAAGCCCATCCCAATATGTCCTTTTTGGAACTGCTGGATGTGCTCAACGAGCAACTGATCCACCAAGGGGACCACCCCATCGAGTTCGACCACGACTGCCGCGAGGGCATCTGTGGCTCCTGTGGCCTGATGATTAACGGCAAGGCCCACGGTGGCCAAACCGAGACCGCCACCTGCCAGCTCTATCTGCGCCATTTTCAAGACGGCCAAACCCTTACCGTAGAACCCTGGCGGGCCAAAGCCCTTCCTGTGATTAAGGATTTAGTAGTAGACCGCACCGCCCTAGATCGAATCATGGTGGCAGGGGGCTACATCAGCGCTAAAACCGGATCGGCCCCGGAAGCCAACGCCATTCCCATCCCCAAGGCCGATGCGGACAAAGCCTTTGACTATGCGGCCTGCATTGGCTGTGGAGCCTGTGTGGCGGCTTGCCCCAATGCCTCGGCGGCGCTGTTTACGGCGGCAAAAGTAGCTCATCTGTCCCTATTGCCCCAGGGCCACCCTGAACGCAAAGCTCGCGTCCTAGCCATGACCGACCAGATGGCCACTGAAGGGTTTGGCGATTGTTCCAACCATGGAGAATGTCAGGCAGTGTGCCCGAAGGGAATTTCCATCGACGCTATTGCTCGGCTACGTCGAGAGTATTGGATGGCTCAGTTTTAACTGATCAAACTGAATTGATAGGGAATTTCAAGGAGTTGTGACATAGGCTGTAGCCTACAGCCCATGTGCCAGAGGCTGTAGTCATAACTCATCGGTCAAAGAATCGCTATCACGGATCTATAAAAAATATTGCTGGACTTGAACCAGCATCTGTCTAGCTCAATCGGTTACCTGTGCTGTCGTCTTTGGGTTGGATGTTATCGTCACTTCGACGAACTTTGGGGCAGTTAGGAGATTTCTCTACAAGGGCTCTAGTTACTTAAGCTGTCTCGTTCTTATCAAAACGACTATTGCTTGCTGCCGGGGCCAGGACGGTCAAAGGCTACGTGTTTCCATCACTGGCACCGATCTCATAAACGGCTAACGTTTGTGGGCGCTGCGAGATGTCCTATCGTTGGGATAGATCTGTTTTCAATGACCTTTCCCATGACGTTGACCGAACGACTCCAAGGCACCAACCTCTACCTGATTGGCATGATGGGGGCGGGCAAAAGCAGCACCGGCACCGCCCTGGCCCAGGTGTTGGGGTATCAGTTTTTTGATACCGATGCGGTGCTAGAGGCGGCGGCGGGGCGAACGATTCCTGAGATATTTGCCGAGGAGGGCGAAGCGGCCTTTCGGCAGCAGGAAACCGAGGTGTTGGCACAGCTTTCGGCCTATCGGCGACTGGTGATCGCCACCGGGGGCGGCATCGTCACCCAGCGGCAAAACTGGAGCTATCTGCACCACGGCATTGTGGTGTGGCTGGATGTGCCCCTAGCGGTGCTAGAGCAGCGCCTTGCCGGAGAAACGGGACGCCCCCTATTGCAACGGCCCGATTGGCGGCAAACCCTAGCGGATTTGGTGGAGCAGCGCCAGCCCCTCTACGCCCAGGCGGATGTGCGGATGCCTGTGGGAGCCGAGGACTCAGTGGAGGCCATCGCCGCGCAAATTTTAAGTCTTGTTGACGAAAGACTGCGGACAGATGCTCCGGCAAACCAGCTCAATTGATACACTAGCTGGCAGCGAATTATCCCCATTGCCCTAGCCCTATGGTTCAGACTTCCTCCAACGCCGACGCCATCCATGCCGCCGAGGCCACCCGGGTTCAGATCCTCAGCGAAGCCCTGCCCTACATTCAGCAGTTTCGGGGTCGCACGGTGGTCGTCAAGTATGGCGGCGCGGCAATGAAGGACAGCAGCCTCAAGGCCGACGTAATCCGCGACATTGTGTTCATGGCCTGCGTGGGCATTCGTCCGGTGGTGGTGCATGGCGGTGGCCCAGAAATCAACACCTGGCTGGGCAAGCTCAACATCGAACCCCAGTTTAAAGATGGCCTGCGCGTCACCGATGCCCCCACCATGGACGTGGTGGAAATGGTGCTGGTGGGCCGAGTGAACAAGGAACTGGTGGGCCTGATTAACCAGGCCGGGGGCAAAGCCGTGGGCCTGTGCGGCGTGGATGGCAACCTGATCACCGCCCGTCCCCAGGGATCTGAGGGAGTGGGCTTTGTGGGCGAGGTCAGCGGTGTGGATTCCCGCGTGATCAAGACCCTGGTGGAGGCGGGCTATATTCCCATTGTCTCCAGCGTGGCCAGGGACGAAACGGGCCAAGCCTACAACATCAATGCCGACACCGTGGCCGGAGAAATTGCCGCTGCCCTAGGGGCCGAAAAGCTCATCCTGCTCACCGATACCAAGGGCATTTTGGAGGACTACACCAACCCCAGCACTCTCCTGCCCAAACTGGACATCCAAAAGGCGCGGGAACTAATCGACGCGGGCATTGTCTCCGGCGGCATGATTCCCAAGGTGAACTGCTGTGTGAGATCTCTGGCCCAAGGGGTCGGAGCGGCCCACATTCTCGATGGCCGTATTCCCCACGCCCTGCTGCTAGAAATTTTCACCGACCTCGGTATCGGCTCCATGATTGTAGCCTCAGAGTTCCGGGGTTAGCCTTTGAGAGATGTCGTTGATTTAGACCTCCCCGCTACATTAGAGTCATTGAGAAACAGTGCGTCATTGGTCAGTTGTTTTAGGGGGCTAGTTATGGTGTGTCCTTCTCCAGCCCAGTGGTCGTGATCATTGAGTGGTCGTCTTCTGTTTCGGTAGGGTGAGTGGTTTTCCTCTGCTGAACCGCAACACCCTTGGACATGGAATCACCTGGGGCAGGGTATTCCTCCAAAGAGGCCACTTACCTGAGTCGCTTAACCCGGTGGCCAATGTCTCGGCGGCAATACATCCCCTCAAAGTGGATTTTATCCACAGCCGTGTAGGCATTGGCAATGGCAGACTCGAAGGTATCGCCCAGGCCCGTTACTCCTAAGACTCGGCCTCCGTTAGCGATGGTGACGCCTCCCTTGGCCTGGGTGCCCGCATGGAACACCAGCGCTCCGGTGTCGGCGGCTTCGGTGAGACCAGAAATTTCCATGCCCTTGGCATAGGTGTCGGGGTAGCCCTCGGCGGCAAGCACCACGCAGGCGGCGGCTCCGGGCTTCCACTCCAGCGGTGGCAAAGTTTCCAGACAACCCTCAATA
>JBBAWV010000119.1:0-14044 GCA_040396995.1 Nodosilinea sp. | reverse complement strand
CTACGGTTTGCTGGGCTGGGAATCGGGGTTATTCGATTAGGATTTGGTATCAGACCCTCATCTGAATTCTGCTTGCTGCTTTCCTTTTTGGATCAATTGGATAAAGTCGAGCTAAGGTGATAGTCTGTCTCAGGATTTCCTTTTTGGATCCAAGCCTTTGCCTAGCGACCGCCCAGACCCCGCCGCCCCCTGGCCCGTGCAGCAGATTCTCATGGACTTGCAAACCCCCTGGCTGCGCCTGGTGGGGGAACGGTTGCAGACTTCCGAACAGCAAACGGTGGACTATTGGCGGGCGGAAAAGGCCGATTCTGCCATTGTGCTGCCAATTTGGCGGGAACAAATCGTGTTACCCCCAGCGGTCTATCGTCCCGGTTTAGGACAGGCCACCTTGGATTTACCCGGTGGTCGGGTGGCTGCTGGCCAAGATCCTGCCGATGCAGCCCAAGCCATTTTGCAGCGAGAATTGGGGGTAGAAGCCGCTGGGATCGTCACCCTAGAACGCCTCAATACCGAGGGCTGGCCCGTCAATAGTTCTTTTTCTAACCAACGGCTGTTTGGTTTCCAGGCTACCCTCACCGATACCGATTATCCCTTTCCCCCCGGCAGTCAGTCTTTTCCCTTTACCCCAGACGGTTTGCGTCAACTGCTTCAGCAAATCGCCTGCCTGCAATGTCGGGCTGTGATTTTGGAGGTGCTGCTGTGCTCAGGGTCTATCTCGACATAGATCTTGGTATGACAGGTTTGACGAGTTCGTGTTCAGATACTCGCGCACCCATTGGCAACCGTAGCTCAGCGCTTGGTCGCGCTCCAAAATGCGATCTAGGGGCCATAGAATCACCCCATTGTCTAGGCCAGCGGAGGCTAGCAGGGGGCCATGGGTGCTGGTGGCGGGGTAGAAATCGACATCCAAGGCGCGTTCTTCGTGGCCTTCGAGGGTGAGGCGTGGGGTGCCATCTAGCGACCAGAGTTTGAGGGATTTATCCCAACTGGCGGAGGCGATCATGGTGCCCCAGTCGGCGGGCAGTCCAGCGTTGGAGGGAATGAAGGTGACGGCATTGACGCGATCGGTGTGTCCCTCCAGGGTGCGAATTAGGGTGCCATCTAGCGACCAGAGTTTGAGCGTCATATCTTCGCTGGCACTGGCAATCATCGTGCCGTCTGGGCTAAAGGCCACATCCCAAATGGTGTCGCCGTGGCCTGCCAGAACTCGATGGGGTTGAGGGTTAAACGTTCCGTCTGGGTTGCGCTGCCACAGGTGAATTACCTCGTCGAGACCCGCCACCGCTAGCCACTGCCCGTCGGGGCTATAGGTGACGGCATTGATGCGGTTTTTAAAGAGGTTCTGGGGGGAAGTGGGATCTTGCCCTGCTTCGGGATTCGGTCGTCTTTGCAGCGCCTGAATTAGGGTGCCATCGGGTTGCCAGAGCTTCACTTGGCCATCCCAGCCGACGGTGGCAATTTCGCGATGGTTCTCCGCTGGAGACGTTCCGCTAACAGGGCTAAAGGCGACATCAAAGGCGGTGTCACTATGGGCGTTGATGGTCTTGCGTAGGATGCCGTCCATCCCCCACAGGGTGAGGATGCCCGCATTGCTGACGGCGGCTAGGGTTTGCTGGTCTGGGCTGATATCTACGGCCCAAAGGGCACCCTGGTCGAGGGAGAGGGTGCGCCGCAGTTGTCCCGCTCGGTTCCAGAATTTGATTGTGCCATCGGAGCTAGAGGACAGGATGGATTCGCCGTCTGGAACCAGGGCAACCCCCCACACCGAGGCGCGATGGCCTTTCAGCGTGGTGAGGACGGGGGACGTGATCTGCCAGAGGCGTACCCAATCGTCTTCGCCGCCGGAGATGATCCGCTGCCCGTCTGGGCTAAAGGCCAGGGCCAGGGTGCCGCTGGGGTGGGCCTGGATGGTGCGGGTGACGGTGCCATCGCGGTTCCAGAGTTTGATGGTGTCGTCCCAACTGCCGGAGGCCAGGGTTTGACCGTCGGGGCTAAAGGCCAGGGAATCGACGGCTCTGCGATGTTCGGAGGTGATGGTTTGCAGGGTGCCGTCGGCTTGCCACTCAATGATGTTGCCGTAGGAGTCGCCCGCCACCAGGGTTTGCCCGTCTGGGCTATAGGTCACGCTGTGCAGGTGGTTCTCGCCCTCGGTGGAGAGAACGGGATTGGGGAGGGTGCGCATCAGGGTGCCATCCAAACTCCAGATCCGCACGGTGTTGTCGTCGCTGGCGGAGGCGAGTTGCTGCCCATCTGGGCTGAAGACCACGTCCCAAACAGTGCCACCATGCCCAGTGAAGGTGCGGATGAGCTGCCCATCGTGGCTCCAGAGCTTGATGGTGCGATCATCGCTGGCGGAGGCGATGGACTGCCCGTCGGGGCTGAAGACCACGTCCTTGAGCGGTTTTGAGTGGCCCATCAACGTGGACAAGGGGGTGCCATCCAAACTCCAAAGGCGTACGGTGCCGTCGTCTCCGGCGGTGGCCAGGGTTTGGCCATCTGGGCTAAAGGCAACCCCCGTGGCGGTGCCAGGAAGGCGGGCCACCAACGTACCATCCATGCCCCAGATCAGGGTGGCCTCTTTTTGGTAAGTGGCAGCAATCCGGTCGCCAGCAGGACTCACCGCCAAACCCCGCACGCGGCCCAGGTTTCCATTAAAGCGGTTCCATTCCAGGGCTTGAAAGGTGGCGCGGCGCAGTTCGCGGTCGGTCTGGCTGGCTAGGGCATCGGGAACCCAGCGCAGGTTATCGAGGCGGGTCTGGGCTTGAATGGCTGTGACCAGGGCATCGAGCCGATTGCCGGAGACAAACTGGGCCTCGGCAAGGCTGGCAATGGCCTCAATTTCTCGCAGGGTGGCCTGGTGCCGCTGGGCAAAGGCATAGAGACCCAAGCCCGTGGCGATGGCCAACCCCGCACTCACCGCCCCCAGCAGCCACCGCTGGAGCCGAAACCGTTCCTTCAGGCGCTTGGCCGCTTCCGTCCGTTTGACCTCGTCCAAATCGGTGCTGGTGCCAAACCACTTCACCACCTGCCCCGCCCCATCTTGGATGGGCACCGCCCGGTTCAAAAACCAGCGGTATTGGCCGTCGGCACCTTGCAGGCGCAGCTCCACTTCGTAGGGGTTGCCCGTGGCAAAGGCCTGCTCCCAAGCTGTTAGGCTGGTTTGTCGATCCTCTGGGTGGATCACCTCTAGGCGCTGAATCCCCTGCAAGCCGTCCTGGGAAATCCCCGAAAAGTCGCTCCCCTGGCGGTTGGTGTAGGACAGACTACCATCCGGTTCCACAATCCACACCATTTGCGGCACCGCTTCCGCCAGTTGTCGAAAAAAACGCTCGCTCTCAGCCTTGACGCTGAGCTGCTGCTGAATGCGCTGGCGTTCGGCATCCTGACTGGCGGCGAGGAACTGATAATCGACATCGCTGAGGCTTTTGTCCCGCGCCCAGGCCTCGGCCTCGATCAGGATTTGGCCCTGGAGCAGGTAGGTGGAATCCTGGCGATCCGAGGCCACCCACCCTTCTAGGGCGCTGGCGTAGGGGCGTAGCCGATGCAGTTGGCGGCTCACCCAGTCGAGGGTGAAGACCTCCCGGTAGATGCGGTTTTTAATGGCCAGATGGTTGCCCCGCCGCACCACCAGCCCCGACAGCAGCAGATCGCTCTGTTCGCGGCTGTCGTCGGAGGGCACCGTTTCCCCTTCCAGCAGTTGTTGATACAGACCCAAAAGTCGGGCGGTGCGGGTTTGGTGCCAAAACAAATGGTCGCGGATCGTGCGCAGGTGAATCGGCTCATCCTGGGCTTCCCAATGATCTAGCAGCGCCGTTTTCACCAGCCCCTCCACCCAAAAGTCGGCCATGCCGGGGGAGAGCACCAGGGGCACCGTCTCCGATGGCTGGGCATTGGTGGCGGCAATCTGGCACAGCTTTTGGGTTAAAAAGGGCTGTCCCCCCGTCCAATCTAAAATGGCCTTCAGCACCGCCTGGGGGCAATCCACCAGCCCCTCTAGCCCCCGTTGCAGGGGGGCACTTTCGGCCAGGGTAAAGCCTTCCAGGGAAATCGCCTGCCCCACGTTGAAGGGGGTGCGCTGCTTGTCGGCAATCAGGTCGGCGGGGGTGGCCACGCCAAACAGGGCAAAGGTAAGGCGACGGTAGCGCAGGTCGTGGGCGCGCAGGTTGTAGCACGACCGCATCCAGGCAAAGAAGTCGTCGGTGGAAAAGTCGAGGCTGAGCAGCCCATCGATTTCGTCAATAAAGATATAGACCGGATCATCCGCCGTGGCGGGCAGCACCACCTCATCCATCAACTGATTGAGGCGCTGCACCAGGGGCAGGCTCTCCCGTTCTTGCCACCAGGCCAAAAAATCCACCTGACCCAGCACATTCAGGCTTTGCAGCAGGCTCACCCCCACCCCGGTATACCACTGGGCTTGGGTGAGGCCGTTGCTGCCCAGGCGGGTCATATCCAGGTAGGCGCAGCGAGCCCCAGTCTGTTGTAGCTCGGCCTTAACCCGCACCAGCAAGGACGATTTGCCCATCTGCCGTGCGCTGAATACATAGCAAAATTCCCTGGTAGCCAACGCCGCCAGCAGATCCTCATCGGCCTGCCGCACCACATAGGTACTGGCCTCGGCCTGGAGGCAACCGCCAACTTTGTAAACGGAGGGAGGGAGCACGGGGGCAGCTCAAGTCAGACTCGCTCCATTATCGGATAAGTTAAGTCATTTATCGGCTTGCCGCTCACGCTAAACTGACTGACAAAAGGCAGCAACTGATGAACTTTGCTCATAGGGTGGTAAATCTCGACCTGTTAGTCCTTAGATTAGAATGCTGCCGTTGCTAGCTTAAGAGGGCACCTTGATTGACACGCTGTGAATGCTTCTATTTTATCAACGTTCTGATGCTTAGGCTTGGTGCTGTAGTCATATCTACTTAGGGTCTGTGAGCTACGCTAAAATATGAACTAGCAGGGGTAAAACCATGAGCGTTTTAATTTCAGACGAAATCTTGCAAGCATCTCAGCTTACTTCATCTAAATTTCGCCAAGAAATTGCCTTACATTTGTTTCAGACAGAACGTTTGACGCTTGGCTATGCGAGTCAGCTCGCAAAACTACCTCTCAATAATTTTCGCGAACTCCTCAAACAGCGAAATATACCTCTCTACATATATGACGTTGAGGATTTTGAGTTAGATCTGAAAAACTTGCAGGTATTAGGCCGATTGTGATAGTCATTAGCGATACTTCGGCAATCACCAATCTGGCAGCTATTGTATACTTACAGTCTTTACCCCAGCTCTATGGCCAAGTTGCAATATCTGAAGCAGCCTATCATGAAAATAAGGCGGCCATTAAGATGAGTTATATTGCAGTCTCTGGCTTTGGCTAACATGAAAAATAGAGAGACAACATTAGAGCAGGGACTCCAAAAACAGCTAAGCAGTAAAGCCAATAATATTTAAAGAATAAAGTTGCTTTTACAACAGAAGCCTGAAAAGGATGAACATTAAAATCTTTTCCATGCTGAGCCTTGAAAAGTTCAAAGTCTTCTGATTCATGATTTTCGGGGCATTTTTGGATTAAACTCTCATATTCCTTGGATATTACAAAAAATGCTTCATACTTTTCATCTTTTGATTTGGAGGGATGAAAAATAAAATATTCTAATTTACGACATAGCTCTTCTATCTCAATGGCATTAAGCTTTAATCTTTCTGCTCTAACCTGATGATTTTTGGAGCCTTCTAGCAAACTGAAGGTAAGAGTAAAAATAGACAAAATAATAGAAATCAAAAAGTAGATGTCATCTACTCTAGGACAGCTTTCGGGAATGAACTTATCTTGAATAAATGATACGGAAATACCATAGACTGACAGTATAGAAATACTTGTCAGAGAAAAGTAGTAATTATTGTCAAGTCTTCTTGAAGCATTGAATCGTGCCCCCTTGGTGATCCACATTCTACGCTCAAGCTGCTTGGAGTAGTCCTCTAATCTTTCCTCAGAATTCATAACTCTAGATAATTTTCAAGTGCTTTACTTGAATGAAAGAGGGCCGTTCTGTTTGTACTTTTATTTAAGCACTCCCAACAACAAACTGGAAGGGAGTTCAAAGTCTCAAAAGAGAATCTGACTACAGCCACTCTCAAGTCATACAACCTAAGAGGTCCACAAGGAGAACGGCCCATAATCAAAATAGCACAGATTCTGTTGAAGGGTAAGATAGCTTTTCAATACATGGTATAAGACTAGCTAATAAAGAAATGCATCATCGAGTTCTAGATCAGAAAGTCTTTTGCTCCGAGTAGCATCGTAAATTTTATTGATATCCTCATCTGAATAATCTCTCTGAGAATCTAAGTATCCTGAATTCGAAAGAAACCTCCTCTTGTCTAAAACATCTTTGTATTCATCATAATTATGTATATATCCACCTTTGGGATTGTACAGAACCTCATGATAAGCCCTAGAAAGCTTCTTTATCTCATACAACTCATTATTATCACGGAGCCTATCGACGAAGCTCGATACTATGTTATCTATTTTGTAAAATACTTCGATATCGTTTGCTGCCCCAAAGTAAAAAATCCAGCCATACCTCCTATTTTCACTAATTGCTCCTGTGATTCTCTCGTTTACTTCTGACACAAATTTTTTTCGCGCCTCGACTCTTTCTGCTTCATTTAGAGACTCTTCTTTACAATATCTCGCATATCTGGAAAATTTTGCTGCCACTGAATTAATAAATCTATCTATGGATGATTGTTTGACACTAATTTTAGGAAGAATAAACTCGTACCCGAGGTATTCAAACTTCTCGCTGCCCGAAGCTTCTTTTGTTTTGCTCTTGCTAAGAGATAGTTTCAATTCTCCTTCAATTTCTTCCTTAAGAGTTTTTGCGACTTGCTCCACATTGTTTTTCGTGGTGAAAATTAGTATGTCGTCAACATATCTGTAATAAACTTGTGAACCTTCGCTCTTTCTCATCATTTTGTCAACATCAAAAAGATAAATACTTGCCAGCACATTAGAAATAGACAGTCCCTGTGGAATTCCTTTTGAGTGTTTATATCTTTGGAGCTCAGTTTTGCGATAATTCTTAGGTGCTATGGGCGTCAAGGTGGCATTGCAAATTAATTTTAGTATGCGTTCAGAACGTGTTCTCTCTCTGATCTTTTCCATCAACAAGCCTCTGTCAATAGAGTCGTAGAAATTCTCTATATCAGTTTGGAATATTTGAATTTCGCTCAGGTCTAACTCTTCTACCTTTTTTCTGATTTCATGGATATAAGTGTTGGCCAACTTCTTAGGTACGCACTCTGGGAATATCTCAGATAAGGTTTCTTTTAACGCATGTAATACAACTCTATCTCTTATCGTTGGTATACCGATAATTCGTGGCAGTCTATCTCGCCCCTTTGCTCGAAGTAATTCTAAATACGGTGTAAACTTATAGGTTCCCGATAAACACTTCCTCGATGCTATTTTTAATTGTTCATGAGCTCTGGAAGAGAATTGCTTCCCGCTTAGACGATCAATGCCTCGGGATTCTACCTGCGAAAATTTGGCATCAAATATTTCAAGAAGCTTGGAATGCTTAAAGTTTCTCTTGAAAATTTCATATGTTTTCATCTTAAGAATTGTTATTGATTGAATAATTAATATTTTGACCAAGATCTCATGTTGCTAGCATCATTGTCTTAAGAAAGAGGCTCCCCTCGAATCCCCTAATCATTGCGACTTAATCCAGCTAAGCAGCAATGACTAGACCTATTGTAGTTCTAGCCTTCGGTTCAGCACCCCTGCGGGATGCTAGGCGAGTTCCCCGTTTCCTTTACCGAAGGTGAACACCCCTTACGAATTTACCTTGCCCGTGCGCAACCAAGAGCTGGTGCGCCTGATCGCCATTGGCGACTACGGGGCCGTGCGCGACACCATTCACCAGTTAGGGGCCATTGGCTATGCCGACCCAGACCGCTGGTCAAAACTCATCCCCACCGGGCGCGACGGCGAATACCTCGCCATCCACACCCGCCGCTACGCTCCAGCGGCAGAGTAAGGTCGAGCGCTAGCGCTCCAACACCGTAGGGTGGCGAGAACTGCATAAAGTGAGCAGTGCTACCCTACGTTCTTTCTAAGCCACCGCATCATTACTATCGCTGTCGGGCCATGGCGATGACCGTTTCTACCGTAAAACTCAGTATTGCACCGAGCGTCGGCAACGGGTCTGTTCCAGCATAGATCAGGGGCAGGTCTTGCCCTTGCCATACCCAAACTTGCTGGCGTTGGAGGTCAATTAACCAGGCCAGTTGAGTGCCATGACCCAAGCAGTGCAGAATTTTGTTTTGCAAATCCAACGTACTTTGATCGGTGGAGCGAATTTCGATCAGCCAGTCTGGGGCACCGGGCAATGGCCCATCGTCTTCTGGTAGGCGATGGTGGGCCACCACGACGATATCTGGCACTGGCGAGAAGGGCGGCACAAGGCAGCGTAGCTCTTGAATCGCTTCGTAATCAGTGGTTTGGCTATTAATGGCGTTCACCAAATTGCGCTGTAGGCGAGAGTGAAACGAGGTGAACCTAGGTTTCTGCTGGGCGCGCCCGTTGATAAACTCCCAGGCGGGGGAGCCTTCGATGTTGGGCTGGCTAAGGAAAGCATCAAGCGGGGTAGTCGTAGCGGGGGATCGCATAGGCCGACTCAGCGGTGGGGCGCAGGTTGATTCTATTGTAGAGGGCAGCGGCAAGGGGGTACGTTCCTACGGTTCACCCAACCAGGTCTGTTGAAAATAGTGACGGTAAAGGTCGCGGCTGATCTGCCAGCCCTGGGCGGAACCTTTGATGAGGCCGATTCCCTCCAGTTGGTAGGCCAGTAGGGGATCTAGGGAAATGGCCCCTGCACCCATGACCAAGGCCCGCAGCGGTTCAGCCCATTGGGGTTGGTTCACCTCAGCCAACAGCTTTTGCAGGTGGCCTTGGTAGATGCCTTGGGGGGTGCTGGCGGTTTGTAAGAGCGATTCGAGGGGCATCCAATCTCGGCTGAGGTGGTAAATGGCCCCATGCACCAAGGAGGGATGCCCGCCGACTAGGGCCATGAGTTGATGGGCTTCGTGATCGCCCCAGTCCAGTCCGTACAGGCCCGCTAATTCGAGCACTTGCGCCGCTGTGAATTCTGGTAAGGCTAGGGGTAGGCCGATATTAAACGGCGAATAGTTGATATCCAGCGGCAGATAGCTATCGGTGGAATAGGTGACCACCAGGCGCAGGTGTTGCCAGAGGTCGTCGTGGCTGGCTTCTTCGTACCACGAACGCAGCAGGGGCAAAAATCCCTGGGCGGTGGCGGGGTACTCAAACAGGCGACCCAGGTCGTTAATGGCTAGCAAAACAGGACGATTGACAGTGCGGAGCACCTGTTCCCGCACAAACAGGGTAGCGCTGAGCTGACTACCGACGATGGCGTTCCAGGCGGTGGTGGGGTCGGCCTCCACACCGAGTTTGAGGGCCAGGGTGGCGCTAAACCACTGCAACAGCCGATCTCCATCGCTGAGGATGGCGGCATCCAACTGTTGGAAATCAATGAGGGCGGTGGCGTAGTTCAACTGCTGGGCCTGGTGGGCAATCCGCAGCAGTAGCGAGCTTTTGCCAAACTGAGGCGGCGCTTTGATGCGCGCCACGCAGCCCGGTTGGGTGATTTCTTGAAAGGCCCGTTGCTCGATGGGTGCCCGCAGGATATACAACGGCGAGGCCAGGGGAATCGGCCCACTGGGGTAGCGGTAGGCCAGCGCAGACGCGGGAGACTGGGCCAACTCCTCGGCGGCTTGCTCGGCATCGGTGCGATCTATCCACTGAAAGTCGCTGTCCGTGAGATCTAGGGCAAGGGCTGTAAAAATTTGCTGTAAACTGCGCTGGTCAATGCCCGCCTTGGCCGACCGCAGCCGCCGAATGGTGGAGGGAGACACGCTCGTCAGACGGCTGAGTGCTTCGGCATTGTAGGCAAGGCCATGATTTTGCTGGACAGCCAGTTGATCGATGGCTCCTTGCAAACGAGCCAACCCTAGGGGAGTTAGCACCACCCCCCGCCTACGTTTTGCCATCAGCCGTTCTTCGGAGTTCATCGTATTTACTTTACAGAGCCAATGGCGCTTTACCTAGGGAGATAGGGTGTATCGAATCCTAGACTTTAACTGACTGAAATGGCACTTAACTGACCAAGACGACAGGTGTCGTCAGTTAGCGATTTAGGGGTACTCTTTTGAAGATTTACATGATCGGATAAGTATCCAATTTTACTCAGTAAGCCTGATTAAAAAAGATTAATGACTTGGTATAAAAGAGTTTTATTGTGATGGGCAAGGCTTATCTTATTAGCCCGTTAGCGTGGATAGCTTAACTGAGGGAGAGTTGTTAAGCAGGTCTTAAGATGTATTGTATAGCGTTGGAATGGGCTGATATACTCCACGCCAGAGTTGCGCTTGCGTGGCATAAACCCCATAGCATTGCACCTAGTAAGCCTGGTTATTTGTTAGCGCTATCCGTCATTTTATGGCCGTAGGCTCAACATTTAAGGGTAATCTTTTCTGGCTGATGACTTTGGCCTTGACTTGTTTTAAAGGTTGCGTTGGAACATGAGAATTCAATCTGCTTTACTGTCTGCGGCTACTACCTTTGCGGCGTTGGGTTTTGGCCTAGCGGCCAAGGCCGATACCACCCCCGCCCACTGCGACCTGTACGCCCCCGGCGAAGACTACGCCTACCTGTCGAGCAACTGCACCTTTTCCCAGCGGCAAGGGCACATTGGCATTCAACTGCAATCCAACGGGGCACGCTACGATTTCGATCCCGTACCCAACAGTGCCCCTGGCAATTTCCGGGATCAGCACGGCCAGGCCGTCTATCGTCAAAGTGGTCTAGGCGATGCGGGCACGATTTTTGAATTTGTCGATGGGTCTCACCTCTGGGTCTATTGGGATAGCAGCACCTCCTACGGCACTGGGCCAGTTACCCAAGGGATAGGCGGCACTCGCGTTGCCACCCTGGTGGCCCATGATCGCGGCTCTCAGATCAATCTGCGCAGTCAGGCCACGGTGCGCTCCCGCGCCATTGGCTATGGCCTAGCGGGGGATCAGGTCAACATTTTGGAATGCGTGCAAGACCGCGACACGGCGGGTAGTGATCTGAACTGGTGTCGGGTGCAGTTTTTAGGGTCTGGGGCGATTGGCTGGATTCGCAGCGACTTCATTATCTTCCCTAGCGATGGTGCGCTGTAAATTAGCCGCCACCGATTGATTGATTACCCCCATCCACTGCACTTAATCAGGACAACTATGAAACCTCAGTCCACTCTTTTTGCTGTCGCCCTACTGCTAGGGGCCACTGGGTTGGCCTTACCCGCCACTGCCAAGGACATGACCCCCACCCTGACCGCTGAACCGCTCCTTTTGGCACAATCGCGCGCGCCAGAGCGCACTTACATGACCCCCCAGAGCAACCCCAACGAAATTGCCATCGACATCACCGATGGGGAATTTCGGGTGCATGGCATTATGCAGCGCAGCTACGGCAACTACTATACGCTGACTACCAGCGGTGTGCAGATCAGCTACAACCGCGACAACGGCAATGTGTTGGTCGTCAATTCCATGACGGGCGACGAGTTCTACAACTACACCTTCACCGAAGCCAGCAGACCCGCCACTTCCAGCCCCTCGTCGCAGCCCTCTAGCCCAGCTTCGGCAACCCCCCGCACCAGTCTGTCGCAAATCGCCGATAACCAGATTGCCGCCTACATCACCGAGGGCGAGTTCTCCTTTGATGGGATGCTCTATCGCACCTCAGGCAACACCTTTGTAGGCGAAGATGGCCGCGTGCGAGTGATGTACGACAAGGGAACCAGTCGCATGGTGATCATCAACGTGGTCACGGGCACGGAGTTCTACAACTACACCTACAGCATGGCCAACGAAGGATATTTGTAGTCGAGCAGATCCCCCCTGCCCCCTTACCAAGGGGGGTGCAAAAAGAAATATTGACCGCTAGGAACTGGGGGGATCAACCTCACCAGTGATGGTTCCCGTTTTTAGGAATAACGATGAAAAAACAGCTTTTTTCCTTGGCCTCTGGGGTTGCCCTGGCCACCTTCGTTGCCTTGGCTCCGGCTAAAGCCGACACCACCACCGCCCGCTGCGATGTCTATCCCCGTGGCTCAGATACCGCCACTTCTAGCGATACCTGCACCTTTTCCCAGCGGCAGGGCTACGTCACCATCACCCTCAAAGACGGCACCACCTACGAACTCACCCCATCCCCCACCCAAGCCGCCACCTACACCGACCAAAACGGTCGCCCCGCCACCCGTGAAGATGCCTTGGGCACAGAAGGGCTGATCTACCGTCTGGCCGATGTCTCGATCTTTGTCTACTGGGATGACACCACGGTTTCGAGCGAGCCTCGCCGGGGGGAAGGCAACGTGCCCTGCTCGGCAGGGCAACCTAACTATGATCGCATGTGCCGAGCCACCGCCATCTATGGCGACCCCGGCAACTCTACCCTGACCTTAGTGGGGCCAACGGGTGTGGAGCATATTTTGAACTACTACGGTCATGCCCTCCACTCCGCCGATGCCAGCGATGAATTACTAGTACAGCTCATCGGTGGTGAGTATTTTATTTCTATTAATGACATTGAGTTCTTTCGGCTCGACGAAATCATTGTGACCGGGGCGGATTAGATGCAGCCAATCTCTAGCATCATGGGATGGCAACTGCCGCTGATCAGAGGATTAGGCACGGGTCTATTCATCGTTGCCGTCGCGGCCTGTAATCCGTCCAACGCCCCCAATACCACCAATGCACCGCCCCCGGAAAACCCCGTGGCAGACTCCACCTCTGATCGGGTGGCCTATAGCGAAGTGCCCCTACCCCCAGCGGAACTGCTCGTCGGGGATGATCCGCAACAAATCGCGTTGAGTGCCTTTGGCATTTCAGAGCCCGTGGAAGGCAATTTCAAAGAAATGATCGTGCTGATCGAGCAAGGGGATCAGGCGGTGGTTAACCTCACCCAGACGGGCTTGCCCGATGACTCAGTGGAAGGGATGCGCTACCGCCTGGAATTTGTGCCCGAGGGCACCCAATGGCGCATGGACTGGGTGGGTCGTCAGGTGCGGTGCCGCCCCAACCGAGGTTCCCAGGATTGGACGACGGAACTGTGCCAATAAAAGCCCGCGCCCAGAAACCCTCGACCCAAGGAATTGACCGCTATGAACCCTAGACCTTTGAGCCTGTGGGCGGCCCTCGCCCTGCTGAGCCTAACCGCCTGCCAAAGCCAGACATCCCCACCAGAGGTTGCCCCTGAGGGTGCGGCCAATCCGCCGATGGTGGAACCCGCCGCCGACCTACCCACTGGCCTGAGCCTCAGCGCCGATGGGCAAGCCCTGGTGATGGAGAGTGGCAGCACCCTAGAGGCCTATTGCAGCGGCGGCGGTGGCGTACTCGCGATTTCCCCCGCTGTCCAGCCAGGGGATCCTCAAGTATTGGGCTGTGTGCAGACCTCTGACCAGTTCGATGCCACCGTGACCAACACAGTGGCCCCGGTCATCAGCGATGGAGCCTTGCAACTGCAAGCCACGGACTATATCAGCATTAGCTGTCAGGCCGACCACGCTGGGTTAGCCCCTATCCCCGACCAGGCAGACGGGCACATGAGCCTAGAGTGCATTTAAGGCTACCCGCCATAGACAGCAGACGTTCACCATCTACCACCGCGAATGCCGACCCCGTTGCCGACCCCGTTCAAACGACTGCTCACGTTTACGCTAGCCTTTGCCATTGCCCTGGGGCTGAGCTTGGCGCTAGGACTTCCCAGCCACGCCCAGTTTGCTTGGCCAGAGGGGAGGGGGGATGGGAAGCCCGTCGAACCGCCATCGTCCGTCACCCGCTACGGCAATATGGAGGCAACGGCAGTGAAGTCTCCCCTCAACGAGAAGCCGCTGTTTACCATTGCCTCGCCTACGGTGTATGACCGTGCGATGGATAGTTTGAGTGGCCGCCAGACCGTGGAACAG
>JBBAWV010000118.1:0-14071 GCA_040396995.1 Nodosilinea sp. | reverse complement strand
CAATACTGCCTTTCCCAAGGCCTGAACAGCGTTTCACCATATTGAGAATTGCTGCATCATGCTACGGAGACTTGCTTGAGGCTTTTCATACCCCTTCTCCGGGTTTCCAAATATCCTCTCAGAGGCTTCCTTGATGGCTGGTATCAATTGCTCTTTCAACGTCATAGGATTCCCCTCTGGACTACAGAGCGCGGCCCCAACGTGGCATGGTTTCACCTAAAACCTATTATTGCCTGTCTACCGCTGACTCACCGACAAAATGGTCAGGCCAATCACCTCATCATCGGCATAGCGAATCACCACATCATCATCCGTCACTTCGCTATCGGTTGCCGCCACCGCAGGCTGCTGAAAATTGATGTACAGCACATCGGCTTCAACATCAAACATCATCCAGCAGGGGCGTTGTTCTACCGTTTGTAGCGCCTTGGCAAGATTTAAGTAGCTGCCAACGTTAACTTGAGTTAGGGCCATAGCTGCTTTTTACCTCAATCTCCTACGTGGCTTGCGGAGGATTAACCGTGAAAGACTACCCCATCAACATCTTCTACAGCGACGAGGACGAAGGATATATTGCCGATATCCCCGATCTCCGCTATTGCTCCGCCTTTGGCGCAACCCCGATGGAAGCCCTACAAGAACTCACCCTAGCTAAACAAGCTTGGCTAGAGGTCGCCCAAGCCGAGGGGAAACCCATTCCACCGCCCACCTATCGCCCGATTATCGACCCACTCAAATCCGCTTAGCACCTTGCAGAAATGCCGCTTTCCCCAGAAACCGGGGTTCTCCAAGCACCCCGGTTTCCCTGCACTCAATCGGCTGAATTTTTTCAAAACGCCCGCCTTAAACCCAGATTAGAATAATCAAGGCAGCATTACAGAAGTCCAATGACTGATGTGTCCGTCAACAGTGCCCAAACCAACTTGCCCCAACTGATGGATGAAGTCGCCCAATCCCATCAGCCCATCCTGATTACCGGGGCCAAGGTCAATGCCGTCCTGCTCTCAGAGGAAGACTGGGCCAGCATTCAAGAAACCCTCTACCTGCTCTCGGTGCCCAATATGCGAGAATCCATCAAAGCAGGCTTAGCAACGCCCATCGAAGACTGCGACGGAGACCTAGACTGGTGAGTTGGCGACTGGTTTACACCAAACAGGCTCAGAAAGATGCTCAAAAGCTGGCCGCCAGCAAGCTTAAGCCCAAAGCCCAGACTCTCCTCGATATCCTGCGAAACGACCCGTTTCAAAATCCACCGCCCTACGAAAAACTGGTGGGCGACTTGGCTGGGGCATACTCAAGGCGGATCAACATTCAGCACAGGCTAGTCTACGAAGTTCTCGAAGCCGAGCGCACCGTCAAAGTCATCCGCATGTGGACTCACTACGAGTAGCCTATCGAATGGTATGCCTCCTACCTAGGGCGATAGCTCATAGCCCCACATCGGCCTTGAGGGATTCCCAAGGCACCGTGCCTTCTGTGGCCACGGTCGCCAGAGCTTCACGGGCCGATTGAATATCAGCGGCATCCTCGGTCTGCTTCGCCTGAAGAAACTGAAGAAAATCCAGCACCTCCACCAACACAGGTTCAGAGGCTTCCTCAATGGCCTGCATCAGTTGCTCTTTCAAGGTCATAGGTTTCTCCTCTGGGCGACAGAGCGCTGCCCCAGCGTGACACGTTTCATCTAAAACCCATTATCGAGTGTTGTTACTCAGGCCGAATCTTGCAGAATCTTAAGTAGGATGGCCTTACCTGGTAATCCGTCCTGCCCATGGACACCCTTTGCCTCAATCCCCACTGTGCCCAGCCCGTGAATCCCGTTGCGGCCCTGCGGTGCCAGTCTTGCGGTGCGCCTTTGCGGCTGAACCAGCGCTATCGGTGTGTGGCGGTGCTGGGGCAGGGGGGCTTTGGCCGTACCTATCGAGCGCTGGATGAGGGCGTCCAGCCGCCAGAAATCTGCGTGATCAAGCAGCTTTGGCCAGAGCCCAGAGGTCTTCATCAAAACAAAACCTCCGAGGCCCAATATCAACGATTTTGGCAGGAGGCCGAGCAGCTCGCCACCCTGGGCCACCATCCCCAAATTCCTAGGCTGTTGGAAGCCTTAGACACCGACCAGGGCCAATTTTTGGTGCAGGAATACATCCCTGGCCCCAACCTCGACCAACTCAACCCGCCGCTGGAGGAAGCCCAGATTCGCCGCCTGCTGAGCGACCTGCTGCCCGTACTGCAATTCATCCACGATCACCAGGTCATCCACCGTGACATCAAGCCCGCTAACATCATCGCCCCCCCGGATAATCGGCCCTTTGTGCTGGTGGATTTTGGGGCTTCCAAAACCGTGGCCCCCGATACCCTGGCCCAAACCGGAACCGTGATCGGCAGCGCAGGCTACGCCGCCCCGGAACAAACCCTGGGCAAGGCCGTTTTTGCCAGCGATATTTTCAGCCTCGGCCTCACTGCCCTGCACCTGCTGACCGGGCTCCACCCCTTCGACCTCTATGCCGTGGGCGAGGATGCCTGGATCTGGCAACCCTTTCTGACTCAGCCCGTCAGCCCCGCCTTGACCCGTGTGCTAGACCGCATGGTGAACCGCCGTTTGAAGGAACGCTATGGCAGCGCCCAGGAGGTGATGGCTGATTTGCGGTGGGGTAGCCTTTCTCCAGTCCCGGCCTCCTCACGCAAAGCATTACCGACTTCCGACGCTTTCGGGGCGAGGTCTCCTCGCCCCTACCGGATTCCCGCCCCCCGACTCCCCACTCCCCACTCCCCACTCCCCACCTGGACAGAACGCCATCGCATTGATCTTCCTGGCATTGTGGTTCAGGACTTGGCGATTAACCCCCAGGGGCGTACCTTGGCCACCGCCTGTGCCGATGGGGCTGTGCGGGTTTGGGATTGCACCAATGGTCAGCTTCTGCACCAATTCCGCAAAACCCTGCGGGGGCTGGGCCATCGGGGTAAGGTGAATGCCGTCGTCTTTGGCCCCCATGAAACGGTAATCAGCGGCGGTGAGGATGGCCAAGTCATCCAGTGGGATTTGGCCGATCCGAGTTATCGCCAACGCCTTCCCCTCAATAATTGGCAGGTATCGACTTTGGCTTTAGCCCCCGACAGCGATACCCTGGCGGTGGCCTGTGGCGATGGGCGCATTTATCTGGTGTCGCTCACCCAGCAATGTCAGCCCAAGGTATTGATTCATCACCAAGCCGCCGTAACGACCCTGGCCGTTAATGCGCCCGAAAAGCTTCTGGTCAGCGGTGGCCAAGATCGCACGATTCGCCTGTGGTCGCTGCCCGCTGGACGGCTGAGCCACACCATCACCGCCCCAAAGTCCGCGATTACCGCTGTGACTTGCCATCCCCAAGATGGCCGCATTGTCAGCGGTGATGCCCAGGGAAATGTGCAGGTTTGGGACGCCTCACAACCGGATCAGAGCACCCTAATTCAGCGATTTCCCAACGATATCACCGCCCTGGCAATCAGTCCTGATGGTCAATGGTTGGCGATGGGCACCGAAGCCGGACAACTGACCTTCCTGAATTTGGCTCACCTCAGTTTGGGTGAACAGCATCAGGGTCAACGGGTTCGCCATGATTGGTCGATCACGGCCCTGGCGTTCACCCCCGACAGCCGCATGGTAGTCAGCAGCAGCGACGACGAAACCCTGCGATTTTGGTGTCTCATAGCCTAGTACCCGTCAATTATTTATTGACGGGTACTAAGCTTCAAAACTGGCAAACTGTAGCGGGGGTCAGGGGGCAAACGGGGTTAGCGTCCGCCGCCACTGGGTTGTCTCGCAGCGTTACCTTAAAGAGGCGGGTTAGGGTGCTCAAGGACTGAATATCTGTAATTTGGTTTTCGTCCAAGTATAGATATTCCAAATTCACCAGCGTGGCCAAGGGGCTGACATCGCGCAACTCATTATTCACCAGCGAAAGCCGATAGAGGTCGGTTAGGTCAGACAAGGGATTAAGATCCTGAATTTGGTTAAAGGCTAAGGACAGCTCGTTTAAAGCTGGCAAAGATGCTAGGGGACTGATGTCTTCAATTTGGTTATCAAAAAGGCTGAGATTTCGCAAATTGGGTAGCGCTGCAAGGGGCTGAATATCTCGAAGTTGGTTACTGGATAGGTCTAAATTATTTAGGGTAGAAAGCGTTGCTAGGGGAGACAAATCTGCAATTTGATTGGCACTCAAATCCAGCTCTGTCAATTCAGAGAACCGAGCAAGGGGAGCTAAATTGGTGATGCCATTACCTCGTAAATTAAGGCTGTATAACTGGGGAGTGGATGGCAACTGAGAAAGGTCGGAGAGGTTGGTAAAGCTGAGATCAAGATCAGATAGTCGGTCGAGATTGTCGAGGGGGCTAAATTCAGCAATGGGGTTGCCCGCCAAGTTTAGGGTAATGAGGTAAGGAAGGGTTGAAATTGGCTGAATATCGGTGATGCCATTTTGGGAAAGATCGAGCATATCGAGGCTCTCCATTCCCGCTAGGGGGGTGAGATCGCCCACGGCATTGCCCTGTAGGGATAGCTCTGACAGGTAGGGAACGCTTTGCAGTGGGCTGATATCCGTGATGACATTACTCCCCTGAAAGGATCGTATTTCTGTACCTTGGCGATACCCAATCTCAATCACATTACTGAGGGACAGGGTATGCAGCTCTGGCAAAGATGCCAGGGGAGAAATATCTTGAATAGCGTTGGCATCTAGCCTCAGAAATCGTAGGTTGGGTTGGGTTGTGAGGGGTGTCAGATCTTCAAGGGCATTGGCCTGAAGACTCAAGTTGATCAACTGGGTCATCCCAGATAAATCGGGGATGGTTGAGATGGCGTTATCACTCGCCCCAACGGACGACAAACTGGCAATCTGCGTGAGGGGAGTGAGGTCTTGAATCTGGTTGCTGTCTAGCAGCGCATAGGTGAGGGGCAAATTCCGCAAAGGCGACAGGTCTTGGATCTGATTCTCGCGCAAAGAGAGTTCTGCCAGGGTGGGCAACCCAGCCAGCGGCGTCAGATCCTGAATTTGGTTGCCCTCGGCATGAAGCGTGTAGAGGCGAGTCAGGCCGCTGAGGGGGGTCAAGTCGGTGATGGCATTGTAATCTAGGCCAAGCCCGGCGAGCTGGGTGAGTCCGGCCAGGGGTTGCAGGTCTTGAATCTGGTTTTCACTCAAAAACAGACTATCCAACCCGGTCAAATTCGCCAAAGGCGTGAGGTCTTGGATTTGGTTGTTGCTCAGGGTCAGCGCCTTCAGATGGGTCATGCTTTGCAGCGGCGACAGATCTGAAATGGCGTTATCGCCCACCACCAGGGTGACTAACTGTTGCAGATTAGTGAGGGGAGTTAGGTCTTCAATGCGGTTGCCCATCAGGGTCAGCATTTCCAGATGGGTGAGGGTTGCAATGGGCCTGAGGTCACGCACACCGGCATAGCTCACCTCCAGGGATGTGCTCGACAGCAGATCGGTGTAGGCATCCTGGCAGGTTTCGGCCTGAAGCCATCCCATCACCGCTTGTACCGTATGGCGGGACTCCGGGCTGATCTCCGATTGATGCTCACACCACTCCAAAAAAGTGGCGTAATTCTCTTCCGCATGGGCTGGGGTGGTTGGCATCCCAAAGGCCATCATGCTCCCTAGGGTCAGGCCCAAAACGGCAGGTTTTATCATGGGCAGTCGCAATCCTTAAGCGAAAGAGGGCTATTTCGTTATTAACGCCCGCTGGTTGCCCTGCACCGCAAATTCACTACAAAGCTTAGTAATCCCAAAAACAAACCATCTGCCATGGGTAAACGGCCCATGACAGATGGAGAATGACGGATCTGATGACGGATCTGGGTTCTGACTTGTTTTGTCAGTTCACCCAATCAGAACATCGTTCAAATGATTCGGAATTCAGACGGCTATTGAGCCATCGGAGAAACTGGCCCTAGCTAGCCCTTGGGTTAGGCGGATAGCCGCAGGGCTGGCCCAAGGGGCAAAACATCCTAGTGTAGACCGGGCTCGATTTGGTTGAGAGGGATAAAGCACTCGCTGGGCAGAAGCACAGGGCGTTCGCCAAAGATCAGTTTGCCGCGATGGGTTTTGGTGCTGATGGCAATGCCCACGGGCCGCTGGAGATCGTCGGGGTGCACCTCGTAGTAGGTGCGGTAGATCTGGCGGGCAGACTTGAGCAGGGCGGGGTTAAACACCGTAGACAAAAGGGCGGCATCCGGTAACGATGGCGCTGTCTCGCTAGTAACGGAGGGGGGGTTCTGTAGACCGTACACGACTCACCTGTGACTCTTCGACAAGACTGTAACCGATATCCCCAGGGCTGGTTAATCGTTGCCTAATGTTAAACGAGAACTCAGGATTCGGACGTATCAATTGCGGCCAATAGTGCCTCGCCCATACCCTTGCAGCCCACGGCGGTCATGCCCTCAGACATAATGTCTCCGGTGCGATAGCCCTGATCCAGCACCGTGTTGACGGCCCGCTCGATACGGTCGGCGGCGGCGGGTTGGTCTAAACCATAACGCAGCATCATGGCCGCACTGAGCACCTGGGCCAGGGGGTTGGCCTTGTCCTGTCCGGCAATGTCGGGGGCAGACCCATGGACGGGTTCGTAGACCCCAGGCCCATCGGCCCCCAGGCTGGCGGAGGGCAACATGCCAATGCTTCCGGTCAGCATTGCCGCCGCATCGGACAAAATATCGCCAAACAGGTTTCCGGTGACAATGGTATCGAACTGCTTGGGCCAGCGAATCAGCTGCATCGCCGCATTGTCCACATACAGGTGGCTGAGGGTGACATCGGGGTAGTCCGACGCCATGGCGGTGATGCGATCCCGCCACAGTTGCGAGACTTCTAGCACATTGGCCTTATCCACCGAGCAAAGCTGCCCCCGCCGCTTTTGGGCGGTTTCAAAGGCGACCTTGCCGATGCGATCAATTTCGGAATCGGTATAGGCCATGGTGTTGACCCCCCGCTTTTCCCCGGTTTCGGTTTCAAACAGGCCCTTGGGGGTGCCAAAGTAAATGCCGCCCGTGAGTTCGCGAACGACCATGATGTCTACCCCCTCTACCACCTCGCGCTTGAGGGAAGAGGCATCCACCAACTGGGGCAAAATCGTGGCCGGACGCAGGTTGGCAAACAGTCCCAAACCCGCCCGCAGGGCCAAAAGACCCGTTTCTGGCCGCTGGTGCCGGGGCAGATTGTCCCACTTGTAGCCGCCGATGGCCGCCAGCAGTACCGCATCACTGCCCTTGCAGGTATCCAAGGTTGCCTGGGGTAGCGGTTCCCCGGTGGCATCGATGGCCGCGCCCCCAATTAGCGCCTCCTCAAACTCAAAGCTCAGATCCATCTGACGGCCTACGGACTTCAGCACATCCACGGCAACGGCCATAATTTCGGGGCCAATGCCATCACCGGGCAGCAGGGTAATGCGGTAAGAGGAGGTCATAGAACAGACTCGTAAAACGGTGGATAGATTGGGCGCAAACGGCCCCTGGGCAGCTTTCTATCATACCCCGGCAGGCCAACCCCAAACCCTAGGGATGCGCCTCATAGACTTCCTTCCACCCTGGCGTTGAAGCCGTAGACTTTGCGCTCTCCGGCGAGGGCAACGAGGGTGACGGTGCGCTCATCCCCTGGCTCAAAGCGGACGGCGGTGCCAGCGGGAATGTCTAGGCGCATCCCCCGTGCCTGGTCGCGGTCGAAGCTGAGGGCGGCGTTGACTTCGTAAAAGTGGAAGTGGGAGCCGACTTGGATGGGGCGGTCCCCGGTGTTGGCAACCGTCAGCGTTACCGTGGCTTTTCCGGCGTTGAGTTCAATCTCGCCCTCGGCGGGCAGCAGTTCTCCAGGAATCATCCTTTACCTCCTAGGTTGGCAATTAGGTCTTGGCGCTTTTGGTGCATGGCCCGTTCCACCAGGGGCAGGGCTTCTTCAACTTCCAGCCTTGCCACGCCCTCGACCCCGGCTTCGAGGAGTTGATTGAGGGCGATCACATGGGCGGTTTCTAGGGCAATTTCCGTGGGCACCTTCACGTCGGGGAGAACTCCGGTGCCATCCCAGTTTTTGCCCGTCACGGGGTTGATGGCCTGCCCCGTGGGCATGAACACCCAAAAGTGATCATGCAGCCGAAAGCCTCGGCCTGGGTTGGCCCCGCCTCTGGTGGTTTCGCCAATCACTGTGGCCCGCTGGCGGGTTTGCAGGTTGTAGGCAAATTCTTCGGCGGCGGAGAAGGTGGCCGGACTGGTAAGCACAAACACGGGCCGATGCAAATACCGTGCCCCCGGCAGGTGAGGGATCGTCCACCACTGATGGGTTTCGTCGGTTTCGCTCCAGTAGAGGTCGTTGAGGTGGGTGGCGGGATGGGCCGGAAATAGGTAGCTGCACAAAAAGGCCACCGTCGCTGGGGATCCCCCTTGGTTGTGGCGCAGGTCAAAAATTAGGGCATCGGTGTGGGCCACCAGGGTCATCGCAGCGGCGAGGGCATCCCCGGCAAACTCTGGTGGCTCGAAGCTAAAAAGCTGGATGTAGCCGACGTTTCCCGGCAGGCGTTCCACCTTGTTGAGGTCGAAATTGCGGCGACGGCTGGCCCGACATTGCCGTTCCAGTTCGTCGGTGGTGGGTTCGGCTTGGGGTTCAAGGTGGGGCAGGGGCACCGGGCTAAAGTGAAGCCGCAGATTTTGGTCTTGGCTGAGGGTCTGAAGCTGGGCGGTGAGGGTATCCGCCAGTTGTTGACCGCCGTTGATGTCGCCATAGCCACCGTTCTCCAGCCGCTGATCCAGATTGGCTTGAATTTTCTCCGCCACCTCTGGAAAGACGTAGCTATCTAGCTGGGCTACCAAGGCCCCAATCACCGCCTCCACATCGTCGGGCTGGAGGGGGAAATCGGTGGCGGCAACGGAAGAAGTCATACCCGTTAGAAGATGAGGATGGAACAAAAAGAGGATGCAGCAACCTAGGAATCAAGACGGTCTAGCGATTGAAGCCTCTCTGGGTGAGATCGCCAGGACAGCCCTAGAGTCGCGAATTAACGAATCGGGTCGTGAACCGTGACCAATTTTGTGCCGTCAGGGAAGGTGGCCTCCACCTGAACGTCATGGATCATCTCCGCCACCCCGTCCATAACATCTTCGTGGCTGAGCAGGGTGGTGCCGTAGCTCATCAGTTCCGCCACGGTACGGCCATCCCTCGCCCCCTCCAAAATCGCCGCCGAAATGTAGGCGATCGCCTCTGGATGGTTGAGCTTGAGCCCTCGATTTTTGCGCCGTTCCGCCACCAGGGCAGCGGTGAAAATCAGCAGCTTATCTTTTTCTTGGGGGGTCAGTTGCATGGGCCTAGCTTTGGGACAAAAAGCGGGGATGGAATGGGTCGTGGATTGCCGAACGCTGTGATCCTCACCCTAAGTCCCTCTCCCAAGTTGGGCGAGGGACTTTGAAAGGGACTTCCGACTCCCCTCTCCTGCCTGGGAGAGGAGGTGGGGGTGAGGGCCATCGACGACATAGACGACAGAAATTCCGTTGAGTCTCAGTGTACCAAACCCGGCCCATTTCAGGCCGGACGGGGATCCTTGGCGGCGATAACCCAACCAGTTAAAACAGTTTGTAACGATATGGACATACATCGACCAAAATCAGAGTAGTCTTATGCTCATGCTGTGATTCAACCGTGAGAAGGAGAAAACTCCGATGGCTGCTGCGTTTCTACCCTCTATCTTGGTTCCTCTTGTGGGCATTGTTTTTCCCGCTGCGGCAATGGCCTTCTTGTTTCTTTACATCGAGCGCGAAGAAGCTTAGGGTTTCGTCAAAACTCGCTCGTCAAAAAATACAAGCTAAGCCGCTTCCTCTGTTGGGGCGGCTTTTTTTGCGTTTTTAGGGGTGAGTTGAGGGCTGATTGGGCTACGGGTTGAAATTAGCGTCCTGCATGACTAGATTGGATGCGATGGCTGGCCCCCACGCAAATCCCGGCTCCTAGGAAAGCCAGGGCCGCCAGTAATACGCTCCACCCCGGTGCCAGGGCACTGCCGCCGAGGAATCGTCCCCAAAGACTCATGGCCAGTGCGCCGCCGCTGAAATACATCCCTGTTCCCAATCCGGCCTTCGTGGGGGGCACCATCCCTAGGGCGAAGGGAATCGTGCCGTTGGCCACGAGGCTAAAGGCACCGCCAAATAGTATCGCCACCGCCAAAGCGGCCCCAGCACTCTGAACCGTTAGCATTCCTGCCGCCAGCAGGGTCAGGAATGCGAGACCCGCTATCATGGCGCGACGGTTGCCCAGACGGGTGGCTAGGGCTCCGGCGGGTAGGGCGGTCAAGGCCAAGGCGAGGAAGATCAGGCCCATGGTCGTAGACACATTGGCGTTGGGAACCTGCTGCTTGAGGACTACGGGGAAAGTGGTCATCATCAGCCGAAAGCCAAGACTAACGCCCATCCCCGCCCCAAAAACCAGCGCCAACTTGGGAGTAGACAGATTAGGAGAGGCTGGAGGGAGGGGGTCGGTTATGGGGTTGGGGTCTGCGTGGTTGGTTGCAGGATCGGGGGCTGTGTGGTTAGTTGCAGGATCGGATCTGTCATGGGGCAGGGAATCGGCTTTGTCCGTGTCCCCGTCCGCCGGAAGCACGGTTTGGTTTGGCCCCGCCCACCGCAGCGCCATCATGGCCCCCAGCAGCACCACCGATCCTGCCGCAAAGGCGACCCCCGGCCCTAAACTCAAAATCCACTGACTGCTAAATGGCCCCATGGCCCCGGCCAATCCACCGACTAGGGTTAACACCGAAGCAGCCTGGGGAAGTTGGCGACGAAAGGCATAGCGCCCCAGCAGCGACAACGCCGGACTGCGAAATACAGTCATGGCGAGTGCCCAAGCCAACAGGAGCAGCGGCAACAGCCAGCGCAGCACTGCATTTTGCCCCCATAGCAGCGCCGTTGGGATGAGAAAAAACAGCCCCGCCGAGAGGATCATTCCCAAAGCCACCAGGGGAAAGCGGGTGCCCACCCAATGCTGACGGTGATCGGAGAGCGTCCCCATCAGGGGTTCCATCACAACGGCGAGCAGGTTTTCAATGACCAACAGCCCCGCTGCCCAGGGTTGGGGAAAGCCTAGACTGGTCAGCAAGTCCACCAGGTAAAGGTTGTAGATCACCCAACTGAGGGTGATGGCTCCCTGCACCAGGGCTAAACCACCCACCTGTGCCCACAAAATCGGCGTTGATCGGGGGGAATTAACCATGGGATACCATCTCTTCCAGTTTGGCTTTTACGGCTTGAATATCTTGCCACATCAACCATTTAGGACTGCCCTTCTCCCGTGAGGGGTTTCGCAGCAAGTAGGCCGGGTGAAAAATGGGCATACAGAGCCGCCCCTCCCACTCAAACCACTGGCCCCGAATTTTGGTTATGCCCTCCTTCAGCCCCAGGATACCCTTCACCGCTGTGGCCCCGGTGAGCAGAATAATTTTGGGGTTGACCAAGCGAATTTGCTCTAATAGATAGCCCTTACAGGCCGCTACTTCGTCGGCGGTGGGCACTCGATTGTTCGGGGGGCGACATTTAACGATGTTGCCGATGTAGACATCTCGCTCCGTATCCAGCCGCACCGAAGCCAAAATTTGCTCCAGAAGTTGTCCCGAACGTCCCACAAAGGGCTTGCCTTGCTCGTCCTCCTGCTGCCCTGGCCCCTCCCCAATAATCAAAATAGGGGCAGTGGCACTCCCCCGACTCACCACGACATGGGTACGGGTTACGGCCAAATCGCACCGCTGGCAGGCATGGCAATGGTGGGCCAAGTCCTCCAAGCTGGCGTAGGTGCCGGGGGGAATGGCCACCGATGCGGTGGTTGGAATGGCCTCGTAGTCTCTCGGTGGGGCGTCTATAGATGGGGCGTCCGTGGGTGGGGCGTCTGTGAGCGCAGATGGGTGATTGCCCTCCTGGGCGGCGGGGGCTGCGATGTCTTCAAGGGAAAATAGACTAATTTGCTCATCCGCCATGGGCTTCAGTCGATGCGACGGGAAAGGGGACTATTGGTCACCCATTGTAAGCTGATTTGATGGACGTGTTGCCCTGGATGAACCTTCGGGGGCAATAAGGGAACAAATGAGAAGGGAAACTTTAGAAGAGGCGATTTAAAGAAAGTGCTGAATGTGGGCCTTGGCATGGACTGAAACGGGCTCTCGGCGATAGTCTACGGTCACTTCTTCGCCCGGTTGAATATTGCTCAAAGCCACCACTTGACGCGCCTCAAAATGGGTGATGGCATTGGGATTTCGCGAGTGATTTAGGAGGGAGTATTTAGTCATTTGCTCCGAGATAATACAGTATTTCTCACTAATTCCAGTATATTTTCCACCCTCTAAACGCCAAGATTCTAAGGCATCAAAGGTCGTTTCTCGATAGACCTCAGGATCACTAAAATCGATAATGACTTCTCCGGCGGCAATGGGTTCAGCCGCAATCAAACCATGGCCATCTACGGCACTCTTTCCGGGCTTACATTTAGGGGCATTATCCACCAAGTTGGCCAGGTCAGCTTCAGATAACGCCCCCGAAAGTCGTTCCTCTTTGCCTAGATTAGTCTCCCTTATCTTGCCATCCACGGTGATTGCTCCTGAGTCTAGCTATGGCAGTCCTAGATCATTCGTAAGATGAAAGATCAGCCTTATCAAAGGTTACGTCCCCACCATCGCTCACAGGTCATGTAGGACTGCTATATCATCATAGCGATCTATTGGGAAATCAGCCTTCAATCTCTACCATGAGATTCCAACTCATCCCATAAGAGCAATCCAATGAATCAAGCGTTCAGCCTTGGCCCTCATCCCCCAACCCCTTCTCTCTGAGGGAGAAGGGGAACCAGATTCAGAACTCCTCTCCCTGAGGGAGAGGAGCAGGGGTGAGGGCCAAGAACAATGGCCAAGGGATAGTTATTTTTATGGAGTACTCTAAAAGTACCAGTCTAGTCTTCGTCGTAGCGCTGACGAATGAGCTTTGCTTTTTCTGTAAGATCCTTAAAAAAGTCATTGTCGGTAATTTCTTGTACTTCTTCCAGTCGCTTCTTTTCATCGATCTCGATGCGCAAATTTGATACCTGCTGTTTCAACTTAAACTCCCGCGTTCTAACCTTGGCAACCATGCTCTGAAAAATATTGGCTAGCTGAGTAATTTCATCCTCTAGGAAGGGTTGAGAAAGGCCCTTGAGATCTCGATCATACTTACCATCGCCAATCTCATGGGCCACATGGGTTAGGTTAATCGTGCGGCGGGTAAAACTATCGGCCACAATGCAAATCAGGATAAACAAAATGACATAGCACACCAAGAAGGTGATTAACATCCGTCTGAAAATCCCGCTTTTCACATCATCTAAATACTCAGCGGTTAGATCGGCTCCAATGCCATAGCCGGGAACAATATTCCCTTGGCTATCCCGCACTGGGGCGTAGGCGGTAATCCATCCACCCCACCGATCATAGAGGGGCACTTCGGGGCGATGAACTACCACACCCTGCTCCAAAGTCTCAATCATCTGGGGGCTGGCGGCGTAGGGCTCTAGAAATTTTACGGCCTTCGACGGATCGTAGACCGACCACAAATCGACTAAGAAGATCACCTCGTCATTGGTCAGAACGGGTTCGCCTACCCGTCGAGTGTCTGATTGATTACCACGCACAAACGAATAGGGCCAAACATCAGGATTGACATCATGCACTTGCTGAAACCAGTCCATCTGCTTTTGATAAAAATAACTATCAGAAAAGCCGTTCTCATTGCGGGTTGCTTCTCGATAAAGACGAGTCATCTCTTCCGCTGTGATTCCTGCGGCGGCAGCGAGGAGTGAATCCTCTAGGTTTTTTCTCATGCGCTGTACAGCAACATCGACCGCAAAATCGTAGAGCAGGTAAAACAGCGTACTAAATGCCGCCGTAAATAAAAGAGTAAAGATGATTAACAGTTTAGCCCGGATGCTGAGGAATCTAGTTGGCTTTTTTGATGCAGATTGCAGCATATCCTTTCCCTGAATCAAAGACGTAATCTAAATCTGGTAGTGCATTTTAGTGCAGGTCAGAGGAAAAGGCAGGGTAGCCTTGCTCGGCC
>JBBAWV010000117.1:0-14118 GCA_040396995.1 Nodosilinea sp. | reverse complement strand
TGTTCTTTTTTGAGACTGTTGTTCACTGAATTCTTTATTAA
Source organism: Nodosilinea sp. (assembly GCA_040396995.1). Lineage (GTDB taxonomy): Bacteria > Cyanobacteriota > Cyanobacteriia > Phormidesmidales > Phormidesmidaceae > Nodosilinea. The sequence goes on along the minus strand of JBBAWV010000117.1, from coordinate 14,077 downwards.
TCGAGGTGCCCTATCCTCTGAACAGTTTTTCCAATTAGAAGTAGCCCCACGACCTTTCTCGCGCTCCCATGTAATACGATTTCTCAGAATAAAATATTTTTCGAGAACTGTTTGCACCGACTTTGATGATTGCCAGTCACAACAAACGTAAAGCGAAGCAGTCTTCTTTAGACATCTTCTTAACTTCATCAGCCAAGAATCAAGCCATTCTTCGTACGACTCAGATGAGGTCTTGGCAAACTTGCTGTTTCCAAATTTCTTATTCAGATTGTATGGCGGGTCAATTATTAAGAGATCAATAAATTCACTTGGCAGAAGGTCAATGCACAAAAATATATCTTGATATATTAATTTGCCTTCAATATCCTCAGTACTGCATGGAGCATCCAAAGAAATTGCTTGACTCATAAGAAAGTCCTTCTCATCCTCTTGGACAACAAGAGTTCGATTGCGTGGCGCTCTTTCTTTCATTGCGTTGCGTTACTCGATAATTCGTAGACTTTAAATTGTTTTAGATGACAACTCGCTCAATTCCCGGTTCTAGTACTTTAGGTGAAAATTTGTCTGCCTCAATATCTTAAAATGTCTCATCGCTTAGGTCTCCTTATCTATATCTGGGGAATAGGTTGGATGCCATGAAGTTATGCTAAACGCTCAGGCGCGTTTGGGGAAGCTTGGCTATTGTGCCACCCAACCTACTACTAATCCTAGCCCCTACTTCGCCCTAGCCTCCAACGTCTCCAGCCGACTCTTCATTTCCTGATTCGCCTTCTTCAAATCATCCACCTCCTGGCGCAGTTGTTCCACCGCCTTGTCTTTGCCAATCGCCTTTTGCACCTTTTGCACCGCTTCCTGGGCGCGGCGGCGAACTCGGCCATCGGGGGTATGTTCCGCCAGGTTTTGCAAAATGCTGATGGCGCGGGCACTTTCCACCCCTTCCAAAGCCGCTACGGCAGACATCTGGGTGAGGAAAAAGCTTTCGCTGGCGATGGTTTCTAGGCGATCTAGGATGCGTTCGATGGTGGGTTTGGTTTGGCCCTGGGAAACGGGGCCAAGGGCGCGGATGGCGTAGAGCCGCAGGGCTTGGGGGGTACCGAGTTCAGTGTGTTTAAGGATCAGGTCGAGGGCTTCTTCGGAAGATTTGAATTGGCTGAGGGCCGTAATTGCTCCAGAGCGCACGGTTTCGTTCCAGCCCTGGCGTTCTTTGAGGATAGTTTCCAACAGCTTGAGGGTCTTTTTCTCCTTAGGTTTACCATCCAAGTCGGCGGCACCCAGGGCACCGAAGTAATGTATGGCAGTGGCCTCCACGTAGTAGCTGGCATCACCCTTTTCGGCAATCGCTTTGAGGGCTTTGTAGCTGTCGGCGGTTTTGATGTCGCCCAGGGCTCGTACTACGGCACGACGCACGCGGGCTTCGGGGTCTTTCAATCCTTTCATCAGTCCATCAGCGGCCTGATCCAGCTTGATGGAGCCGAGTTGTTCCGCCACTTCGGCCCGCACCCCCCAAAAGGGATCTTCGGTGAGGGCGGTGGTGAGGGCGGTGACGGCTTCGAGGTTGCCCTTTTTGGCTAGGGCGATGGCAGCTTCGATGCGGGAGAGGGGGTCGGGATCGTGGTTCAGTTGGGCCTTGAGTTCGGCGATGGGATACTCCAATTCTACGGTTTTGAGGACGTGGTTGCCCAGATCAAAGCTGAGGAAATCGGGCTTTTTGTCGAGGGGGAAATAGAGGGCTTGCTCCCGTTCGTGGATGCGCACGGTGACGGGTTTGACCTCCACTTTGTGGGTTTTGCCGTGGCTGACGAAGCCAAAGCCGATGGGGATGCGCAGGTCGAACAGGCCGCTGGTGCTGCTGGTGTAGCCATCCTTGGCCTGGGTTTGGGTGACGGTGAGCTTGGCCAGTTTGCTGTCGCCATCCCAGCTATAGGCCACTTTGTAGTCGGGGTGGCCGCCGCGCAGCACGTACTGGTCGAACAGGGGCCGCAGGTTACGTCCGGTGGCTTTGTCGATGGCCCGCAGCAGGTCGATGGTTTCTACGGTGCTGTGGGTGTGGTCGTTGACGAAGGTGCGAATCGCCTTCCAGAACAGGTCGTCGCCCAGCTCGGCGCGGATCATGTGGTAGACGCAGGCCCCTTTTTCGTAGATGTGGCGGTCGTAGAGTTCGATGGCTTCGCGGTAAACGTGCGTCACCATGGGGCGACGGTAGCGGCTTTTGTCTTCGCTCAGGTAGCTGCGCATCTCACCGAGGCGATAGTAGGCGGCTTCGTCGGGGCCGTATTCCTGCTCCGTCCACAGCACTTCCGAGTAGGTGGCCATGCCTTCTTTGACCCAGGCGTGGCTCCAGTGGTTGATTACCAGCAGGTCGCCAAACCACTGGTGGGCCAGTTCGTGGACGACCAGAGATTCGGAATTGCGGTTATCCAGGGCGGCGCGTTCGTCCAGCAGGCAGCGGTCGGTGAGGATGGTGATGGAGGTGTTTTCCATGCCACCAAAGATAAAGTCGGCGGCGCAAACCTGGGCGTACTTGGGGAAGGCGTATTTGTAGCCGTACTTGTCGCTGAGGAATTCCACCATGCGCGGCGTTTTGCCCATGGTGATCTGGCCCTGATCCTGGCGGCCCTTCTCCACGTAGTAGGTGACGGGAATATCCTGCCACTGGTCTTGGATGACGTCGAATTCGCCCACCGCCAGGGCCATTAGATAGGTGGGATGCACCTGCTTTTGGTGCCAGTGGAAGACCTTGTGGTCGCCGTCTTCGGTGGTTCCAACTAACTCGCCATTCGACACCACTTGATACTGAGCCGGAACCCGCACCTTCATTTCCGAGGTAGACAGCATCCCCGGATAGTCGAAACAGGGGAACCAGTAGCGGGAGTCCTCATCTTCGCCCTGGGTCCACACCTGTACGGGTTTGTTGGGGTAGTGCTGGTCGGGGCCAATGAAGTAAATGCCCCGCTCCGGCTGCTCTAGGCGATAGGCAATGGCCACCGTGAAGGCTTCCCCCGCCACCGTGGGCTTTTTCAGGCGAATGTGCAACCGCTCGCCATCGTAGTCAAAGGCTTGCTTGGCGCTGCCGATTTTGACCGATTCAATCTGCTGGTTCACCGCATCCAGGGTCAAACTTTCTACGCCATCCCGCACCGGGTTGATACGAAGTTTGCAGGTGCCCTCGCAGATTTTGTTGTCCAAATCGAGGCTGATGTCCAAGGCAATATGTTCTACCTGGCCAGGACGGTCGGGGTTGTAGTGGGGTTTGGCCCCTGGCATTTCAAAGGATTTGTAGCCGTTGTTGTCGTCTTGGAAAAATTCGATCTGGAGGGAGCGATGGGCGTTGGGCATGGGAAATAGAAGCCTTAAACAATGAAGAAGTGACCCAAAAGGTCGGAGGTCAGAGGTCATCAAAACCCTCAATGGGGCTGCACCTCACTCCCAATTTACCCCGTGTTCAGGGGATGGGTTAGCATGGCAAAGGGCCAATTTCTGTCTTTCCCTGGCTGTAGATGTATGATTACCTCCTCTGACGGACTCTCTCTGGCAAATCAGTATGGTGATCGCGCCATTGCCCAAACCCGCGAGGCTCCGCTGGAAAAATGGCCTAGCCCCAGCCAAAATCGCTATACCATCCACCTAGAGCACCCAGAATTTACCGCCCTCTGCCCCCGCTCCGGCTACCCCGATTTTGGCACCATCGTGGTGGACTATTGTCCGGGGGAATGGGTGGTGGAACTCAAAGCCTTTAAGTTGTTCGTCAATTCCTTCCGCAACGAACGCATCAGCCACGAAGCTGTGACCAACGCCATCCTAGACCGTCTTTGGGAGGAACTGGCCCCCCACGGCATTCGTGTGATTGGCGACTTTACCCGCCGGGGCGGGGTCAAAACCGTGATCACCGTCAAGAAAGGCGACTGCAACGACTTTGATCCTTACCAGGCCAATCCGCTTTAGGATCAATTCAGCGGCATCCCCCCTGGCGCTTGGCTTTGCGGATGAACAACCCAATGGCCCCCTGTGGTTCTCCATCTTCTTGGAAAACGATGGGGTTTTGCTCGCCAGTCGTGCTATCCACTGCCTTAACGTGTTGTTCAAGCGCTCGGTTATCGCGGTGGCGTAGCCTGATTTTCCTTCGTCCCGTGCATTAATGCACTACCCCGCTAGCCTCCACCATCAGTCTAGGGGGCTACCGCTTATACATAAGCCTCTATTTCGCCTCGCGCCGAGGTTGATCCCCCCTCTAGCCCCCCTTGGCAAGGGGGGAACCGGAGTCAAAGTCCCCCTTACCAAGGGGGATTTAGGGGGATCTCCCAGGCTGTGCTTGGGAAAGTCTGGATGTGTATCAATAGTAGGTCTAGGGGGGGATGGTAGACTATGCGCTGGGGGCGGCGGCGGCGGTGGTCGAGGATGCCCCCAACCCTTTAATCGACGTGTATCGCAGCGCCATTGGGCAACAGTCCGAAATTCCCAATGACAGCCAATGTGTAAACTTGCCGCTGGGCTTGAGACAAGGATGAGAGCTGACTGCCTGACACATCTCTGGAAACCCCTGATTTCTTGTGGAAAACGTTTGCCTGAAAGCCCCTTCAGTCAAGCCTTCCGACTCCAGCCTAGAAACCATGCGTTTCAGCTTCAACGCAAGGTATTTTCAAGGCTTTCGGGACTTGTGTCAGGCAACCAGGGATGAGAGTGCCAAACCTCAGCGCCGCTATCCCCCAGCGCCTTGCGCCCCAGCGGGATCCGTTGACCTGCGAGGGGCTTTTGCTGGCGGGGGTCGGACAAGAAGTTCACCATCGCCTAGAGCAATCCCTACCCCAGCGTCTTTGGCACCCTCTGGGAGCGGTCTCTCCTTTGCCAGCGCTGCCCCGCCAGGGGACACTGCATTTAGATAGCCAGATCGTTCAGTTCATGGAGGCCACTCTGCCCCAGTGGGTGGCCCAGGCTACCCACCCCAGGTTGCAGATTTCAGGCCCAGCGGGCATCGGCAAAACCACGCTGCTGCTGGAACTGGCGGCAGAGATCCTTCAGCAAGCCCAGCAAGATCCCACGCGCCCCCTCCCCGTCCTCTTTCACCTCGCCTCCTGGGATGCCGAGGCCCAAGCGCTGGAGGATTGGTTGCGGCTGGAGTTGCAGGTGAAGTATGGCGTATCGCGATCCCTGGCCCATCACTGGCTAGCGGCCAACCGTCTTTTACCGATGTTGGATGGTTTCGATGAGTTAGCCCCCCATCGCCACGAAGCCGCTATCCTCGCCCTTAACGCTTGGCTCAGCCAGCCCCTCCGTCCCTTGGTGATTTGCTGCGGTGGCCACGATACCGCCTCCAGCCCAAATGCCCTCGCGCTCCCAACCCACCTCAGGCTAGAGCCACTCACCCCCGTCCAGGTTGAAGCCTACCTCACGGCCCTCCAACAGGATGCCCTCTGGGTTGAGCTTCAGCGATGGCCCGCATGGCTACCCCTAGCGCAGATCCCCCTCTGGCTTAATCTGCTGATCGTGACGCATTCTCACTTCGATCCCGCAGATTGGAATACCGACTTCGCCAACAAGGCCCAGCAGAACACAGTGCTGGATCGATTTATTCAGCGGCAATTACATCATCCGATCACCCTAGGCTCAACCCCTAAATACCCGATTGCTGCCCAGAATATGCGGCACTGGCTGGGCTGGCTGGCCCGCCATATTAATGAGCAGGCCGAACATGAATTTTCCATCGATAGAATGCAGCCCAATCTACTCAGCAACCGTCGCCAGACTATCCAATACACAGTGCTAGGGGGGCTCTTGTTTGGCTTGATGGGTGGCCTAGTATTTGGACTATTTATTGGCCCTGGTTCTGGGATTTTTGTGCTGAGTTGCATCACCAGTCTGTTTATCCTTAGGCGCGGCGACGATGCCATTGATCCCCTCCATATCCAAGCCGACACCATCGGTCTTATGCGATTTATTTTTGTTCGGCAAATTAACTACCTCGTGATCTTTGCCCTCATCACGGGGCTCCTGGTTGCCGTCGGTGAACAGGGTGTCGTGGGAGGGATTGTCATTTTGCTCGTCGGTATGCTTGCGATTATCCTAGCTCGCGCTACCGTGGCCCTGCCAAGCTGGCTGCTTGGTAGCCTAGTTGCCAAGGTCAATCGCTATCTAGAGTCGGATATTTTGGTTCATGCCCAGCCTAATCAAGGTATTCAGTCTGCCCTGCTTTATTTACTCAGAACCACCGTTATCTTCCTACCCTTTTTGCTGTTTCTCAAGGTGGCTCCACTGATTTGGTTGAGCCTTCTACCAGGGCCAACTCCCATAGAAATGACCACCTTTATTCACATCTTAAAAATCATTGGATCGATTACCCTTTGGGCCACCATTTTTGATAGTGCTCTCGTCTGTGCCCAGCATTGTGCTCTGCGCCTAGTGCTGTTTAAAGCCAACGCCATTCCTTGGAACTATGCCCGTTTTCTGGATACCTGCTGCGAGCATCATCTGCTGCAACGGGTGGGCCGTCGCTACCAGTTTGTCCATCCCCTCCTGCGGGATCGCTGGACGACCCTATAGGCTCCACACCCTTCTCGTGGCGCTATCCTTTCGCTACCTTTACCCTTCCTGCTGCATCTCGGCATAGGCGGCGTAGACCCCTTGCACGTTGTACCAGTTGAGGAAGACCCGCGCCACTTCCAGGGCCAACTGGGGTTTCCCCTGGGCAATCAGCCAGCGCAGCAGGGGGGCCAGGGTGTGTTCATTCAGCCGTCCGCCGAGGGAGAGCACGCCCCATAGGATTCGATGCAACCAGGTCATTTGAATCATCATCCGTACTTCGCGGGTGGGGTGTTTTTGGTAGAACAAGACCCCCATGCGGCCCCGCTGAATTTCTTTGTCGATCAACGAAGGCACATCTTCGAGGGCGAAGGGCGGATGCCAGTGGTAGCCCACCGCTTCTGGGACTTTGATCAGGGACAGGCCCAGGTTTTTCAGCCGCACCCCCAGTTCTAAATCCTCCCAGCCGTAGAGGGTGAATTGGGTATCAAACAGGCCCGCTTCCACCAACCAGCGCTTGGCAATGGCGACATTGCCTGTGGCGAAAAAGGCTTGGGAATAGTCGGTGATTTTGTAGGGTTCGCTGGTGGGGTTATCGAAATTGGCCGTATTTACCACCCGTCCGTAGGTGAAAAAGCGGTCGTGCCCAGCCTTAGTTTGGGCCGATTGCAGGGCGGCGGCGTGGGACTGCAAAAAGCCCTCCAGCACCACCAAATCGCTGTCGATGAAGATAATCGTGTCGCCCTGGGCCTTCTCCACACCGAGGTTGCGGGCGGCGGCGGGGCCTTTGTGATCTTGCTCAACCAGCACCACATGGGGCAGTTCCGCCTGGTGTTGCCGCAGCCAAGCCACGGTGCCATCGGTGGAGCCATCGTCTACCACCACCACCTCGTAGCCTGCGATCAAGGGGGCCTCGTAGGTTTGCTGTTCCAGCGCCCGCAGACATTTCTCTAAAATCGGCAGACGGTTGTAGGTGGGAATGACAACGCTAAAAAACACAAGTCACCTCCATACGGCTCCCCTATCCTAGCCCCTTCGTTACCCATCCCTAAGGCGAGGATGCCGAACCTAGGGGTGGCCTTCTGCCCATGGCATCCTACAAAAACGCGACTTGGGTCAAGCCAGTGGGTGCACTGCTCCCGCATGCCTATACTCCTGACCTGCCCCCCAAGGTGGATGAACTTGACGAGTTAGAAACCTTGGACGGCTCAAAATTTTCAAATATCCTCTAAGCCTGGGCCACAGGTTAACCTGATAAGAATAGGCACAAGAATCTATCTCTGCCACCTTGGCTTGTCCATGCGGGTGCTGCAACCCGACCTTTGCTGTCCGTGGAGACCGCTTATGTTTGTTGCCATGTTTAGGGCCTGGTCATCTCAGGATTGGTCGTTTCCCCGGCCCTTTTTGTCGCTGATGCAGATTATTCAGCGTTGGGTGCAGGTGCAGCAACGGCTGGAAAAGTCCTACCGCATCGTCAGCACCGCCTCCGTAGAGACCCTGTGGCAAACCATCAATAACCTGGCTGATGTCTCCTGGCATCCCCTCCTTACCAGCACCAACGCCCCCCAAGGGCTAAGCCCCAAGCCGGGGCTGATTTACCGCGCCTTCACCCGCTTTTGCCCCATTCCGGTGTCAATTTTTGTGGAACGGGTGCTGCCCCAGGAGTTGATTAGCATTCGAGTATTGCCCGTCCCTGGCCTAGAGGAACGGGTAATTTACGAGCTGAAATCCACCCTGGGCGGCACCCAAATTTCCTATTCCGTGACGCTCCAAGGCTGGCTCTCACCCCTAGCTTGGTCGCTGCTGCGCCCCTACGCCGCCAAGGTTGCCGCCGCCCTCGCCGCCGCCGCCGAAGACCCCACGGCATTCCAAGGGGCTCGATCACGATTCCAGGCTTGGTAGGTTTCCCAGATCGGCAGGCATCCCATCCGTGATCTCCTTATCCATAGCACCCAACGGACTCCTCGGCAGGAACGCGGGATGTTTTCCAGGCTAAGGAAAGCCCACGGTTTTACGGACCTGAGCTTTGTGAAGATACGTCACAGCTTACCCCCAATCGATGGTTGACCATAGCCACTTAGGTGTTATCACGGGTATACTCGCCGCAAGATTACCCTTCATGCCGGGAGAATCACTAGGGTAAGTTGTCTTTTTTCCCTAAATCTTCTTCACAATTAGGAGTCTACGATGCAGACGTTACCACCCTTGCCGACTGTGCTGATCTCCGGGGCAATGGCCGCACTAACGGCCCTGCCTGCCCTGGCTCAGGTTCAATACACCTCCGATGGGTTCCGGGATGGAGTCACTAACGGCATCGTCGGCAATGGTGCGACCCCAGGGTTTGAGCTATTGGGCACAGGCTACATGCAGCAAGGAAACCGCCTGATCGTGGGGATTAGCAGCCACATGCCCTTTGGCGGCTTCTCCAGTCGCGAGGTGCAGGGCGGTGCAATTACTTGGGGCGATCTGTTTTTAAATGTCTCGCCAGATGATGACTTTGAAACCGCCTTGGCGGCAGGCAATGTCTATGGGGTACGCTTCAATCCCTTCAATGACTCCCCGGTGGCTATGGGGGTTTATCAGGTCACAGGTACAGCCAGTGTAACTGACGTTAACCAAGGGTTTGCCTCAGTGAATGCTTATATCAATCATGTCACTGCGGCTGGGCAAACCCCCTACTTTGGCACCACGGTGATGGATAGCAGCTTTAACTACCTCAACCGCAGCAAAAGCGATAATGTCATTGCGTCGGGCCATCTGCTATCTACCGACGTGGAATACATTCAAGACTTGACCACCCTGGGTTTTGCCAGCGACTTTGGTTTTGGGGACAACCTCGCCCAAGCCGGAGCCTACACCTATGGCCTCAGTTTTAGCTTGGATAGTCTGCCTGGGGGCCGATTCCTGGCTCACCTCTGGGCTGAATGCATCAATGATGGTACGGCCTTTGAGGGCGAAATTAAGTCGGTGCCAGAACCTTCCATGCTCGTTGGCTTTGCCACCCTAGGCTTGATTGCCTTGGCTAAGGGTAAGCGCCGCCAAGCCTAGATCTAGGTTCTCCCCTGGCCCTACTTGTGCCTCTGAGCAGGATCGAGAGGGCTAGGGAGCGAGTTCCGCAACGTCTACCACGGGCCAGATCCTAGCTGGTAGCACCCTGCCTTAGGGAAATCTCTGCTTACGAAGTGATGCACCTACTGAATACCCACAAGTTCAATGTCGAAAATCAGGGTTTCTCCGGCCAGGGGATGATTGGCATCGAGGGTCACGTCGCTCTCGGATAGGTCGGTGACTAGGACGGGAACCGCCTGCCCATCTGGCCCCTGAAGCTGAAGCTGAATGCCCACATCCAGGGGAATATCCGACGGAATCTGCTGACGATCCACCACCATTACCATTTCGTCGCGATAGGGGCCATAGGCTTGCTCGGAGGGGATCACTTCGGTTTTCGATTCCCCTAGGCTCATGCCCATCACCGCCGCCTCAAAGCCCGGAATCACTTGGCCACTGCCGAGGGAAAATTCCAGCGGATCTCGGTCGCGGGAGGAGTCGAACACGGTGCCATCTTCGAGCTTTCCGGTGTAGTGAATGGCAACGAGGTCGCCGGATTTGGCCTGGGTCATGGCAAAGTCCTTCAAAGTTGACTAGAGCGTGCCCACCTACGCTAGCGAAGATTCCGGCCCTGCAAGGAAATTTGAGGATTTTTATAAGGTTTGATTGGCGGTCATCCTCGGTAGATTGCAAAGTCTTTGCTGCCCTCACCCCCTCTCTCTCCCATGTTGGGAGGGGGGCCAGAATCACTTCAAAGTCCCTCTCCCAACATGGGCTACCGTGTACACACATCTCGGCCCTCACCCCCTCAGTCCCCCTCTCCCAAAAATAGGAGAGGGGGAGGCCGGACAAGGGCTTTAAGGTTTTTCTAGCTCCCCTTCTCCCGCCCTGGGAGAAGGGGTTGGGGGATGAGGGTAAAGCCCTGCTAGCAAGGGTTTCAAAACTTATGTGTCCACAGTACCCAACATGGGAGAGGGATTGAGGGGGAGGGGCTGGGGGGTATCGTTGGCATCCCAGCAGGCAGGTTATCAGGGACTTTTCAATCTACCTAACCCTGCCGCAGTTGTTCCTGGGACAGACGTTCCCGTTCTAGGGCCAGTTCCATCTCCATCTCCTTGCCCAAAAAGTAGTTCAAAAACGTCCGAATCACGGCAATAATCCCCAACCGCAGTAAATCTTGCACCGTCGGAGCCACCGTCGTCCCTAAAATATCTGCTCCTAGTTGAAATTCCAGCGCTAGGGCCAACCAACTGCCAAAGGCCAGCCTCACCTGGTTGAACGGAAACTCTTGTCCACGGGATTGCCGCCGTAGCACGCCCCACAGCCGCACCGTTCTGAACAGGCCCACGATAATACACAGCACCGAAATCGCCTCCAGCACAAAGGTGGTCATCATCACCACCTGCTCTAGCCCATGCTCTAGGGATTCCATCAGCATTGCTTCACCTCCGCCCTTGTGCGATGTGTTCGGCTCGATGGGCTACTCTTACCACACGCCTCGGCCCTTAGGATTGGAATTTGACGATTGATGTTCATGATCCCGCCCCGCCCCCCGAAGATTTGATACGCTGAAGGGCCGTAGACCCCGCATTGCCAAGGTTGTCCTATGCCCGCACCGATGGAAACCCCCGATCAGCAAATTGCCGTCCTAGAAGCCAATGCCCTCAAAATTTGCCACGTGTGCGACCGAGGCTACCAGGAACTGGGCGAAAAAGGCACCGTCATCGTCCTGCGCCAGCTCGAAAATCTATCCCTAGCGCTAGAGGATTGGCAGGTGAAATATCGCCCCATCAGCCGCATCGATGACATCCTCTCCGACTGGAAGCAAACCCCACTCCAGGACATGATTATTCGCTACAATCCGGATGTGTCGGTGGTTTGCACCTTTCTTTATCCCAATGGTGCCCACACTAGCTACCACTTCGGCAACGTCTCCCCAGATCCGAGTGCTGGTTGACTGACAAAAGTTTATGGCCCTCACCCCCAACCCCTCTCCCCTGGGGCTACCGTTTATACACAAGTCTCTATTTCGCCTCGCGCCGAGGGTTGATCCCCCCTAGCCCCCCTTAGCAAGGGGGAATCGGATTCAAAGTCCCCCGTTTTAAGGGGGATTTAGGGGGATCTCCCAGCCTTTGGCTAGTGGCAACGAGATCTGTGTACGTAGTAGATGGTCATGGCAGAGGGGTGAAAGGTAGCGTGCGAGTGATATGGGTTAAGCCTCCCTAGATCTGGCTGTGGACAGCAAACACATCCCGAAACGGCTCCAGGAATTTTTGTGATGGAAATTGATGATGCGGTGGGACTGGGGCGGGGTTAATAGCCGAGCATCGTCAACAATCCATAGGCTAGAACGGCACTGCCCAGGGGCACCGTGAGGTTATCCAGGCCGTAGAAGGACAGGGTTTCTAGGATGGTAGCGGCGAGGGCAACCAGGGCGGCAATCAGCAGAATCGGTGCGGTAAAGCCTGCGGTACAACCCAGAATCAGCAGGCTGACCGTAAAGCTCATCAGGAGCATGGTGAGGCTTCCCTCCCAGCTTTTGGTGCTACCCAACACCTTGTAGCGATGGCGACCAAAATTTTGTCCCACCAGGGCGGCGAGGCCATCCCCCCAGGTCATCACCAAAATGCCGAGGGCGGCGTATTGGGGCAAATTCATCGGCCAAAAGGCAGCGGTGAGCAGGCCAATGCTGGTGGCGTAGAAAAAGGTGCCCAGGCTGTGGCGGCCCACGCCGTTGATCCCCGGCAAAATCGGGTAGCGGTAGGACAGTAAGGCCACCAGGCTAAATAATACAGAGGCCGTAATGCCCATCCACGTCGGGGTTTGCAGCCACCAGGCCAGTAGAATCACTTGCCCTGCGCCAATGTGGACAATTTTTCGGGTAATTTCGGGATTAGCCGAGGTGAACCGTCTCACCCCTTCTGCTGCACCCCCCACCAGGCCCAGCCAGGTTAAGACGATGCCAATTTGGGTCAGGGCAGTCAGCATCATTGCAAAGTACTCGGTATAGTGGTGTGGGGCTTTCTAGACCTTACTACACTGAACCTACACCGACCTCCTATGACGACTCCCTATAAGCGCGTTTTACTGAAACTGAGTGGCGAAGCCTTGATGGGCGAACTGGCCTACGGCATTGACCCCAACGTGGTAGAAACCATCACCTCGGAAATTGCGGAGGTGGTGGAAGAAGGCATCGAAATTGCCATCGTCGTGGGTGCGGGCAACATCTTTCGCGGCATCATGGGTTCGGCCTCAGGCATGGATCGGGCCACGGCGGACTACATCGGCATGATCGCCACGGTGATGAACGCCATGACCCTGCAAGATTCCCTGGAGCGCAAGGGGGTGCCCACGCGGGTACAAACGGCCATCGCCATGCAGGAAGTGGCCGAACCCTACATTCGCCGCCGCGCCATTCGCCACCTGGAGAAAAACCGGGTGGTTATTTTTGGGGCGGGTTCGGGCAATCCCTTCTTTACCACCGACACCACCGCCGCCCTCCGCGCCGCCGAAATCAACGCCGAAGTAGTGTTCAAGGCCACCAAGGTTGACGGCGTTTACGACTCTGATCCTAAAATTAACCCGGAGGCGAAACGCTTTCGCACCCTCACCTATGGCCATGTGCTCCAGCACGACCTCAAGGTGATGGATAGCACCGCCATTGCCCTGTGCAAGGACAACAACATCCCTATCATGGTATTTGACCTGTCGGTGCCTGGTAACATTAAGCGGGCGCTGATGGGTGAACCGATTGGCACGATTGTAGGAGAGGCTTGTGATGTCAGCTGACGATATTTTGCTTGAAATTGAAGACCAAATGCAGAAGGCCAATGAGGCCACCCAGCGCAACTTCAACACCATCCGCACCGGGCGGGCCAATGCCTCTCTGCTAGACCGGATTGAGGTGGAATATTACGGCGTGGCTACCCCCCTCAAGCAGATGTCCAACATCTCCACCCCCGACGCCAGCACCCTAATGATTCAGCCCTACGACGGCAGTACCCTAACGGCCATCGAGCGGGCCATTTCCATGTCTGACGTGGGCCTCACCCCCAACAACGACGGTAAGGTGATTCGACTCAACATTCCCCCCCTCACCACCGAGCGGCGGCAGGAATTTGTGAAAACCGCCAATAAAATTGCCGAAGAAGGCCGAGTGTCTATCCGCAACCAGCGCCGCAACGGCATCGACGCCATCAAAAAGCTGGAAAAAGCTAGCGAGATCTCCGAAGACGAATCCCGCGATTACCAGGACGAAATCCAAAAGCTCACCGATAAATACATCGCCAAGCTGGATGACCTCCTAGCTGTCAAAGAAAAGGACATCACCACGGTTTAAACCAGCATTTAGGGTGAAGCCATATCCCAGGGTTCTAATTGGGGCGATACAGGTATCCATCGCCTACGATTCAAGAATTCTGGGATATTTTTATAGCGGGTTTCACTCGAATGAAGTACACCGCTAATACCAAATCCGACTTGTTTGCCCCCGGTATCAGCGGGCGAGGAGACCTCG
>JBBAWV010000116.1:0-14571 GCA_040396995.1 Nodosilinea sp. | reverse complement strand
GCGGCGTCTAGCGTAATTCGCTACCCACTACCCCCTTTTCAAACGCCCTCTTAGGTAGAAAAATTCCACATAAACACCCGACGCCCTGGGATCTCTGTAACTTAAGATTTTCTTATAGATAGTACAGATTCACCATAGATGCATCGACTCCTCCGCCCAAACGGCGGCTTGACCAAGGGCGTGCCATTCGACGAAAACACGGCTTGTACCCTACAGAGCAGACTGAATGCCGTTTAGAATGCAGAATTCTCAATGCCACAATCCATCGCACGGGTACACCGCAGTGCGTCTCAACCCATTCCTAGTCCCTAGCCTCTAATCCCCATGACCAACCTGCATCTCATCGACCATCCTCTAATTCAACACAAGCTCACCCTGATGCGGCGGGCAGAAACCAGTACAGCCAAGTTTCGCGCCCTGCTGAAGGAAATTAGCTTACTAATGGCCTACGAGGTGACGCGGGATTTACCGCTGAAATTGGAGACCATTGAAACGCCGATGGCGACGATGCAGGCTCCGGTGTTGGCCCCAGAGAAAAAGCTGGTGGTGGTGTCGATTATGCGGGCGGGACAGGGCATTTTGGACGGCATTTTGGAACTGATTCCCTCGGCGCGGGTGGGCCACATTGGGCTGTATCGCGACCCCCAAAGTTTGCGGGTAATTGAGTACTTCTACAAAGTGCCGGAGAACCTCTCCGACCGGGATGTGCTGGTGGTAGACCCCATGATTGCCACAGGGAATACTGCCGTTGCCGCGCTGTATCCTCTCAAGCAGGCCAATCCTCGGTCGCTGCGTTTTTTGTGTTTGCTGGCGGCACCGGAGGGCGTCGCCCACTTCCACCGCGAACACCCCGACGTACCCCTCTACACCGCCGCCATCGACGAAAAATTGGACGAGCGGGGCTACATTCTGCCCGGTCTTGGCGATGCGGGGGATCGGCTGTTTGGCACCAAGTAAGGCTGGCGGAAAAAGGCTTCCAGGGACGATGTTGGTGGCCTCAGCAGCTTAGGTAATGCATGAGGGTGGAGATGGTGTCTGCGGGGAGGTTGAGGCGGCGTTGGAGGTCGGCGATGCTGCGGAATGGCCCCCGCTGCTGGCGTTCGTGCAGCAGCGCCTGGGCTAGGTCGGGCGGTAGGGTAGGAATCTGGGCCAGGTCGGCAAAGGTGGCTTGGTTAACGGCAACCGGACGAATCACCAAGGGGTTGAGGTCATCGTAGTAGTAGAAGGAGAGCACGGGGGCGAGGGGCTGGAGGGTTGGGAGGGAGACACCCAGCGCTGCCGCCACATCCTCTAGGGCATGGAAACTCACCCCGCTCTGGCGTAGGTGGACTAAGACCTGGGCCTGCCGAATGGAGATCCCCGGTAGCCGTAGCCAATCATCCACGGTGGCCCGGTTGACATCCAGCCGAAAGCCAAGTTCAGCGGCCTGGGCAACTTCCGCGAGGGTGGTGAGGCGGTAGGTGGGATCTTGAGCAAGGCGTTGACCAAGGGGGGAGGGTGGCCCCTGGATTCGCCGCCATTGCCGAAAGACCCGTGCGAGCGCCCCCATCAGCCCACCTGATCCAGGAGTTGACGACGCTTTTGTTCAAATTCACCTTCGGAAATTAGGCCCTCCTGGCGCAGGCCATCCAGTTCGCGTAGGGCCACCCCCAAAGCGTTCACCTGACTAGGGTCGATGGGAGTAGGGGGCTTAGGGGACACGGCTGAAGTGACAGACTCAACCCCAAAAAATTCGGGAGGACGGCCCAACAACCAAGCTCCCTCCAGGGCACAGGCCACGCGAGGAATGGGCGTCCAACTCAGCAACAGATAGGCTATACCCCATCCGGGTTGACCTAAATAAAACTTATGGAGGCCCGGTGCAAGGACTACCCCCAACCAGGCGAGGGCCACGGCAATGCTACGACGACGGGGTTCTGAGGAAGACAGCATCATCACCTAATGGCTCACAAGAGGGGCAAGAAGCTGGAATCGGGCAAGGTTAGGCCGTATTCGTTTAGTATACTCTCCATAAATGTGGGTCTAAATATCCCGATGTTCACGGTTGTGTACCGAGGTGCCTCCTAGATCGAGGCATACTATTGGCTTCAATATTAGATCTACAGTATTGGGTGCCATCTCTCATCTCCTGTTTCACGCCATTTCCCCTGCCCCTTGGATGACTCCTCCCCCGCTTTCCCCCGCTTGGTTTAGTCAGTTTTCCGATCCCTATGCTGTGTTGGGGGTCTCGGTTTCGGCGGATGATCGTCGCATTCTCAAGCGCTATCACCAGGTGGCCAAGCGCTTGCATCCCGATGTCCAGGCCGATGCTTCCGAGGATCAGGCCGCTTTCGTCACCCAAACCCTGGCCAAGTTGGTGAACCCGGCCTATCAGCGCCTCAAGCAAGAAAAGCAGCGCAGTGAGATTTTGGCCACCCTGAGGTTTAAGGTGCGGCGTTTGGTGCGAGAGGGGCAGTTTCATCCCCAAGGAGAGGCCAGTCGCCACCTGCAAACGGTGCTGGAGGCGGAGGTGGACACTGTTTATGAAGCCACGCTTCAGCACCTTAGCGAAACCCAGTACGATTCAGCCGACAGCTTTACCACCTGCACCCAGCAGATCAGCGAACTGAATTTGGTCTACTTCCAGCGCAAGATGGGAGAGGCGATCATTCGGGAAAAACGCACCGGGGTTATCGGGGTATCCAGTTGGCCAGCGGCTCCGGTTCAAGCCAGTTCTGCTCAGGCGGCATCCAGTCAGGCACCTTCTGGTCAAGCGGCGTCTGACCAGGCGGCTGTGGGCCATGAGGCGGTCTCCTATTCCGACCGCCACTACCAGCGGGCTAGGGAATATCTGCGGGCCAAAAATGCCCCCGCCGCCATTCAGGAACTCAAGGATGCCCTGAAACTGGAGCCCAAAAACAGCAACTTCCATTCCCTCATGGGCCAAGCCTACCTGCTGAACCAACTGCCGGGGATGGCCAAGGTGCACTTTAAGCAGGCGCTAAAGCTAGACCCCAACAACGGCGTGGCCCAAAAATACGCCCGCCAACTCAACCTCGACCTCACGCCCCCCCCCCCCCCCCCCGCCCCACCAGCGGCCCAACCTACCCCAACCGCCAAACCCGCCGACCCCGCCGCTGCCCCCAAGGGATTCCTAGGCCGTCTGTTTTCCAACGCCCATAAGTAGGGTTATCTCTCCTTTGCCAAGGTTGGGGCAACCCTCTAGGCTAATAGACATCACGCTTGTCCTAGTCCAGAGCGGGGAGTTTGGCCCAGGGGGAACGACCATCGTTGTGCTGGATTTGGCCGCAAGCCCTTTGTTAACCACCGCCGAACCATGGGATTTTTTGATTCTGAAATCATTCAGCAAGAAGCGATGCAACTGTTCCAGGACTATCAAAGTCTGACGCAGTTGGGCAGCAACTACGGCAAGTTTGACCGCGAAGGCAAAAAGATGTTCATCGAGCAGATGGAGACGATGATGGATCGCTACCACATCTTTATGAAGCGGTTCGAGCTCTCGGAAGACTTCACGGCCAAAATGACCGTAGAACAGCTTAAAACCCAGCTTGGGCAATTTGGCATGACCCCCGATGATATGTTCCGGCAAATGCAACAAACCCTAGAGCGCATGAAGGCCGAAATCGACCCCTAGGGCGTGTTATCTCTAGAGTTAACGTGGGTATTACCAAGCTCTACCTACCGAACCCTGACACTCCGAACGACTAGAGTGCGACGGACGAACAATGTGGTGACATTTGTTCCTAGCCTAGGCGTTTGCCTGGTGGGTGGATAGCCTGACAGCGGCAGCACCCCACAGATCTGCCATGGGCACCTCGTTCTAAACTAGCAGTTCCAATCGTGAGGCTGACTCATGGCGTACACCTCACTCAGGGACAAAAGCTCATTTGCAACAGACAGCCATCATGATTTTTTGCCTAACCAGAGGTAATCTACTCATCCATGGGCAAAAATACCGCGACTGCCTCGGCTCTCATCTTGACATTCCACGGTATGAAAGGTTAAACCAGTAGCTGCGTACCTCGAAAACCCAGCGTTGTTCTAGCTGTTTCAAAAGACAGGTTTTAGAACACTTGCAATATTTATGCCCCAAGCAGCAACTACTCCCTTCGTGGAGCGGATCCCCTGAATGCTAGGGATAAGGAATACTTCTAGAAAGTAAACCTTGCTTGGTTTGACTCCTCGCTGTTCGGTTTCACCGAATGATCTGCTGTACATAAATGTATACAGATTAACTGGTTATGGTCAAAGCACTCTAGCCATCGCGAGCTTGAGGCATAAATATTTCAACCCTTCTCATTCTGTTCATTGAACTTTTAGACAGCGTTCTAGTCCACATTTTTTGTGTGGGCTAGTTTTGGCTATTTGCAGTACGTAATGTAAAACATTACTCAGAGGACATTCCTCATGACTAAGCTGCCCAAATTCAAGGATGAGACCTTACTACGCCAAGCACTTACCCATCGTTCACTACCTAATCATAATGAGCGTTTAGAGTACATTGGGGATGGCATTCTCCAGGGGGTAATCACAGCCATCCTGAGTCAGCGCTATCCTACCTATAACGAGGGACGGCTAACCCAGGTGCGCTCAAGGTTGGTTAGTAACCAAGCGTTGGCTAAAGTCGCTAAGCGTTTGAACCTCGGCCCACGGCTTTACCTAGCTGAGAATGCCGTGCGGCAAGGATGCCGGAATAGCGATAAAGTCCTCAGTGGAGCTGTTGAAGCCTTAATTGGGGCTTATTTCCTCGACTCTGAGTGCAACTATTTCAGGGTTGAGAAGTTTGTCCGGCAACTCCTAAGCCTTTAGCGCTATCCTGCCTTTGACGGCATGACCTGATGTAGATCTCCTGATCTATCCTCCAGGCTCCGGCTAGGAACTAGGCGATGACTGGTGAAGGAGGGCTGTGGTTGCAGATCTCCTTCACGAGGTTTTAACGCAGTGCTAGCCCTTGGGCGCAACCGTCACCTTTTCTCCGTAGGCGCGAATGTCGCGGCTGAGTTTGCCGAAATCGTAGGCTTCGGTTTTACCCTGGCTGGCTCGAAGTTGAATCCAGCCTAGGCACAACACAGCGGAAACTACGATGGGGGCGGCAAAGCTGACGAGCAGATCTCCGGCGAAGGGTAGACCATTCCAGCCGCTGAAGTCGGGCTTGGGGAAGAACAAGGCCCCGGCACCAATGGCGATGATGGCACTCCAGAGGGCCATTTGTCCGGTGAGGCGTTTGGAATAGAGGCCAAACAGAACGGGGAATAGTGCCCCGGCACAGACCAAATCCGCTAGCAGAAACAGGTAGAGGACGTTGTAGCCCCTGGCGGCGATGAGGATGGCGGGAATGCCAGCGATGAAGGTGATCAGACGGGTGAGGTTGAGAATGCCGTTGGTGGACTTCTCTGGGAAAATCCGCAGCAGGTCAGTCGTAAATAGGCTGGCGATGCCGTTGAGCAAAGAATCCAGGCTGCTCATCACCAGGGCCAGCACCAGAACGAGGACAGCAATGCTCACCCAGCTCGGCAGTTCCAGGGCTTGGATCAGCGAGAAAAAGGCTCGGTCGTCGTTGAAGCCAAAATTCATGGCTAAAATGCCCAGCAGTCCGGCAATGAACAGCATGGGCCAAATCACCAAAAACGACCCCAAAAAGGAACGCCGCACCACGGTATCGGATTTACAGGCATAGATGCGCTGCCAGTTGGTTTGGTTGAACATCTCGGCGGAAATCACCGCAATCACGAGGGTAGCCCCAAACTTAATTCCTGGCCCGTTGGCGAGGGTCAACAACTGGGGGGCCACATCCCGCACGGGGGCCACCGCATTGCCCCAGCCGCCTAGGGCATAGACCGCAATCCCAAAGCTCAGCAGCAGCAGCGGCACAATCACCGCAAACTGGATGGCATCGGTGAAAATCGTCGCCTCTAGGCCACCCACCAAGGTGTAGACGAACACGGCGGTAATCACCAGCAGGGCCGTCAGCCAGAGGGGCACCCCGGCCATCAGTTCCACCGCCTTGGCGATGGCCGTCAGTTCCGCCGCCAGATAGACAAACATATAGAACACCACAATTGCCAACGTCAGCCGATACATGGCCCGCCCAAAGCGATGTAGCACGTACTCGTTCAGCGAGTGGCCCGCAGGCATCAGGAACCGCATCCGCGTTCCCATAAAGGCAAACAGAGCGGCGGGGGTGGCCTGACCAATGCAGTAGCCCACAATTCCGGCAAGGCCGCTGGTGGCTCCCACTTCGGGCGGGCTAAACAAAATCCAGGCTCCCATGGCGCTGGCGACGATGGTCGCTAAGGCCATGCCCGTGCCCACCCGGTTGCGGCTGACTAGGTAGTCCTCCAGGCTGATGGTGCGGCGGCTAGCCTGCAAGAGGCCAAGCAGGGTAAAGCTCGCTGCCGTGATCAAAATCACCGCAATGGCGGTTATGCCCAGGGTCATCAAAACACCTCCCAATTCACAACAGGTTGCTAGGACGTGCCGTCAGAAAACCCCTTTACCCCACCCCAAATCCCAACGTAGAACGGGCTTCCAGCCTGCCACCATTCCCCCAGAAAATTCCCTGCTAAGCAGGCGATTCTAGGATAGATACAGACAAGGGAGCTGTTCTACATTAAGTTTATGGAAGCGGCTAGTGACCTCAAGCATGGCTTCCCTCCGCTGGTATTAACCAGGTCAGGTTCTGAGGGTATGATCTCAGTCCGATGGTCGGACACCCCTAGCATGTTGGCATTATAAACCGTTTCATGGAACTGGCTAACAACGCCACCTTTCAGCCCAGAGTTTGGTGATTTAAGGAGGAGATAAGGAAAAAGGGCGAGGAAACCTCGCCCCTACGGGTTGTTGGGTTGGGGATGCGGGCTGGGAATTAGGCAGCGAGGGAGGCTTCCTCCTGGGGCGCTGGGGATGGCTGGCTGGCTTTGTAGGCCGCGAGTTGGGCTTCGATGTTTTGGCGCACCACTTGACGGAAGTCGATAAAGTGCTCGGCCTGGGCGCAGACAGAGACATAGCTGGCGGCCACGGCGGGATAGCGCCAGAGCATGATCGCCAGGTTCACCCAAAAACGCAGACGGGTTTTACGCAGAATGCCCTGCCGCCAAATGATGATGAAAAAGGCCCGGAGGGTAACCCAGTTAATGCTAGGCGATCCGGCGGCGACAGCGCTTTTTTTGACATTGCGTCGTCGTTTGGAGTTGTGCTTGCGGGCTTCTCCTAGTATCAAATAATGGCGGAAGGTACGGTTCAAGACCGTCAGCGGGTCGTAGAGATCCCAGAAGGTTTGGATAAACTCTTCGGTGATGTCTTCGATGGGCCGAGTAGGCACGAAGTTCATCAGGGTAGCCTGGTTGATATCGGCACTCTTGCCCAGCAGACGCCCTTCCTTTTCCAGACGATGCCAAAGGGCGGTATCCGGTAGGGCTTGCAGCATACTCACCATGGCGGTGGGGATGGCGGTTTGCTCCACGAATTGGTAGATGCGTTCGCCCGCACCCTTTTTCTCGCCGTCAAAGCCCACGATGAACCCAGCCATCACTCGCAATCCAGTTTTGGCAATGGCGACCACCGATTCCGACAGGGGATCTCGCGTATTTTGGAACTTTTTGGTGAGGGCAAGGCTGTCGTCGTCGGGGGTTTCGATGCCCAAAAAGACGGTGCCGAAGTTGCAGTCCACCATCATCTGCATCAGTTCAGGATCCTGGGCCAAGTCCACCGAGGCCTCGGTGGCAAAGGAGAAGGGATAGCCGTGATCCTCCATCCAGGGCTTCATGGCCGTCAGCAGGCGCTTGACGTTGCGCTTGTTGCCGATGAAGTTGTCATCCACCATGAAGATGCTGCGCCGCCAGCCCAGATCGTAGAGGTACTGAAGCTCGGCCAGAAGCTGATCGGGTTCCTTGGTGCGGGGTTTGCGACCGTAGAGCACGATGATGTCGCAAAATTCGCACTGAAAAGGACAGCCCCGCGAAAACTGAACCGACATTTCGGCGTAGGCGTCCAGTTCCAGCAGGTCGTAGCGGGGAATGGGGGTTTCGGTGACGGCGGGTTTTTCGCCCCCAGAGCGGAAGGTGCCGCTGGTTTCGCCCCGTTCCACGGCCTCCACAAACATGGGCAGGGTAATTTCCCCTTCGTCCAAAATCAGAAAATCTGCCCCGGCTGCCTCGGCTTCGTGGGGGAGAGACGTGGGGTACGGGCCACCCACGGCCACCAGTTTTCCGTATTCCTTAGCGGTGCGAATGGCGGCCAAAAAGTCGGGCCGATGGACAATCATGGCGGACACAATCACAAGGTCGGCCCAGCGCCATTCGTCGTCGCGCACTTCCCGCACATTGCGGTCTACCAGCTTAAAATTCCAGGTTTGGGGCAGAATGGCCGCCACCGTCACCAGACCCAGGGGCGGTAGCTGTGCCTTCATGCCGACCAGTTCCAGGGTTTTATCAAAGGACCAAAAGCTTTTCGGAAAACGAGGATAAACCAGCAGGATGTTCATGAAAGCCATGTTATATTTTCTGCCATCCTACGGGAGTCACTCTAAATGCGCAAACCATAGTCCTGGGAAAACCTTGTTTCGAGAGCACAACTGACTGGGTAGAGGGCGGACATCCATAGAAATTCTGCCTTGCCACCCCTGAAAAAACTCAATGCATTCTCGCCACACTACCTAGGGGAAAATAGGCAAAAATCTCTGAACATTCCTGAACAAAATGCGATTTTTGCCTAGACAGCGGTGAACCATACTGGCAGTAGCCCTCGAAAGTCGCCGCCATTATGGAAACCTTTCTACTGTTTTTTGTCCTGGGACTGGTGATCTATCTCAACCTGCCCGAAAAAAAACCACCCAAGAAAGACCCCTGGGAGGAATTGGGCAAAGCCATTGGCACCGCCATGAAAAGCATCAACGCCCCTGCCGATGACAAAAAGGGCGGGGGCAGCAAAAAAGATGGCCTGCCCAACTTCATCTATCTGGCGCTTATTGCTGGATTGGTGGTGTATCTATTGGGCTAATCGCGATCACCGTCCTCCCTAGTTCAATATCTCTGGATTCCCTACTCCCCTGAAAAGCTGCTAAGTAACCTCAGTTCGGTTTGTGGAGGGGTTCAACACCGTCAGCGCCAGCGGTCGCTGAGCTTGAGCGCGATTAGGCCTTTCAGGCTAGGGCGTTCTAGCGGTTGGCCTCCTGGCGATCCTGGTTGAGATCGGCGATCAGTTGGGTGAGGTGGTCGCTGCTGGTGTGGTAGACCTCGTTACAGAAGTGGCAGGTGGCTTCGGCCCCGTTATCTTTTTCGATCATGTCTTGCAGTTCGTCTTTCCCCAGCATTTTGAGGGCACTCAGCATTCGCTCGAAGGAACAGGGACAATGGAACCGCACCAGTTGGCTTTCGGGCAGAATGGTGAGATCCATATCGCCCACCAAGTCCTCAAAAATTTGGGGCAGGGTTTTGTTGGCCCGCAGCAGGGGGGTAAAGCCCGTGAGGCTGGAGAAACGCTGTTCTAGGGTGGTCACCATGTCTAGATCTTCGGCGGCGCGGGGCAAAATTTGGAGCAGCAGTCCCCCAGCGGCCTCCACACCGTTGTTGCCCACATAGACACCTAGGACTAGGGCCGAGGCGGTTTGTTCGGAGGTGGCCAGGTAGTAGGTGATATCGTCGCCAATTTCCCCAGAGACCAGTTCTACTGTGCTGGAGTAGGGATAGCCATAGCCCACATCGCGCACCACATACACATAGCCCTGGCGACCAACGGCGGCTCCCACATCCAGCTTACCCATGGCATTGGGGGGCAGTTCCACGGCAGGGTTGTCCACATAGCCGCGCACGGTGCCGTCTAGGCCCGCATCCACCAGAACCCCACCCAGGGGGCCATCGCCTTTTACTCGAATATTGACGCGAGACTGGGGCCGTTTCATGCTGGAGGCTAGCAGCAACCCCGCCGCCATGGTTCGCCCTAGGGCCGCCGTGGCCACGGCGGACATCTGGTGCCGCTGGCGGGCCACTTCCGTGAGTTTGGTGGTGATCACCCCCACGACCCGGATCCCCCCTCCGGCGGCGGTGGCGCGAATTAATTGATCTGCCATGGGTAATCACCAAACTCCTTCATATTCCTTAACCGGGTGTGCTTTCTATTGTAAAAGCATCCCCTACCAAAAGCATCTACAGCCGTCCTGGGTACCGGATTATATCGGTTTAAGGCTGGGCCTTACCGCCGCCCTAGGCGGGGGCTTGAACGACGATTTGACCCACCATGCCTGCTTCGGCGTGGCCAATGATGGAGCAATGTAGTTCGTAAGTTCCTGGCTTTTGGGGGATAAAGGTCCAGTTAGCGACGGCACCCGGCTTCAGTTCTAGCTCGTGGATGGCTCCTTTTATCTCAACGTCACTCGCCTTGACGTTCTGCGTCCACAGGACATCTGCGAAGTCCTTGGCGGTGAAGTAGTGCTTTTCGGGGCTGGGGTTATCTAATACTAGGGTGTAGCGTTGGCCAGCGGTAAAGGTGAGGTGATCGGGCTCAAAGCGAAGCTCTCCCGTTGCTGTGCCGAGGTGAATGGTGACGGTTTCGGCGGGTTGTTGGGTGGGGGCCACCGCCCAAGCCGGACGAGATCCGCCCAGAACTAGGACGGCAATCAGGGCGATTAACAACCAAGATCCTAGCCACCGTCGCCCGGTTGACAAGCCGCGTTGACCTGGCGTTATCTCTCGTTTCAGGCTCCCAAACACCATGGTATTTTTCCCCGTGTAACAACCGATTTCCCTACTATATTGCCTCAGAGCTAGCCCACCTACGCCAGCACGCCATTGAGGAAAATATCGGTCAAACATTCGGCCAATTCCTTCATGGATTGGGCGGAACCTGGGGTATCACCAAGGGTTTCTTGGCTGAATCCGGCTACGGTGAACATGCCCAAAAAGACGCGGGCCACCATCCGTGCATTCATGGGGCGATACACGCCTCGATCCATAGCGGTTTGGAAAAAGGCTTCGGCTACGTCGATCATTTTGCCGATCACTTCGGTTTGAATTTGCTCTCGTAGTTCCGGGTGAAACTGGGCTTCCATAAAGCACACCCGCATCAGGGCCGAATTGCGCTGGAGGTTTAGCATTCGCCGCTGCATCACCTGGCCAATGGCTTTGTAGCTGGCCATTTCGCTGAGCTCGGTGAGCAAATCGGTGAGGATTTCGACCCAACCCTGGCTGGCGACGGCCACTAAGATCGCCTTTTTGTTTTCAAAATGCCGAAACAGAGTGCCCTCTGCCACCCCCGCTGCTTGGGCCAAATCGCGGGTGGTGGTGCCGCTATAGCCTCGCTGGGCAAAGAGCTTGAGCGCCGCCTTCAAAATCTTTGTTTCGGTGTCGATTTCTGTAGCGACTTTAAAGAACGGCACCATGGTCAATAACCTGCGGGTAGCGAGACTGGAAATCTGACCGCAGAGCACCCGCTTTCGGATGGATGCCCTCACCAGCATTGTGCCCTTTGCCCCTGGGGAGTAAGGGGCAAGTTTCACATAACCACACAAAACCTGAGATAACTACTCATTCACCGCTTACCGACCTAGTTACCCGCTCCTTTTTGAGGATCAGAGGCCCATGGTCTGCCCATAGGAGGCGAGCAATAGGGACAGGAGCAGGGATGGGTTCGGGCCTACAAGGTCAGCCATCAGGAGTCAGTTTTGTAATCTCCTATGCTGTTTCTAGGGCAAGGCATGATTTAAAAAGTTTATAGTTTGTAACTGAGTTTGTGACGTTCCTCCTCTACTGCGATGAAAATCACTACGTTATCGAGTTTCGCTGTGGCAACCGTAGCCCTCGCCCTGATCGGCACCACCGAGGCCAGGGCCACCACGGGCTGCGCCGCTAGTAAGGCGTTCGCTGGTCTTACTAGCCTCAATGCTCCCACCGAGGGCAACCCCACCGCCGGACTGGGCAGCACCCCCGATGCTAAGGCCATGGCGAAGGCTTTGGGCGGATTGGGCATTGTGGCCACCCTGGTGACTGGGGGCACCTTACTCTATCGTCGGCAACGCTCTGCTGAGGTGTTGGCAGAGGCGGCTGGGGCGGAGCCCGATTTTGACTTCGCCATTCAGTCAGAATCGGTGTTGGTCAAGGAGGTGCTATTGGCCGAGGTATCCCCCGCTGCTGAGGCGGAGTCTGCTGAGGCGGTGCTCTCTCGCTAGTCTTTAAACACGAATTTTCTCCATCTTTGGGTCTGGGGCATCACTGGCTCGTCGCTGTTTCTAAACCCTACGGGGCGGTCTATCTTGAGGGATGATCGCCCCTTTTTCACGGTGTTGTGATGCTAACCCATGGCTTATCTTGGCTATGCCAGGATTGTTTATGCGTCCCAGCAACACCGATGAACGACCCCTGTCCTAGGGACGTTGTTCGGCCTGGATCCGCTGGTTTTGGTTGACAAAGTAGGGTGGCGGCGTGGTTTGGGTGGGCCAATGGTAGACCACATAACGCAGCACCCAAGGGGCAGAAACGAGCAGACACAGGACGCCTAGCCACCAGCTTGATCGAAAGTCGGCCAGGGTATAGATGGGGGTGAGGGCTCGGCTTTGGGTGGCGTATTCTAGGCCGGAGGCGAGGGCGTTGTTGAGGGCGTGGGCCACCATGGGCACCAGCAGAGATCGGGTGGTGAGGTAGAGCAGGGTCATCACCACCCCAAACATGAAGAGACCGATCAGGTTGGAGTGTAGCAGGCCAAAGAGTACGGAGGTCATCACCATGGCGGTGCGTACGCCCCATTTTAGCCCCCAGCGATGGAGCAAAATGCCCCGAAAGATAAATTCTTCGGCCACAGGAGCCACCACCACCACGGCAAAGAGCATCAGGCCATTGTAGAGGTGGGGGGCGGCGGCGTTGTCCACCGACAGCAGCAGCGACTGTTGCAGGGTCGATTCCACTAGGCGCGGGGCCACCCACGACAACCCCAGATAGGAGATCTGAAAGGCTCCCAGGGAAAATAAAAACAACCCCACCACCAGCCACAGCAGTTGCAGCCATGCCAACCGCCAAGGCAGGGGGCCAAACAAGTCCCGCAGGTTCAGGGCAGGGGATCGCCCCTGGGCGACAATCATCAGGCACAGCCCAGTGAAAACCAGAATATAGAGCGTTGGGGCTAAAATTGGATCCCCCACCTCAATGGGCAGAAGGCTTAAAGAGAGCAGGAGAATCAGCCCCAGGCCGAGGATGGCGGAAATGACCACAAACCCCGCCAGCACCCAGCGGGCCTTGAGAGCACGAAAAGGATTGGGGGAGGATTGGTTAAAACGATCCATCACTCGGCGCGGTGGCCTCCTTCGACGGATCTACACCCCAGCCCTTGTCCCGGCAGTGGCCGTTATCTATGCCAATGCTGGTCTGGCACCAAATCCGAGTTGAAAAACCCCGATTCCCGGCCCAACACATGCTAGGGGCGAGGCCTCCTCGCCCGCTGATACCGGGGGCAAACAAGCCGGATTTAGTATGAATCCCCCCCCCAGACGTGGTGCCGCTTCCAGTTCTGGCGTTGCCGATGATTAAAATAGATTTGCGGTTCATGCTTTATCCATCGAAAACGCTAATTTCTTCTAACATGAAACGGCACAACTCTGCCCGGATGACGCCGCCAGCCTCAGTAAGCTAGAAAACATAGGCACCACTGGCCTTCATGGCGAGCACGAAATTTCCATGACTGATTCCTTTTCTGGGGATATTTCCGGCATGATCCTAATCGCCGAATGCGGACTGACCCCACCCTCGGCGCTGCTTCAGGCTCTGTTTACAGAGGGGTTTAGCCTGTGCCATGGTCTGGAGGCGGTGCCCGTGATAACCCAGGTTCAGGCTCAGTTGCCCGATGTGGTGGTGATTGTTACCCCTAGCTTTACCGAGGCCGAACAACAGCTTTGCCAAACCCTTAAGCAGGGCATGGATACCCGCTTCATTCCCATTGTGGTGTTGGGGGCCGACTCCTCCCCTACCACTCGCCTCTCGGCCTTTAAAAGCGGCGTGGCCGACTACATCAGTTCTAACCTATGGGTTGAGGAAATAGTGGCCCGACTGCGCGTTCATATCAATGGCTACGCGATTCATCGGCGACTGCAAAAACAGGCCCAGCGAGCGGTGTCCTCCGGTGGAGCGAATCAACTGCTCACCGAATTGCAGCGGGCCTTGCGGCGTCAGGCGGAACAACTCCAGGCCCAAAACGACCAACTGCACCGGGAGATGCAAGAGCGGGAACAGGCCCAGCAAGCCCTGCACCTAGAGCAGCAAAAGTCGGAGCAACTCCTGCTAAACATTTTACCCAAAGCCATTGTAGACAAGCTCAAACAACTCCAGGGCTCCCTTGCAGAACGCTTTGACGATGTGACGATTTTGTTTGCCGACATTGTTAATTTCACCCCCCTAGCCGCCCAAATTAGCCCCCTCGACCTCGTCAACTGGCTGAATCAAATCTTTTCGGAGTTTGACCGACTGGCGGATCGCTACCACCTTGAGAAAATCAAAACCATTGGCGATGCCTACATGGTGGTGGGTGGCCTGCCCCTACCCAGCTCCGACCATGCCGAATCGGTGATGGAAATGGCCCTCGCCATGCAAACCG
>JBBAWV010000115.1:0-14654 GCA_040396995.1 Nodosilinea sp. | reverse complement strand
TGTTTGAGTCGTTCAGAGCTTAGCCCCCTGTCCAGTTTGAGGGATCCACTTCATAACCCCGATTCCCAGCCCAGCAAACCGTAGGGGCGAGGTCTCCTCGCCCACTGATACCGGGGGCAAACAAGTCGGATTTGGTATTAGTCGGCAACATTTCAATAGGCAACCCCCCGGTTTTCCCATCGGCCTAGAGGCATAACCTGACCTCTGGCCAAAAGTTGGGGAATTTGCCATTGAAGCTGAATTTAACGGGGCTACTCCGACGCCTCACCACCTCCGCTGGGGGCTAGGGGTGGGGGTGGAGGAGCAATGGGTGCAGGTGGGGGGGCGGGGGGAGCCGGGGCCGGATCGGGCGCTGCCACCGGAGCCGGAGCTACCGGGGCTGGAGCCGGAGCCGCTACCGGGGCCGGAGCTGCATCTACGGGGGCTGGGGCTGCCACCGGGGCGGGGGCCGCAGCGGGGGTGGCGGTGGTAGGTT
This sequence comes from Nodosilinea sp., assembly GCA_040396995.1. Taxonomy (GTDB): domain Bacteria; phylum Cyanobacteriota; class Cyanobacteriia; order Phormidesmidales; family Phormidesmidaceae; genus Nodosilinea. The sequence goes on along the minus strand of JBBAWV010000115.1, from coordinate 14,179 downwards.
GGGGGCTTGGCGCGGGTTCGGAACCACGGCTAGACGCTGGGCTGGCCGCTGGTGCAGACGAGCTGCCGCCGCCGCCTTGGGATGGCCTAGGAGCTGAATTGCCTGATTCTTGCCGATGGCTGGATCCGGACTGGGCCGAAGGGCGTGGGCGACGATCCGAGGTAGGGGTGTCTTCGCTAGAACTTGAGGAACTGCGATCCGCCACCACTCGATTAGGCTTGATGGGCTTGGCCTCAACGGTGGCTTCCCGTCCGCCCAGGGAGGGCATCTCCGGGAACTGCTCCACCGGAATATCATCGACAATCTGCGACATAAACATGCGCCAGATGGCCGCTGAGGTGGTGCTGGCTCCGCTGCTGGGGCTGCTGTCGTCATTGCCCATCCAGACCCCCGTGGCAAGCTGGGGAATGTAGCCAATAAACCACAGGTCGCGGTTCTTCTCTGAGGTTCCCGTTTTGCCCGCCACCGGACGACCAATATAGGCATTACGGCCCGTGCCGCTCTCCACCACACTGCGCAACATCCAGGTCATGATGGAGGCCGTGTCTTTGTCAATGGCTTGCACGGCCTGCTTGGAGGCATCGGTTTCGTAGAGAACCTCGCCCTGGCTATTGAGCACCCGGCGGATGCCATGGGGAGGGACGTGGCGGCCTTCGTTCGCGATGGTGCCATAGGCGCTGGTCAGTTCCAGCAGGTTCACCTCCGACGCCCCCAGGGCCAGGGAATAGGTGCCCAACAGCGGCGACTGAATGCCCATTTTCTTGGACACTTCAATCACCGGGTCGAAGCCCACATCTACCAGCAGTTTGACCGCTACGATGTTGATGGAATTTCGCAACGCCTTGAGCAGATCGACATCGCCGCTGAAGGTGCCGCCGTAGTTTTTGGGCTCATAGCCATCCACCACGTAGTGAGCGTCGGTATAGGTTTTGTAGGGAGAGAGCCCAGCGGCAATGGCCGTGGCATAGACAAAGGTTTTGAAGGTGGAACCGGGCTGGCGCTGGGCCTGGGTAACGCGATTGAACTGGCTTTCGTTGAAGTCGTTGCCGCCCACCATGGCCTTAATTTCGCCATTGCGAGGATCCACCGCCACCAAGGCCACCTGCTCAATGCCCTGCCAGCCGCTATAGCGCTCGATAGCTTGCTCCACGGTGGTTTCGGCCTTGCGCTGCCAGTCCACGTTGAGGCTGGTTTCCACCGTTAGCCCGCCTGCGGCCAGTTGTTCGGGGGTGAGCAACTGCTCAAGCTGCTTTTCAACGTAGATAGTGAAGTAGGGGAACTCGCTGTAGAGGAACTTGGGCTCATTGGGGGTAACCGCCACATCATCCGCTAGGGCCGTTTCAGCCTCGGTGGCGGTGATGGCTCCGGTGGATAACATCCGCCGAATCACCCGATCTCGCTGGGCACGAGCCGCTTCCGGATTCACCTCCGGGGAGTAGAGACTGGGGGCGGGGGCCATCCCAGCAATCAGGGCGGCTTCGGCCACAGTCAACTGTTCCAGGGTTTTACCAAAGTAGATCCAAGCGGCATCGGCCACGCCATAGGCACCGGATCCCAAATACACCAGGTTTAGGTAGCGCTCCATGATCTGGCTTTTGCTCAGATCCTGCTCCAGCTTGTGGGCCATCAACACCTCCCTGGCCTTGCGCTGCACACTGCGCTCCTGGCTCAGGTAGACGATTCGGGCAAGCTGTTGGGTAATGGTGCTCGCCCCCTCCACCACGTCCCGCTGTCGCAGGTTTGCTAGGGCCGCCCGTGTAATGCCGCGATAGTCCACACCCCGGTGCTCGTAGAAGCGTTGATCCTCCGAGGCCACGAAGGCCGCAACGAGGTGTTCGGGAATGTCGTCGTAGCTGGTGGTTTCGCGGGAAGCAGGGCCGAGCTTTTGCAAAATAGCCCCATCTGCCGAAATCATGGTGATGGTGCCGTCTCGCTCGTAGGTGAGGGCCTCTTCCGATTCTGGGAGTGCGGCCCAGGTTGTTTGTACCAGCCGATAGGTGCGCGTCGCCCCCCCGGACACCAAGGCCACAACCACCATCGCCGTAGGCAGAGCTAGGTGGCGCAGTCGAGGACGGCGGGATGGCGGATCAGTCTGCGGGATGAGCGGATCCAAGCCCTGGTTGCGCTGGGGGTTGGGGCGCTGCGGGGAGGGCATTGTGCTGGCATAGTCTGTCCCCTCCACCCGGGAAGCACGACCCTGGTGGGGAAACAGCCGATTCAACCAAGATTGTGTCATTGTCGTGCGACCCTCTACCACGTCAACACAGAAACCAGACCTGTTTCCAAGCCTACTGAAATTCTTAAACCCCGATGTGCTAGCTCTGCTTTCGCGCCCTGGGAGGGAATCCCTCACCCTGACCGACAAAACTAAAGAGCACTTTAGGGGGTTTCTGCAATTTCTTCAAGGGTGAGAGGTCAGACGATGGGTGCGGTCGATTAGTCTGTCGCACTTATCTAACGTGCGGGAGGATGACATTGATCTAGGCCGATCTAAACCTCCCGCGCAGATCTAGGGGCGGCTGAGGGGATCGAGACTATAGCCCTGCATGGCCGAGGGCCAACCCAGTGACCAGCATCCCAAACACCAAAAAGGGCTGGGCACTGGCCTGATATTTCACGTCGTTTTTGAGGGGATCCCGTAGGAAGTACATGTCCTGAAAGGTGATTTGGGGAATGATCAGCAAAATCAGCAAAACGGCGTAGAGATTTTGGTGGATCGCCATCAGATAGGCGGCGACTCCACCCTGAAAAATGTCGATCATCAGCACACAAATCCAGGCGGCAGTGGTGATTCCGAACATCACAGGCAAGGACTTCAGGCCCATTTGGCGGTCACCCTCCACGCTCTTAAAATCGTTCACCACAGCAATGCCCAGCCCTGCCAAGCTATAGAACAGGGTTAGCACCACGATTTTCCAGGTCAGATCGCCAAACAATGCATGGCCCGCCCACCAAGGCAGCGCAATGTAGCTGGCTCCCAGGGCATAGTTGCCCAGCCAGCCGTTTTGCTTCAGCTTCAGTGGTGGTGCGGAATAGATATAGGAGACAAACGACCCGCCGATGGCTAGGGCGGTGATGGTGGGGAAGGCATGGCCTGCCCAACGATCTAGCCCAAAGGCGACGCCAATGCCCGCCGCTAGCAGCACCACAATCTGAGTTGCCACCTGGGGCACGGAAATGGCCCCGGAGGGAATGGGGCGGTAGGGTTCGTTAATGGCGTCGATTTCGCGGTCGTAAAAGTCGTTCAGGGTTTGGGTATAGCCCGTTAGCAGCGGCCCCGACATCAGCATACAGGCCGCCGAAATCAGGATGTACTCTGGTGTCCAGCGAAACTCACCGCCGGAAGCGGCCCCACAGACCACCCCCCAAATCAGGGGAATCCAGGTGATCGGTTTCATCAATTGCAGGCGAATTTTCCAGATCGAGGTTTCGCCGGATTTGGCCCCTTTCATACCCAAGAGCTGACGGGCTGTGCTGCCTTCCTCCGTGGGTGCGGTGGTGTTGGGCGTGGAAGCCTCGATGGTGTCCTCTGGGGGCAACGAAGGCGATGGATCAACCATGGTGCAATTTACCTACTACAACGGCGACGGGAAAACTCTGTTTATTATGCCGAGCCATTGCCCCTAGGGGAAACCCCGCCGTCGGTTCGCCTAAAATCAACCCATCCTCCCACTGGGCTGGCTGGCCCCAAGTATCCGTGCCGGATTGGGGATACACCCCGCGCTCTCTGTCCTTGATTTCTGTCGCTGCTATGACGCTAGATCGCCTATTCTTTGCCCTCGCCGCCCTCCTAGGGGGCACCGCCGTTGCCGCCGGAGCCTTTGCCACCCATGCCCTGCGCGTCCAACTCGCCCCCCGCCTGCTGGAGATATTTGAAACCGCCACCCGCTACCAGATGTACCACGCCCTCGCCTTGGGGATCATCGCCCTCGCCCTGACCACCTCCTTGGGCCACAGCACTTGGCTGATGATCGGCGGCTGGGCCGTGGTGGTGGGAACGGTGATTTTTTCGGGCAGTCTCTATGCCCTCAGCCTGTCGGGATTGCCCCTTCTAGGGGCTGTGGCTCCGGTGGGTGGGGCGGCGCTGATGATGGGCTGGGGCTGCTTGGGGCTAGCGGCCCTTCTGGGGGCCAAACCCACACCCTAGAGCCCCACCCGTTCAGCCGGATCACTTTTGCCGTCAGGGTGGGCGGGGGAGACTTTGGGATCTTCTGAGGATAGGTCGTTCCCAGGTAGGCAGGCTATGATAACCCCCAAGGCTTTCGGGCCTGCCCCGCCACGTTTCCCCTTGCCTATGTTTGAGTACCTGCGCCCCCGATCCCTAGATACCGCCCAGGAGGTGATTGAGTATTTGGTGCTGCACCAAACCGCCCAGGACTTTCGGCTGGAGGTGGAATATCGGGAACGGTTTGAGGCCCATTGCCAGTGGTATTCCCAAACCGCCGCCGAAAATCGGGCCGACTTAGCCCAAATGCGTCGCGAGGCTAATCTTTTGGGGTGGTTTAGTGGACGGCGGGACGAGGGCAGCCTGCGGTAGGAGTGCTTTGTGTAACACTAGGTAACGCCCATCCTCAGCCGCTCTCACCTCAAGATCGCTAGGCTCAAGATGGCCTAAATCATCTCCAGCTCGTCGGCCTTCAGGTGAGCCCGGAAAGGTCGCTTACTTCCCTCCACCGTAAACTCCACCTGCACTGGAAAGTTAGGGCTAATGGGGCGGCCTTGGTAGTCTTTGAGGACTCCAACCACGGTTCCCTCTAACCCCTTGGCATCAAAGGCTTCGTTGCGGTGCAGCGGGTGGTGGTAAAAAACAACCGATTCCTTGATGCGAACTCGATTTCCAATCTTCATAAACACACACTCGCCTTTTCGGATCCTCCCTGACGCCTGAAACCAGCAGGGACTCCCATCTACACAGCTTTATCATCTTGGCACAGGATGGGACTCGGCCTACAGATCTACAGCCTGGGAAGATACTGATTTTCTGAGGAGCCCGTAAACAAACCTAACGGCCCATCAAGAACCCTATCGTTTTCCATCAACTTCGCCACAATAGTTGCCCCGTTGGGTTGGTCGTGGCGTAATGGGAGATGAAGCGTTAGGCAAATATACTCATGGTTGACTCTTCAGATATGACCTTCATGGCGTCCCTTCAACAACTCGTAGTCAGGCTCCTGTCTGACCACGCCTACAGCATTTGCGAACTGGCCCAGGAATGCGCCCAGCAACTCCATGAGCCCATGTGCGAAATTATGACTCCCTTGGCCGATAGCCTCTGTGAAATGGTGGATGGGGGCCGCATCCACTACGACCGCCAGCAACATGTTGTGATGTTGGGCTAGGCCAGAGGCCAGTTATGGGCTGGAGACCTCTATAGAATCTAGCAATTCCGCAATTCGTAGCGCCATAGCGGCCATTTCGGGATCACGTTCGGCGGCTAGGGCGCTTCTTTCTTGAAAGGCGTGGCCAATTTCCGTGGTCTGGAGCAGGTAGCGAGCCTCTACCATCAGTTCATCGGCACGTTCGAGGGGCTGGTGTTTTTTAGCCATCAACACCTCATCCATCTGCACAATGAATTGGGAAATGGGGCGCAGCCAGCTAAATTGCTCGTGGCTCAGAACTAGGCGCAGATACTCGCCCTTGTGGGGAATAGGGCCATGGATGGCTTCGTAGGCATCTTTTTCGGCCTCCATCAGGTGTTTATGGGCCTTCAACAGCAGGGGGCGCAGTTCACGGAGCGGGGCAAAGGCTGGATCTGAGGCGGGATTTCCAACGGTCATGCGGGAATGGGGTTACATCAACACTGTCTTCACCTTTCCACGAAAGGCCAAGGATTTCAAGGGGCTTAGGGGGTGTTCCCCAGCTTGGGTGCAAGGGTATTTAATGCAACAATGACCCCCAGTATCGAGCAGCGACTATGACCTTCACGACGGTTTCTCCCGGTCAATTGTCGATTATTGCCAGTGGTTTTGATGCCCGTCCCATGAGCTTTCTGCAAGGGGGGGAGCGCCTAGGCTACGAACCAGCGGTGGCCAGGGAAGTGTGCAAACAGCTTGCCCTTGAGCCTGTTTGGGTGAACTATCCCATTGACCAGTTCTATGCGGCCCTCAGCGGTGGGCAATACGACGTGGTGTGGTTTAACCAGGCCATTACCCAGGAACGGCGGGCCTGGGCCGATTTCACCCGTCCCTACGGTCGCTTTGATGAGGCCGTTTTGGTGCGGGAGGACAGCCCTGTTCGGGATATCAACGATCTCGCGGGGAAACGCCTAGGTACCTTGGAAACGCGGCCTTCTATTCTGCTCCAGGAGGATTTCCCTGACCTGGAGTGGGTCACCTTTGCCGACCACGCCGCCGCCTTTGGCACGATGATTGCCGCCCTGGAAGCCGGAGAGTTGGACGCGGTGCTAGAGGACGCCGTGCTGCTGCTAGCGGTGGAAGCGGATAACCCTGGGCTGCGGGTGGCCTGCCAGCGGCCCACGCAACACCCCTTTGGAGTGGGCGTATTGCCCGGAAACCGAGAACTGCTCGACGCCCTCAACCATGCCCTGAACCAATTGATTCTAAACGGCACCCTGGCGCGACTATGGACACAGTGGATTCCCTACAAGCCCTTTCCCTTCTAAGCGGACGTTGGAAGCGTACTTTGCTGGCCGCTTGAGTCATGGGTCGATCCCCCCTGCCTCCCTTTTGCTACAGCCCATAGGACTTTCGCCCCGCAGATCCCAAACCGGGGAAACCATGTCAGGCTAGGGGAGTGGGCTATGTGATGGTCTACCCTAGCCCCGCCCCTTTGCTTCTAACCTATGGTTACGGTGTGCCGATGCCTGTTAATTCCTGCCCAGATGCGCCTTTTCTGCCGCCGTGGTATCTGCGATCTGGGTTGCTGATGACCCTCTACATGGCCTTCGTCGCGCCCCACACCTGGGCTCAAACGATCCAACTGCCCCCAGTACCCTATCAAGACCATATTTTTGAGGGCCAGGGCCAGGTGCCGCTGTTTGGGCAGTGGGCCGTGCCACCCGAGGCCAAGGGTACCCTGATTGCCACCTACGGGATTACGGGGAGCCTAGAGAACCAATGGTACTTGGATATTCTGGGTCGCAAAGCCTACGACCGGGGCCATGGGGTGCTGCTATTCGACTGGCGAGCCCACGGCAAAACGGCAGAACTTTCCCCCACCCTCACCTCCGATGGGCTCTATGAGGGGGACGATTACCTCGCCCTCGCTGCCCAGGCCAAGGCCTTGGGTTGTCCGCCGCCCTACTGGTTTGTGGGCTATTCCCTCAGTGGGCAACTGGCGCTATGGGCGGGTAGGTCGGCCATGCACCTGCCCGAAGATTCACCACTTCAGCCGGAGGACATTGGCGGCGTGGCGGTAATCTGTCCCAACCTAGACGCCAATCGTTCCCTGCCCTACCTGATGGCGGCTCCCTTGGGACAGTATCTCGAGCAGGCCATTGCTAAGGAACTCAAGCGTTTGGCGCTGAAATTGCACCAGTATCATCCCCAGGAGTTTGACCTGGCGGCCATCCAGCGGGCGAACAGCATTTGGGGCTTTGACCACGAGTTGGTGATCCCCCGATTGGGCTTTGCCACCGTGGAGGACTACTATGCCGCCAGTTGCCCCCTACCCTTTTTGGCCGATCTGACGGTGCCCACCCTGATTCTCTACGCCGCCGATGATCCGCTGTTCACTCCAGACCTTGTGCCTGAGCTAATCGCCCTGGGCCAGCAAAGCCCCCATCTGGAAGTCGTTGTTACGGAGTATGGCGGTCATGTTGGCTACTACAGCGGCCCCATGGGGCAACAGCTGGCCAACGACCCAGACCCTTGGTGGGCCTGGAACCGAGTGCTAGATTGGGTAGAGGGCCAGCGGTTAAGCCCCGTTAACCCCACTAGGAGCGAGGCCATGGCGATTGACAGCAAGACCTCGTGACCCCCACATGGCGTTCGGGCTGGACTGGGGTGGTTGAAGATTTCGGCGGCAAAGCCAGGATTTTTCTCCCAGGATCACCTCCACACCGTTAAGGGGTTCCCCTAGCGCATAAAATTGAGGTTCGACCCTATACCTAACCGCCGATTCTATGAGAGCCTACCGGGCAGCCGCCATCCAAATGACCAGTGTGCCAGACCTCGACAAAAACCTGGCCCAGGCCGAAGAGTTAATTGATTTAGCGGTGCGCCAGGGGGCAGAGTTGGTCACCCTGCCAGAGAACTTTTCCTTTTTGGGGGATGAGGACGCCAAAATTGCCCAGGCCGAGCGAATCTGTCAGGCCAGCGAAACCTTCCTCAAAACCATGGCCCAGCGCTACCAAGTGACGCTGATCGGTGGTGGCTATCCCGTCCCAGCCAAGGAAGGCAAGGTGTTCAACACGGCCCTGTTGGTTTCCCCCGAAGGCCAAGAACTGCTGCGCTACGAAAAAGTTCACCTGTTCGACGTTAACCTGCCCGACGGCAACACCTACCGCGAATCCAACATTGTCATTTCCGGTCACCTGCTGCCCGATGTCTTCCCGTCTAAGGATTTCGGCATCATCGGCCTATCGGTGTGCTACGACGTGCGCTTTCCCGAACTCTACCGCCACCTGTCCCAGCAGGGGGCAGAAATTTTTGTGGTGCCCGCCGCCTTCACCGAATTCACCGGAAAAGATCACTGGCAGGTGCTCTTGCAGGCCCGTGCCATCGAAAATACCTGCTACGTCATCGCCCCCGCCCAAACCGGGTTCCACAATAGTCGCCGCCAATCCCACGGCCACGCCATGATCATCGACCCCTGGGGCATGGTGCTAGCCGATGCCGGGACCTCTACCGGGGTGGCCATCGCCGAAATTAACCCCAATCGCCTCGCCCAGGTGCGCCGCCAAATGCCTTCCCTCTCCCACCGCATGTTTGTGTAGCTTGCCGCCCAACGTAGAACAGGTCTCTTGGCTGTTTCTGGGACAGGCAGAAGGTCTGCGCTTTTGTACGGTGGGGTTTGGCCTTTTTTGCCGCTTGTGGCGAACTCTTTGCCAACAGAAAACTCATGTACATTGGATAGGTTGAGTTTTGGCGGCCTGAATGGTGGATTGGATCAACGGCCTAGTCGGCACCGTCCCCCCGTTGTTTGATTTGTTTTCCCACGGTTTGATGACAATTCCCTCGGTGCCGTGGTTGGCGGAGATTACCGAAGCCGAAGTTGAACCTCTGGTGTTGGCTAGCGTGTTGCTGAGCCTGATTGTGGTCTATCTGGCGGCCAAAATCGGCGGCGAACTGTGTGCCCGTGTGAACCTGCCGCCTGTCTTAGGCGAGCTGATTGGGGGTGTGGTTGTGGGGGTGTCGGCCCTGCATCTGATTGTCTTCCCCGAAGCGGGGTCCAATCCCGACTCGATGCTGATGAGCTTTGTGAGCTGGGTGACGGGCATTGCCCCCGAAGATGGCCTCTCACGGGTGTTTGCGGGCGAAAGCGAAGCCCTCTCAGTGCTGGCTGAACTGGGGGTGATCATCCTCTTGTTTGAGATTGGCCTAGAGTCTGACCTAAAGGAGCTGATTCGGGTTGGCCCCCAGGCGGCGGTGGTGGCCGTGGTTGGCGTCGCGGTGCCCTTCGCCGCAGGGACAGCGGGGCTGATTGGCCTGTTTGGGGTGGATACCATCCCAGCGGTGTTTGCCGGAGCGGCGTTAACGGCCACCAGCATCGGCATTACGGCCAAGGTGCTGGCGGAACTGCAAAAGCTCAGCTCCACCGAGGGGCAAATCATTATCGGAGCCGCCGTCCTGGATGACGTGTTGGGCATCATTGTGCTGGCGGTGGTAGCCAGCTTGGCTAAAACCGGGGAAATCGAAATCCTCAACGTGGTCTACCTGGTGATTGGAGCCGCCGTATTTCTGGTGGGTTCCATCTTTCTGGGGCGGTTGCTCAGCCCCTATTTTGTCGCCCTGGTGGAGAAGCTCCGCACCCGTGGCCAAGTGTTGATTAGCTCCCTGATCTTCGCCTTTGTACTGGCCTACATTGCTGCCGCCATTCACCTAGAGGCGATTTTGGGAGCCTTTGCCGCCGGGTTAATCTTGGCCGAAACCAGCAAACACAAGGAACTGGAGGAACAAATCAGCCCCATTGCCGATATGCTGGTGCCGATTTTCTTCATCACCGTGGGGGCCAGAACCGATATCAGTGTCCTGAATCCCCTCGACCCCAACAACCGACCGGGGTTGATCATCGCTTCTTTCTTGGTGGTCGTGGCCTTTGTGGGCAAGGTGGTAACGGGGTTTGTGGTGTTTGGCCAACCGGGCATCAACCGCCTCGCCGTGGGCATTGGTATGGTGCCCCGTGGCGAAGTGGGCCTCGTCTTTGCTGGGGTGGGAGCCGCCAGCGGTGTGTTGTCCGAATCCCTGGATGCCGCCATCATTGTGATGGTGATTTTGACCACCTTCCTGGCCCCGCCGCTGCTGCGCCTAGTGTTTGTGGATAAAGACTCCGACGATCCACCCCTCCAGGAAAGCGACTCCCTCACCACGGCTACCCCAGCCCCCAGCCAGGACTAGGCCTGCCAAACGATGCCGAATCCTCGATCCCCATGCCCAGGAGAAGATCGCTTTTGCCGACTCACCTGGGGGCAGGATTTTTCCCCGAGTTTGATTCAACCGCCTAGACCCGCTACACTCTATGGAATCCCTTGGCGTCTAACTAGGCATAAGTACTTATGAACAACGGGTTCCAACGCCGTCCCCTGGCCTCCCCTGGCCCTGCCCGCATCGGCATTTTTGATAGTGGCGTGGGTGGCCTCACGGTGCTGCGGGAAATCTATCGCCAACTGCCCCAGGAGTCGGTGCTGTATTTTGGCGACACCGCCCGCCTGCCCTACGGTTCCCGTTCTCCCGAAGAAATTCTCTACTTTGTGCGCCAAATCCTCAACTGGATGGCCAGCCAGAACGTCAAGATGGTAATGATGGCCTGCAACACCAGCTCCGCCCTAGCTTTGGACGTGGTGCAGTCTGAGTATGACTTTCCCATTTTGGGCCTCATTCGCCCCGGTGCCCAAGCCGCTACCCAGGTAGGTCAGCGCATCGGTATCATTGCCACCCAGGCCACCGTCAACAGCCAAGCCTATCCCAGCGCCATCCAAGAGCTTTCCCCCCAGACTCCCGTTTGGCAGGTGGCCTGTCCCCAGTTTGTCACCATCGTCGAGGGCAACCAAATACAGCAGCCCCACGCTCGCCAAACCGCCGAAGCCTACCTTAGCCCCTTAATGGAGGCTCAGGTCGATACCTTGATCTACGGCTGCACCCACTACCCCCACTTGGCCCCCCTGCTGAAGACCATCCTGCCTGCCAAAACCCAATACATTGATCCAGCGGTTTCTATGGTGGCCGCTGCCGCCAAAGAACTCGATGCCCTCGGTCTGCGCAGTAATACCGCCGCCTGGGCCACGGATTTCTATGTCAGTGGTGTTGCCAAGGAATTTCGGCGCTTGGCGGTGCAATGGCTAGGTCACCAACCCCAGGTACAGCAAATTCGTCTGCCCGAACTAGCCCCCCAACCCGTGCCCTCGGTGGATGCCCATCTGTAACTGTGGCAGTTCCGGCCAAGAGCGCCTAAGCGGAGAACATTCGGGTTCAGGGATACCCGATGCCGCCTATGGCAACCCGTAGACGGCTCTCACAACGGCCATAAAACTCCACTAAAAAAAGAGGTGTCGAATCATCGGCACCTCTTTTTTGCTCATGTCATGGCTCTACAGATTCAAAAATCTGTAGAGCCATGGGTTTAGTGTCACAGTTAGTCCGGCTTTAGCGGTAACGCTTCTTGCGGCGAGCCACGGCCTTGCGCTTACGCTTTTCTTGGGGCGTCTCAAAGTGGCGACGACGCTTCACCTCAGAAAAAATGCCCGCCTTAGACACTTGGCGCTTAAAGCGACGTAGGGCTGATTCAATCCCTTCGTTTTCACCAACAACAACTTGAGTCATACGATCTTGCCTATTTCTCCTGCAACGGTAATGAACACAGAAACAATCACTACAAAACCAGTAGCCTAGTGATTCGTTAAGGCGAACCCAATGAACTAGGGCCACCTAACTATCAAGGGCTTGGCCAAGGGGAGCCTTGACCAACCAAAATACTGTTTAGATATGCCTCAGGACGGTCTGTGCCACCTCCCGCAGTCCTAGGCGATCCGTGCAGACAGCAAAACAGGGGCACAATGTCCCTGAGCTGTACCTTCTTTAGACTATCACAGGGACGTTCATTAGCGCCTTAGCCCAATTGACGTGGATTGACCAGCGACGGAAAATCCAGCATTCTAGAGTCTGTCAGCTTTTCCCCGATCTCCATTCCCATCAGGAGTCCCCATGAGCTATCGCATGGATCGCCGCGCCTATGCGGAAACCTTTGGCCCCACCGTGGGCGACCGCATTCGTCTGGCCGATACGGAACTGATTATTGAGGTCGAGCAGGACTTCACCACCTACGGGGACGAGGTGAAATTTGGCGGCGGCAAGGTGATCCGCGACGGCATGGGCCAGTCTCCCATTGGGCGCGAGGCGGGGGCGGTGGATACGGTGATCACCAACGCGCTGATTTTGGACTGGTGGGGCATTGTCAAGGCCGACATTGGCCTTAAGGACGGCAAGATTCACACCATTGGCAAGGCGGGCAACCCCTACATCCAGGACAACATCGACATCATCATTGGCCCCGGCACTGAGGTGATCGCGGGCGAGGGCATGATCGTCACCGCTGGCGGCATCGATACCCACATTCACTTCATTTGTCCGCAGCAGATTGAGACGGCTATTGCCTCCGGCGTCACCACCATGATCGGCGGCGGCACGGGGCCAGCCACGGGGACCAACGCCACCACCTGCTCTCCGGGGGCTTGGCACTTGGCCCGAATGCTACAAGCGGCGGAGGCCTTCCCAATGAATTTAGGATTTCTGGGCAAGGGCAACAGCGCCCTACCAGAAGCCCTAGTGGAGCAAATCAACGCCGGAGCCATTGGCCTGAAGCTGCACGAAGACTGGGGGACGACGCCCGCCACCATCGACACCTGTCTGGCCGTCGCCGACGAGTACGATGTGCAGGTGGCCATCCACACCGACACCCTGAATGAAGCGGGCTTTGTGGAGGACACCATCGCCGCCTTCAAGAACCGCGTCATCCACACCTACCACACGGAAGGAGCCGGAGGGGGCCACGCGCCAGACATCATCAAAGTCTGCGGCGAGGCCAATGTGCTGCCGTCCTCCACCAACCCCACCCGTCCCTACACCCGCAACACCCTCGACGAACACCTGGATATGCTGATGGTCTGCCACCACCTCAGCCCCAGCATTCCCGAAGACATCGCCTTTGCCGAATCCCGCATTCGCCGCGAAACCATCGCCGCCGAAGACATCCTCCACGACCTGGGGGCCTTCAGTATGATTGCGTCAGACTCCCAGGCCATGGGGCGGGTGGGCGAAGTGATCATCCGCACCTGGCAAACCGCCCACAAAATGAAGGTGCAGCGGGGGCCACTGACGGAAGATTCTGACCGCAACGACAACCACCGGGCCAAGCGCTACGTGGCCAAATACACCATCAACCCCGCCATCACCCACGGCATTGCCGACCATGTGGGCTCCATCGAAGCGGGTAAGCTGGCGGATATCTGCCTGTGGAAACCCGCCTTCTTTGGCGTCAAACCCGAAATGGTGATCAAAGGTGGGGCGATTGCCTGGGCGCAAATGGGCGACCCCAACGCCAGTATCCCTACACCGCAACCTGTCCATATGCGGCCCATGTTCGGCAGCTTTAGCGGAGCGATGGCGGCGACCTCGTTGACCTTTGTGTCTAAAGCCGCCCTGGAATTGGGGATTCCCAGCCAGATCGGCCTCAGCAAAACCACCCCCGCCGTGGTCAACTGCCGCAACCTCAGCAAGGCCGATATGAAGCTCAACACCTACCAGCCCCACATGGAGGTCAACGCCGAAACCTACGAAGTGCGCGCCGACGGCCAACTGCTCACCTGCGAACCCGCCGAGGTGCTACCCATGGCCCAGCGGTATTTTCTCTTTTAGCAGGAGGCTGTTCCCCAGCCGGGTTGGTTATGGCCTCAATCCAATATGTCCGACAGGTCTAGAACAAACCCAGGCAGCAGCGCCGCATCTACCCGTGGTAGTGCATTAATGCACGGGACGGAGGAAAATCAGGCTATACCACCGCGATA
>JBBAWV010000114.1:0-14658 GCA_040396995.1 Nodosilinea sp. | reverse complement strand
AGTCGCAGCGCAGTCGAGAGTTGATTGAAGCGACAGGGGCACGCCTCTTATTCCTCCCTCCCTATTCCCCGGATCTCAACCCGATTGAGAAGATCTTTGGCTCGATGAAGCGAAAACGGTCTACCGTCCTGCCTTGTAAGATACAAGGGTGAGGGCTGGATCACGGCAGCTAAGAATGTTTGTGTCTCAACCCATCAACCGAAATCAGTAGTTCACAGCGCACAATCCATGAAACTTCAGCAGCACATGGTCACCCTCATCTCCGGTTTGCTCTTTGGCTTGGGCCTGGGTTATTCCCAAATGATTGACCCCGAAAAGGTGATTGGTTTTCTCGATCTCTTTGGAGAGTGGGATCCGACCCTAGCCTTTGTTATGGGTGGAGCGGTGGCGGTGACCCTGGTTACCTTCCGGTTTATTCTCAAGCGGCCCCATCCCATCTTTGGCGGCAAGTTCTATGTGCCTACCCGCCAAGATATTGATAAGCCCTTGGTGATTGGGGCGGCGCTGTTCGGCATTGGCTGGGGCATTGGTGGCTATTGTCCTGGCCCCGCCATTACGGCCCTGGTGCTGGGTTCCCTCAACCCAGTGCTATTTATCGTGGCGATGATTGCCGGATCCCTAGCCTATAAGAGCTTGAGTGATCGCACGCCCCCTCAAACGGCCCCAACGCCGGAAAGTCGCGCCAGTTAAGAACCAGGCCGTAGCAAACAGGCTACCGTAGGCTATTTGCGGCTGGGGCATGGGTCGCTAGGCCATGGCCCTCTAAAGTCGGTGAATCCTGGGCGGGGAACACTGCGGGTACCAAAGTTCAAAGAAGGCTGAACTTGTTGGGGTAAGCTTAGGGATTGGCACTATCCTGATAAAGACTTCCTTATCACGCAATCTTCCAGTCCAGCCGTAGTTATGCACAACTTTCTGCCCATTGCCTACTTTGAAGGCCAATTTCGGGATTTTAACGACGCGAAGATCTCCATCGCCACCCACGCCCTGCACTACGGCACCGGAGCCTTTGGCGGATTGCGGGGCATTCCCGATCCCCAGAATCCAGGACAGGTGTTGCTGTTTCGGCTGGATCGCCACAGCCAGCGCCTCAGCACTAGTGCCCGGTTACTCAACTACGATCTCCCTGCCGAAATTATCCAAGCGGTGTTGATCGACTTTGTAAAGAAGAACCAGCCCCAGGTGTCGTTCTACATGCGGCCCTTTGTCTACACGTCCGACCTGGGCATTTCGCCCCGGCTTCACCAAGTCGAGAAGAATTTCTTTGTCTATGGCCTGGAACTGGGGGATTATCTCTCGCCGGAGGGGGTCTCCTGCCGCATTAGCTCTTGGTATCGTCAGGAAGACCGCAGCCTGCCCCTGCGCGGCAAAATCAGCGGCGCTTATATTACCTCCTCCCTGGCCAAAACCGAGGCGGTAGAATCGGGCTTTGACGAAGCCATTTTGATGAATTCCCAGGGTAAGGTGAGCGAAGCCTCTGGCATGAACGTGTTTATTGTTCGCAACGGCAAGCTCATCACCCCCGGTTTTGAGCAGGATATTCTAGAGGGCATCACCCGCGACAGCATTCTCACCCTGGCCCGCGATTTGGGCATTGAGGTAGTGGAACGCCCGGTGGACAAAACGGAACTGTTTATTGCCGACGAAGTCTTCCTCAGCGGCACGGCGGCTAAAATTACCCCGGTGCGGCAGGTAGAGACCTACACCACCCCCACCCATCGCCCCGTCACCACCCTCCTGCGCGACAAACTCACAGCCATCACCGAAGGTCGCGATCCTGCCTACGACCACTGGATTTTCCGAGTGGCGCTGTAGTGGCCTAACCGTAATGGCCTAACCGTAATGGCCCAAATTTAAGGGATCCGCAAAGTTCCGCCAAGCAATACCGCTTTCCCCGCCTGCCTAGGTTTGGTATTCCCACAGACGTAGGGTGCCGTCCCAGCCAGCGCTCACCCAGCGGGGGATGCCGTTTGGGCTGGGCACCGAGCACACCGACCACACCCGCCCCTCATGGCCCTTGAGAATTGCGATCAGCTTACCTTGGTCGATGTGCCACAGCCGTACCGTGCCGTCGTTGCTGGCGGTGGCTAAGAACCGTCCATCCTCATTAAAGGCCAGACAGTTGATTGGGGCGCTGTGGGCTCTAAAGGCAGTAATTTGGCGGCCACTATTGAGCTTCCAAAACCGCACGGTGCAGTCTGCTCCGGCACTGGCCAATAGCCAATTGTTAGGGCTCACCGCCACCGAAAGCACCTCGCTTTGGTGACCCCGCAGAATGTGGTTACGACCCTTACCCCGCAAACGGTAGAGGCGCACTGTGTGGTCTTGGCTACCGCTGACCAGGGTGGTGCCGTCGGGGCTAACGGCCAGGGTTCGTACCCAGTGGGTATGGTCTGCGAAACGGTGGGTTAGGGTCAGGGCTTGATCCGCCATTCGCCACACACAAATGTGACTATCTTGGCCACCGCTGAAGAGATACCGCCCCTGGTGGCCAAAGGCAATAGCCCGCACCCAACACCCATGGCCTTGGTATTGGCCCAGATGTTCCCCATTGTGTAAACGCCACAGGGAAATGGCACTATCGTTACTGACGGTGGCAAAGCTTTGGCCATCGGGATGGATGGACACTGCCCGCACCCAGGCTCGATGGCCGCTGAGGGTATACAACAGGGTGCCCGTTGCTAAATGCCAGACCCGCACTGTTTTGTCGCCGCCGCCGCTTACCATCCAATTCCCATCGGCGCTAATGGCCACGGTACGCACCCAGCTCTGATGCCCCGTCATCACTTGGGTGCAGGCCCAGCGATGGGCGGTATAGGGCGAAATCCTTGGGGGGGAGGGATTCCCCTCAGCGGCGGGCTCCATATCAACCAGGTCTAGGGGCTCTACCCGGTCTAGGGAACTATCGCCACCGAGGGTAGCAGGATCTAGATTGAAGCGATCATCCCAAGCATGGTTTGGGGGCACGGAGTCGGAGGGAGAAGAATGCATGGCGAGAGGGGGCTCAGGCTGCATAGGTCACACAGGTCTGCACTGATAGTTGACTACACCCTGTCCGTATTCTATTTCCGAAACTTCCCTACTGACGAAACTCCCTCCCTTTCCTCTACCCTGCCTGGTTAAACGCTAACGCCCACAGGCGGGATGAATGCCCCCCTGCTGGCAGATATACCCCAACTGGTCGGCATCGAGATTCTGCGCCTTGGAGAAATCAACCGCCTCCAGGGCACTGCCTGCTTCGGGCTCGGCCAGGGTGGCAATAAATCCGTCTACCGGGGGCGCAGCCGTCGTAAAGAAAATGGCTCCAGCAAAGTTAGCCCCGGTCAAATTCGCTCCGTTCAGCACCGTGTTTTGCAGATTGGCGTTTTGCAGATTGGCGTTTTGCAGATTGGCGTTTTGCAGATTGGCCTGGGTCAAGCGGCTGTGGCTGAGATCCGCCTCCGTTAGGTTGGCTTCACTGAGGTTGGCATCCCGCAGGTCGGCGGCGTTCAAGTCAGCGCGGGCCAAGGTGGCTTGGGTGAGATTTGACCCAGCCAGGATAGCCTCCCTCAGGCGGGCTTCGGTGAAATTGGTTCGGGTAAGCTGGGCTTCGGTAAAATCGGCCCCAGCCAGACTCGATTCCTGAAAGTGGGCCTGGTCCGCGGCGGCGGCGATGAATAGGGCGCTGCTGGCATTGGCCCCAGCAAAATCGGCATACTGGGCCTGGGTGTTGCTGAGGTTGGCCCGCAGCAGACTAGTATTACGAAACAGGGCGTGGCGCAGTTGGGCCGCCACTAAACTGGCCTCGGTCAGGTCGGATTGGCTGAAGTCGGAAATCCAGTCGTCAAAGGTATCATTACGGCCATCTGGCCCTGGGTCAAAAAGAATCGCCTTGCGCAACCGCGCCCCTGACAATACTGCCTCTGTCCAGCGAATTCCGGCCAGGTTCTGCTGCTCTAGCACCAGGGTGAAGGTATCTGGCCCCTCCGGTACATGGGCCAAGTTGGTGCCGCTGAGGTCGGCCCCCTGGAACTGGCCACTGTGGAGGACGAGGATTTTAGTTAGGGTGCGCTTCACCGTGCGCTGGCGCAGTTGGGCAACCAAGCGCTGGTCGGGAGCCAGGGCCACAATGTCGTTGGCCAGGGTAAGGTTGAGGCGCTGGAGGTGGGGCAGGGCGGGTGGCCCTAGGGTGACGAGGGCCTGCTGAATCGTGTCCATCAAAGCCGGATCCCCCGTCTGGGCCAAGAGATCGACTAGGAGCGTAATGGCCCTAGGATCTTGGCTGCTGGCCAGGGCTAAGGCAGCGGCCTGCTGATCCTGGAAGGTATTGGCCTTGAGGCTCAGGTTTTCCACCAGGGCCAAAAAGAGATCGTCGTTAGCCCTGGGCACCACAACAGACATAGGGCCAACCAGGGTTTGCCGCCGCAGACCATAGCCTAGGGCCAGCGCCAGGACGGCTCCCGTTATCCCCAGCGTCCATCCCCAGGACAACCGCCGCCACCACTGTCGAGGCTGAGCATCCTCCAGTGGGGACAGCACAATCGCCCGCAGCCCTCCCTCCTCCTGGGTCATGGTGAGTAGTTGGGCCTTGGCAAAGGGAAATAACCGATGGGCTGCTGTGGCCATCGTGGGCCGGACTAGGGCCGTTTGTGCCCCCATTGGAGCCACGGTGCCATCGGGAGATAGATCCACCGTGGCGGTTTTGGCTTCGGGATGGTGAACGGGATGCTTGACGGGTAACTGCCCCCCCCGCAGCAATAGCACCTTAGTCCCTGCCAGGTAGTCGTGGCAGGCGCGTCGGGACTGATTGGTAAACCCCGTGGCCCCCAGGGCCAAAGCGCAGGCCAGCACCATGCCACCCCCGGTCGTTACCGTGAGCAGGGTGCCACTCCCCAGCCACACCAGATACGCCACCCCTAGGGGACAACCCATGCGCCCTACGACCTCCCGCAGCAACGCCACCCGATAACCAGGCATCCCATTCTCCAGCGTCACCACTTGTAGCCCTAGCCAAGCCTTGGGCCAGCTTCGGCCTGTTTTGGCTACTTGATGCAAATGCGCTCCAGTCAACGCGAGGGGCAGCAGCACACCGCTAAACCAGAGCAAGTTGGTGGTTACGGGAACCTCTTGGATCAGGCTTGGTCGAGGTCGTCCCAGGGTGCGGGCCAGCCCCTCCTGTACCCCCTGCGAAACCGGATTCAGCGGCACCAGATCGGCTTCAATCCGCTGGCGAACCACCTCTCCCAAGGCCCAAGGTACCGCCGCCGCCCCCACCAGTAGACTCACCTCCAGCCCCCAGGCCAGCAGCCGCCGCAGGGCCAAGCTATGACGATTAGACAGCACCCCCGTCACCCGATCCGCCGAGACGGGAGTTGCCATGGATTGGGGATGGGAGGTCTGCGCCATAGTCCACTACTGGGTGATAGTGCCTTCTGTTTTAGCACCCCATAGCAATTCTGAGCACAGAACTTTAGTGCATCCTTAGCACGTCACTGTGACTTTACATAAAGATCGCCTGGGCCAAAAGTAAGTGGCCCTGAGAACAAGACAAGGCACTCCGAAAACTGGCATAGCCCACTGGCCATCCTCATCGGGGCTACCTACCATAGAGATAAGCCACCAGGCTAGCCCAAACGCCACTCAGGCCAAGGCAATTCACCGGAGCGATGCATTAGATTCTGGGCCAAGGAGGCCGTAGCGTGATGAAAACGGTTCGTCAAACCCTGGCCATGTCGGTCGTCGCCTTCACCGTGGCCACCGCCAGCGGGGCCGCAGTGGCTCAGTCCGTAGCCCCAACCCCCTTAACTCAACCTGTTCAAGCCCAGGGATCGGTCACACCTAGCCAATCCTCCGACTGTGGGTTCCTCGCCACCCAGGCTACCCAGGTGCTCGATGTGCGGGAAGACTTCGTTGCCGTCAATGTCAACGTGAGTGGTAGCGCTGGGATCACCCTCTTTATTGAAGGCCCCAACGGCTTTAGGGAATGCCACACCACGAATGGTTCAGCGGGCACGGTTAACGCACCGGGGCTACTCAATCGTGGGCGCTACAATTTTTACGTTGGCAACGCCAACCCCGTGGCTACCACCTACCACCTCACCATTAGCCAAGATTAGCTCCTAGGGTCCTCTTCCCCCTCCGGTAGGGTGGGTGGGATGTCTAGGGTGATGGTATCTGCGGTGATATCCACCACATCCACCGCCGTGATGTCAATGGTTCCTGCTTCGGTCTGGCGCTGAAATCCATTGCGGGTGGTGGTTAGCATAGTGCCGCAGTTGGGGCATTGGGTCGCGGCGTCTTTCAATCCCGTCAGCGGTGCGGTGCAGACGGGGCAATTGGCCTGAACCAAGTTACGCTTCAGCCAAAACCGCAGCCCCACAAAGGCAAAGACGGGGATCAGGAAAACCAACACCACAATCACCGCTAGGGACTTGACCAACCAGCCCAGCCCCACCGCTCCCAGCAGCCAAATCACTCCAAACAGTGTGAGCCAACAGCCCAGCCCCGACAGATTGAACTGTATTTGGCGAAATCCGGGTTGGTTCACGACACCATCTCTCCATAACAAACACCCGATAGACCCACGGTATTTCCCTAGGCGGAACGGTTGCCTCTCATCTGTACCCACCTGATCATGGCCCGGTAGGCGAACAAGACCGTCAATCGAGTGAGTCTATTGTAGCGCTGGGTCTAGGCAAGACGATTAGGGGGCTGAGAGAGAGCCTTGGCCATCCGCTTAGCCAAGACTGGGGCGCTAAACTGAGCCAGGGCTTCCTTCCGCAGCCAGTCTCCCCGGCACCGGGGATCTTGTCCCTTTAGAATCTCAACGCAGGCCACCGCCACGGCATCCGCATCCCGATGGGGCACCCGCCAACCCAAATGACCATCCTGCAAAGGATCCGCCGATCCATCCTGATCACCAGACAGCACGGGCACCCCGCAGGCCAGCGCCTCTAGGTACACAATGCCAAACCCTTCCTGGGAGGGCATCACGTAGGCGTCGGCCAGGCGGTAGTGATCCACTAGTTTTTCCGTAGGTACAAACCCGGCAAACACCACCCGATCTGCCACTCCTAGATCCTGGGCCAAGGCGGCGAGGCGAGGCTGATCGTCCCCCCGACCAATCACCAAATACTTCACGGTGGGGAATGCCTGGGCAATGGTAGGCAGTGCCCGAATGGTCACGTCTACCCCCTTGTAAATATCCCCCGACCACAGGCGAGCCACGGTCATAAGCACAGGGCCATGGCCTAACCCATAGGCCGCAACTAGGGCCGGATCAGCAGGGCCGGGGCCAAAGGTGTCACCATCCACGACGCAGGGCACCATCCACACCCGTTTGGGATCAAGCTGATTGGCCGCACAGGCTTGATCCCGGCTATAGCGGCTAATCGCCCAGATTTGATCCGCTTGCTGCAAGGCTCGCTGCACCCTCGGTGGCTGAGGATACCAAACCTCTTTGCCGTAGGTAATGACAATGTAGGGTACCCGCCACAAGTGGCAGAGGGGAGCCACCAAGGGCAGCAGCAACACATGGCCACAGATCACCCGCTGGGGGCGATGGCGTAGCAGGGACAGCACCAGGGACAGGAACAACCGCAACCGTCCTACTATGGCCCAAGGACTGGCAAGCGGGTGAAACCGTAGGGGGCCAAGCCTGTTATGGGGGAGATCCTGGGGGCCATCGCGCAGTAGGAAAATGCTGGCCCCAGGAGCCTGGGGCCAATTCTCATAGGCTGTTAGTAGATCCCTTACGTAGGACTGAATGCCGCCCTCACAGGAAAAAACTTCTAGGAAAATAAAAACGTTACGCTGAGGGGCCAATGGGGTCACGGTGAAGATCGAAAACCGAAGCGAGGTTAGCAGGTTGAACAAACGCCGTACTTCACAATGGAGAGGCAGTTGCGGCCATCCTGCAAGCGCTGGTACGTGACCTGGTCGGCAAGGCGGCGTAGTAAAAACCAACCATAGCCTCCATGATCCAGCAGCTCCCCTGGCTGGGGTTCAGGCAAAAGGTCAGGGTTGAAGGGGTTGCCCTGATCCCAAATCCGAATTTCAACGCAATCATTGGCGAGGTCGAAGTCAATGTTGATGGCGGTGTCGGGGGGCAGATCGGCATGGGCATGGCGAACAGCGTTAGTAAAGCCTTCAGTCAATGCCAGACCTAGCCGGTCTCGATAGTTGACGACCCAGTCCAAGTCATCCTCTAGGGAGCGACAAACCTCATTAAACCAACGTTGTACCTGAAAGACTAGGTCGAGTTGGCTGGTTACCTTAAGCCGTTCTTTCCGTACCGTCTTGACCATCTTCTACCTGTCCTAACGACATGCGATCAGCAAGCCAAAAGCTTTTGCACCCAGTCCTTAAAGTTTGTGACTTCAAGTTTGTAGTTTTCTATACTCTCTAGGATAAGTTTACCGAAAAAACACGCCTCCATAAAAAACTTGCGCAAAACTAAACAGTTCTACGCAAGTCTCAAGTGTGTCAAAGTTCTATAAAGATCGTCTATTTACTGAGACGATGATTCCAAAACCTAGAAAAGGCCCAGAGTCAGGGATTCTTGGATGGGGAAGGTGGCCCCAATGCCCAGCCACAGGGTGACTGCCGTACCAAACAGGAACATGGTGGTTGCCACAGGACGGCGGAAGGGGTTTTGGAACTTGTTGATGCTCTCAATAAAGGGCACCAGCATCAGCCCCAGAGGGATAGCCGTCATCGCGCCGATACCCAGCAGCTTGTTGGGCACAATCCGCAGGATTTGGAAGGTGGGGTACAGGTACCACTCCGGCAGAATTTCCAGGGGGGTGGCAAAGGGATCAGCGGGTTCGCCAACAAGGGCAGGATCCAACACCGCCAGGGCCACGCAGCAGGCGATGGAACCCAGGATTACCACGGGGAAGATATAGAGCAGGTCGTTGGGCCAAGCGGGTTCGCCGTAGTAGTTGTGGCCCATGCCCTGCTTGAGCATTTCTCTGAGCTTAGGATCGCTGAGATCCGGCTTCTTAAGGGTTGCCATTCAAATGTTCTCCTCTTAAACAAAGTAGGTGAGGCCATGCCTCAACAAAGTAGGTGAGGCCATGCCTCAACAAAGTAGGTGAGGCCATGCCCCAGCAAACACAGCGGGGAGTTTCCCCTAGCCTAAACAGAGTGGGATGAGTTGATCCATGACAGGGTACCTCATCCCGATTTCCAAAATTCCTTAGACCTCGTTTACAAAGGCCCGGAGATGCCTTGCTTACGGATCATCAGGAAGTGCATCAGCATGAACACGGCAATCGCCCAGGGCAGAACGAAGGTGTGCAGGCTGTAGAAGCGGGTGAGGGTAGCTTGGCCAACCGCTTCGCCACCACGCATCAGTTCTACAACGGTGCCGCCCACCACGGGGATAGCGCCAGGAACACCGGACACGATTTTCACGGCCCAGTATCCCACCTGATCCCAGGGGAGGGAGTAGCCCGTTACACCGAAAGTCACGGTAATCACCGCGAGGATAACCCCCGTCACCCAGGTGAGTTCGCGGGGCTTTTTGAAGCCGCCCGTGAGGTACACGCGGAAGACGTGGAGGATCATCATCAGCACCATCATGCTGGCAGACCAGCGGTGGATAGACCGAATCAACCAGCCGAAGTTGACGTCGGTCATTAGGTACTGAACCGAGTTAAACGCTTCCGTTACCGTGGGTTTGTAGTAAAACGTCATGGCGAACCCAGTGGCGAACTGGATTAGGAAGCAGGTGAGGGTAATGCCGCCTAGACAGTAGAAGATGTTGACGTGGGGAGGCACGTACTTGCTGGAGATGTCGTCGGCTAGGGCCTGAATTTCCAGCCGCTCATTGAACCACTGATAGGCCTTAGAGTCGGTAACTTGCTTGGTAAACATGAAGCGGGAAACTCTATATATCAATAATTGCCATCAATGAAAAATGTAACATAGCCGTAACGGCAGAACGACCCTTGCCCCGGTTGTTTCACCCGATTTTTCGGGGGATGACACGCCATAGATCGCCCCCAAACGCCTTAAATTGGCACTTTTGCCCGGTTCTGGATGAGAGATGGGCTTCACTTTTTTAATATTTCGTTACATTCTCTTTCAAAGGCTTAATCCAAAAGCCCTAGGCGGGTTTCCCTGAGATCGGTCAATATGAACAATAGGAAGTGCCTGAGGTAAGGTACAACCAACCTAGGGCGATTTCCGGTCGCTCGGTCACGGCTGGCCCATGGCTAGTTTGGGGGCAAGGCTCATCTCCAATGCTGAGGGAAGCCTTCTCTATATAAGTGAGACTACCCTTTAACAATCTTGTTCGTGGTTTGCGAGGACTATGAGATCACTGCTACGGCTGTTGGTGTTGGGACTGTGTATCGGTGGGCTAGTGTTTGGAGCCGTGGGCGCAAGGCCCGCCTTCGCCCTGACCTCGGATCAGGACTTGATAGCGGAGGTGTGGCGCATCGTCAACCGGGCTTATGTGGACGAGACCTTTAACCATCAAAACTGGTGGTTCATTCGTCAGCGAGCCCTGAAGCGCAACTTTGCCACCCACGAGGAAGCCTACGACGCCATCCGCGAGATGCTGGCCAATCTGGACGACCCCTACACCCGCCTGCTGCCGCCGGATCAGTACCACAGCCTGCAAACCAACACCGCCGGAGAACTGACCGGGGTGGGCCTGCAAATTACGAAGGACGACGATCCGGGCTGGCTGCGGGTGATTGCGCCCATCGAAGGATCGCCCGCCGAACAGGTGGGCCTACAGCCCAAGGATTTGATCTTGTCCATTGACGGCACCGCCACGACGGAGCTTTCTTTGGATGAGTCCGCAGCAAAAATGCGAGGGATGCGCGGCACCACGGTAACGCTAGAGGTCAGAAGTGACGCGGAAACTACCTCCCGCCAGGTGATGCTGACCCGCGATGTGATTACCCTTAACCCCGTCTATGCCCAGATGGACATGACCCCCGGTGGTCAACTTGTGGGCTATATGCGGCTGAGCCAGTTTAACGGCAATGCGGCGGAGAGCGTGGCCGGGGCCATTCGCAACCTCACCGATCAAGGGGCTGAGGGCTTTATTTTAGATTTGCGGAATAACCCCGGTGGCCTACTCCAGGCGGGAATCGAAATTGCACGGCTGTGGCTGCCGGAGGGCACGATTGTCTACACCGTCAACCGCCAGGGCATTTTGGACAGCTTTGAAGCCTTTGGCCACGCCCTCACCGATGCGCCGTTGGTCATTCTTGTTAACGAAGGCACCGCTAGCGCCAGCGAAATTTTGGCCGGAGCCTTGCAGGATAATGGCCGCGCCAAACTGGTGGGCAGCACCACCTTCGGCAAGGGGCTGATTCAATCCCTGTTTGACCTACCCGATGGGGCGGGCCTTGCGGTGACGGTGGCCAAGTACGAAACCCCCGACCACCACGACATCAACCGCCTCGGCATTACCCCCGACCGCATCGTCAAAAGTGTGCCCCTCACCCGCGACACCATCGCCACCGAGGCCGACCCCCAATACCAAGCCGCCCTGGAGATGCTGAGCCAGTCGCCCGTAGTAGTGGCGGAGGTGCCCCAGTAATACGATGCCTTGCGGCGCAAGTCCGGTATCAACTCGACCCCACCGACAACCACCGACGAGAATTAGCCTTGGTCCTGGCCAGCCCTGCTGGGTGGTGAAGCAACTCCGCCCCCAGCGAGCCATCCAAGGCGCTGATTGAAAAATGGCAGGGTAGGTGGCGGCTTCTCTATGCCGTGACCCCTCGATTTGCGGCAACGCCTACCGAGGCCCAACTGAAGGCAGCGGCCCGTTTGCTGGATGAATTTCCCGACGTGTATTTGCACACCCATTTATCAGAAAACGTGAACGAGGTGGCCTGGATTCGGGAGCTATTTCCCCAGTACGACGGATATTTAGATGTATATGACCAAACGGGCCTAGTGCGGGAGCGATCCATTTTTGCCCACGGCGTTCAGCTTACGGATGAGGAATTTCGTCGCCTATCCCAGGCCAAAGCCGCTATCTCCTTTTGTCCCACCTCCAACCTGCTTTTGGGTAGCGGATTGTTCCGCATCGAGCAGTCCAAATCCGCCGAGCATCCCGTCAAAGTCTGCCTAGGGACGGACGTGGACGCAGGCACCAGTTTTTCGATGTTGCACACCACTAACGAAGCCTACAAGGTAGCCCAACTGCGCGGCCAAAAACTGTCGGCCTTCAAAGCTTTGTTCCTCGCTACCCTGGGCGGTGCCCAAGCCCTTTGTTTGGAGGACAAAATTGGCAGTTTTGACTGCTAGAGTTGCCCCTGCCAAGTCAGGGTTTGCTCGGCGGATTGGCCGCCTAGGGAACGCAGGGCCGTAATTTCCAACTGGGCATAGGTGCCGGGACGCAGGGCACGGGCCTCGATGGATAGTTGTCCGAGGGCCAGCTCAAACCGATTATTAGCTAGGGTCACGACTTCAGCGGGCAGCGCGCCTTCGTAGGCGGTGGTGTAGCGGGGGCGGCGGCTATCCCCTAGGTTGTCGGTGGTGGTTTTTAGGGTGATGTGGAACTGGGTATCCACAAAGGCCGACTCGCCCCCCAAATCTAGGACAACGGCCTTTAGGTTGGGGCCATTACCCTGGGTGCCACCCCAGGCCAGTCGGGTCACATCCCGGCGAAGGGCGGCTCGGTTGATGGTTAGGATCATGGCATTACCGTCGATTTGGGTGCTGTAGTCGGCCCAGAGGTTCTCCGAAAACGTGGCTGCTAGGGTGCCATCGGGCTGAATTTCGGTGGTCACGCTTTCCGTAGCAAAGAGGTTAATCGGTCGCTGGGCCTGCCAATTGAGCTGCACCGTACCTTCCACCCGCCCAGTGTAGATCTGGTAGCTATCCCGCACCCGCGAACCCATCGCCAGCAGGAAGTTGGCCCCCGTGCGGGTCTCCCATAGGTTGCGCGATAGGGCGAGGGGCTGGGTGGCAAAGGCCGTCAACCGTGTGGATTGGGAGGGGTTTTCTGGCTGTAGCGGCTCAAGCTGATTAACGAGCCACAGTTGCCCATCCTCCCCAGTGCGACCATCGGGGCCATTGAGTCCTGAGTCGCCATCGTCACCGTCCTCGCATTCATAGCGGCGGGTTTCGCAGCGATAGTCGCTCTGCCCTGGGGTGCCCGTGCAGGTTTGCTGCTCCCATCGATACACCCGGCATCGACAGCCCAGGGTGCCCTGTCCACCCCGCCCCCCTCGTCCACCCTGGCCACCGATAGAGGTTACCGAAAGTCGCTGAAGCTGGGCTACATCCCGGTAGTAAATGGTTAAATCACCGCCGTTGCCGCCATCGCCGCCCCGTCCGCCGCTGCCCCCATCGCCGCCGTGGGCCGCTTGCAAGTCGTAGGCCACATCCCTAGGCTGGCTTTCGCAGCGGGGCCGATAGCCCGCTTCGCCGTCTTCCCCTTCGCTCCCCGCTGTGCCCGAAAGGATGAAACTGGCTGGGTTGCCATCAGCGATCATATTAGCGGCGATGCCTGGCTGTCCGTCCTGGCCAGGGCGTCCGTCTCGCCCAGATTCCCCATCGCGGCCAAAGGTGCGAACTTCGGTGGCCCAGGCCATCATCGTGCAACCATTGAGGCTAGGCAGGGGTACAGCTATCGCTCCACCGATTAGCAGCGTGGGTAAGGCCAGTGCAAGTGCCCGTTTCACAGAGAATCCTCCGGTTGATGCAGGTGATACAGGTGGCTTTATGCTAGCCAGATAGCCCCCGTGGTGAAGGGAGACTGTGCCAGATTCCTGGATGATAGTTGATTCAATTAAAGATGAGACTGCCTAGCCGCAGAGAGTCAAGCTCTAACAGACTTTCGGGATTCTCAAACTAAACTGAAGCAACTATATCTTAGGTAGACAGTTGATCCCCTCCCCACAGTAGGTTGAAGGAGCACCATGGCCCAACGACTGGCTAACTCTCCGTTTACGATGGGGCTGGCCTTTGTGGTAACGCTGATCGGCAGAGAAAATGTGCTGGCATGGCTGGTGGGATGGGTGATTGCGGCGATTTCCACCCTAATTCTGGTCATTTCCACCACCCTAGATCTCCGCCAGTAACGACAGCACCCCAGCCCGCCCAGCGACACCAAAACCCGCCTTGTGCTACAAATCTGTGCCCTGGTGGTCTATGGTCTGCTGGTGCTGTGGATGGCCTCTATCGTGGGTTTGTGGCTGCTGTTGTGGCTATCGGGCGAATCTTACATGGGCAATTAGAGAAGTGCGCTAGGGATAATTCTTGCCCACGGGCTGGGTAATCTAAGGGCAAATGCACCTGAATGCTTCTCCCCCCATATCAAGCCCGAAAACATGATTCGCCGCCAGGATGGGGTGCTGTGCCTCATCGACTTTGGCATTGTGAAAGAATTTTCGGCCCAAAACCTCAGCAGCCGGATGGCCTCATCCCAGGCTGGACTCGCCTCTACTACCGTCAGCCCGTAGGGTGCATTCGCGGCACCACTATTTTCTGTCCCTGCGGTATACCCTTCTTTTGCCGCAATGCACCACCATCTCGGCCACCTCATCCCGCACCCATTGGGGGTTTCTTTATGTGTGGGCTTTGGTGCATTGCTTCGCGAATGCACCCTACATTATCTTGGCTGAATATTCCTAAAAACAGGTGTCAAGAAACAGCTTGGTAGGGATGAATTTGACTTAGCGCTTCGGCCTCCTCTTGCTGGGC
>JBBAWV010000113.1:0-15325 GCA_040396995.1 Nodosilinea sp. | reverse complement strand
CCGGGGGCGGCGGGGGTCGTAGTAAAACCGCAGGCCCGACGTTCTGGGGTAGTATTCGCCCGGATGGTTGGGGTCGTCAAGCAGGAGAAATTCTAGGATGTTCTTGATTTCCGCTGCCGTGAAATAGCCCTGAACCATGGCACTGCCAGCGGTGGGATCGACAATGCCGTTGCCGAGGGGGGCGAGGGTAAAGATGTCGTATACCGTTTGCACTCCGGTTTTGCCCTGGGTCAGTCCGGCCCGGATGGCACCGTTGGCGGTGAAGGCAATTTGGCTGTTGGTGGCGAGGCGTAGGGCATCTGTCACCACGTTGGCTAGGGGGGTGCCCGATTCAATGTCTGCGTAGTCCATGGGCCAGTCTTCGGTGATCATCACCAGGGGTTGGGTGGTGGCATAGCCCCGTGGGGCAAAGGTGATGTCTCCCGACTGTCGCAGGACGCTTTCTACCTTGGCCTGAATGGCGGGATCGCCCAAAATCTGGTCATCCACCGGAATCAGCCGATAGGACTCTACCGTCACGCGGCCATTCTCTAGGCTGATCACCAGTTCGCCCAGGTGTTCGCCATACTTTCCGGTCTGCACCACAGGGCGATGATCCACCAAAAGCGGCTCTCGCAGTTCGCTGTGGGTATGACCACCAATCACCACGCCCAACTCTGGGATGGCCTCCAGCAAGTTCAGGTCTTCCCCCTGGAACGACCCATCGGGTCGCTTCACCACGCCGCCGTGGCTGAGGGCAATCACCACATCGACCTTTTCCTGTTGCTTTAGCCGTTGCGCTGCGGCCTTGGCGGTTTCAATGGGATCCCCAAAGACCACTTCTCCCACATCCGCCGCATACTTAAAGGCGTCGTAGCCAATGATGCCCACCAGCCCAAACCGCAGCCCTCCCCGCTCAATCACTTGGTAGGGCCGCAGCACCCCTTTCTGGGCCATGTCCTGAAGATCGGTTAAGCGTTCAGAATCGGCACTGACATCACTGTTCGTCACCACAATGGCTGGAACCTCACCCGCATCCGCCGCCCGCTTAAGCGCCTTGCCCAAGCCGTCCGGCCCTAGGTCAAACTCGTGGTTGCCGAAGGTGGTGGCGTCGTAGCCCATTTGGGCCATCAGTTGCAGTTCGGCCCCCAGTTCCCGACAGGCCGCCGCCACGGCAGTGCCCATACTAAAGTCTCCGGCATCCAGCACTAGCACCGGGCCAAGTTGCCCTAGTTCGGCCTTGCGCTGGGCAATCAACGCGCCTAGACGGGCATAGCCGCCCTTGGTTTGGTCCTCCCCCAGTTTCAGGGGCGTGTAGTCCCGCAATGGCCCCACCCCGACGACGTTGGAGTGCATGTCGTTGGTGTGGAGGATGGAAAAGACTTGCTTACCTGGAGTTCCCGCCAGGGTCTCTAGGGGATGAGAAGACAGCATAACGGCAGGGGCTACAGCCAGAGAGGCCTTCAAGGAGGTTGCTAAAAAAGTGCGGCGATTGAGATCAGAACTTTGCATGGGTAGCCAGCCTCCAAACTCTAGGTCGTGGGGATGAAGTCGTGAGAATCAAATCAGCCAAATTGTACGCCGACGTCTTGCAGGCTCACTATTCCAAAAACGCAAGTTAAGCCAACGCCAAGACAAATTGTGTCGAATCAGCAATGACAATCCAAGTTGTTATTGACAATTTAGATTGACTAAATTAAGTTAGAGCCATGCACCAACTTCAGCGGTTTGCTGACCAAGATACCCAATGGGCCTTGGATGACTTTGTGGAAGTGGCCAATCAACTTCTACCCCAGTTCTTGCCCGACGGTGGTGCAGAGAGTCGGATACAAGAGACCGTCAATGCTCGATTAGTGCGCCACTACAGCACCAGCGGCCTGCTGGATAAACCCCTCAAGCAGGGGCGAGAGGCGCGGTATACCTATCGTCATTTGTTGCAGCTATTGGTGTTACGGCGGCTGCTGGCGGAGGGGTACAGTTCTGGTGCCATTGGGCAACTGGTTTCCCATAAAACCAATCACGACCTGGAGGTACTGCTACAAGGCGGTGCTCAGTTAACCGTGGAAGTGGCAAATCCGGCCCTGGCGTTTTTGGCCAAGGTACAAGCCCGGTCTGCTGAGCCATCGGCCCCTGCGTTCCTGGCCCCAATGACCTTTTCGTCCTCACCCGCTGCTCCCCCGTCGGCCCCCCCTTCGCCTCCAACCGCCTCTCGCTGGGTGCGTCACCCCTTGCTGGAGGGATTGGAACTCCATATTCGGGAAGACTTTAGATATCCCACCACCCCCCAGGAGCGGGACGCCCTGCTGCAACTGATTGCCCAAGCACTAACACAGTCCCCGTCTAGCCCGTCTTCGTCTAGTCCAAATCCATCGTCTTCTCACCCGCTGTCTGCTAAACCATCCCCGCCTAACCGGAGAACACCCCCATGACTACCGCTGCTCCTCAACCCACCATCACGGTCATTCCCATGCATGGGGCCGTTGCCGCCCACCGTTCGACAACCTTGGATGTGCTGATTCGCGTCACGCCGCCGGAAGTTGAAATCACCACAGATCGGCCCCCGCTGAATTTGGGGCTGGCTATCGACTGCTCTGGCTCCATGAGCGGTGCCAAACTGGACTATGCCAAACAAGCCGCCTGCTTTGCGGTGGAAAATTTGCTACCTAGTGACCGGGTCAGTGTGGTGATGTTTGATAGCGATGTGAACGTCCTCGTCCCTAGTACCTTGGCCACGGATAAAAACGCAATTCTGGCTAAAATTCGCCAAATTCAGGCCGGGAGCTGCACAGCCCTCCACCAGGGTTGGTTACAAAGTGGACTCCAGGTGAGCAGCTATCTCCATAATGATCACCTCAATCGGGTGCTGGTGTTGTCCGATGGCTTGGCCAACGTGGGCGAAACCAACCCCGACACCATTGCCACCGATGTCCACGGCCTCTCCCAGCGGGGCGTGAGCACCACCACCCTCGGCGTTGGCAACGACTACAGCGAAGACCTGATGGAGGCCATGGCCCGCAGCGGCGACGGCAATTTTTACCATATTGAATCTCCGAAGCAACTGCCTGATATTTTTCAAACGGAACTGAATGGGCTCTCGGCCACGGTGGGCCACCGGGTTAGTCTGGGCCTGAAACCCAAACACGGGGCGGTGGTGAAGGATGTGCTGAATGATTTCGACCTCACCTCTACCCAGCGCTACAAGCTGCCTAACCTGGTCTTAGGAAGCCCCATCAACGTGGTGATGCGGCTACAAATTCCCGCTCTAGAGGCCACCACAGATCTGTGCGACATCCGCCTTGCCTGGGATGACCCCAACCAGCCCAAACGCCAGGTGTTGCGTGCCTCCTTCTCGATGCCCGTGGTGAAGGCCGAACAAATGGGCGACTTCCCGGCTGTGGCCGACGTGCAGGAACAGGTAGCCCTGCTGATGGCAGCACGAGCTAGGGAGGAGGCGATTCAGTATAGTGACCGGGGGGATCGCGTTCAAGCCATGGCTTCCCTCAGAAATGCCCAAACCTTTATGGCCGCTTGCCCTCCATCGGCCATGCTGGCAGAGGAAAGTATCGCCCTGGAGGATCTAGAAGCTCGGTATAGCGAGGGAGACATTGCCAGCGCCCGCAAGCTGTCTAAGGCCCAGCGCTACAACCTGCAACGCAGCCGCCCCAGCCAGCGTAAATCCCAGGATTAAGCACGGCTAGACCAATTCAGGTCAAATCCGAACCCTAGCCCCCTGCTTTAACCCCAGTTTGGGATCACCTCAGTGACCCAATGCCTTGAAAACCCTCGCCCTAAATCCCTCGCCCATGGGTAGAGGGATTTAGGGCGAGGGCCAACAACACGACTGAAAGCAGATCGCTTCACGATTGAAGTTTTTGGCCTAACCCGAACTCAGGTTGCTTTAGGGCGGGAGTGGATCGCAGGGCCGCTTCGGCGTGGAAACGAACCCCCGCATCGGCATCCTGGCTCAGGGTTTGCAGGGTGGAGAGGGCCGCATCATCGCCAATTTGCCCCAGCAACATCACTAAATTTCGGCGTAGGAGACTGTGGCCTGCCGTCGCTGGAATTGTGTTTAGCCATTGTTGTACTGGCGCGATCATCTGCGCTTTCAGGCCAGGGTGGGTAATCTGGGATAGCCCCTGCACCAGGGAGATGCGAGTATCTTGGCCCAAGGTGTCCCACGTTTGAATCAAAACCCCTAGTGCGGCGGCGGTACCCTGCCATGCGAGAGCCTGGGAAGCGGCTATTTTGAGCAGTTCTGGGGTATGTATGGCCTCTAGTACCCCTTGGAGCGTCCGGGTGGCGGCTAGGCTAGGAGTGCGTCCGAGGGCATGGATCGCCCGCTGAGCCACGGTAGGGTTCACATCCTCCACCAACGGCTGAATCCACACCACCCAGCACGATTCATCCACCTGCGTTCTAAGACGAATCAACCCTTGCAAAGCCGCCAGCCGCATCGATGACGCCTTATTTTGAACGGCCTCGGTAAAAATCGGCAACAGGTCGAGATCTGCAAACTGGCCCAGGGCTTCAATCACCTTGGCCTGAGTGGCTCCGGTTGCCAGATCCACAGCCGCAACGAGGGGGGCCTGGGTCGCAGGGTGGGGGATGCGGGCAAGCGCTTCGATGGCTGTGGTTTGATAGGCCGACTCGGCCACCAGGTTGCTGAGGGCTTCAATGGCGCTAGGGCCAATGTGGCAGAGGGCATCGATAATGGCCGCCTGCAAATCCTCGTCGGCGGTGCCCAGGGCGTCAATCAAGGCCGCAATCACCGTTGGGGTGTCAAAACTGCCTAGGCTGCGGGCCGCAAACCAGCGGGTTTCCCAGGCCAGGGTATCATCCCTCAACATGGCGATCAGATCGGGAATCGCGGCCTCGCCCAGGCGGGGAATCTGCTTGGCGGCTTCCCACCGATCCTCAAAGCTGCCCTGCCTCAAATCCACCCCGCTCTGGGGACGGCCAGTAGCCGATTGGCACGCGAGGCCAGCCTGGGATGGAGCCGAGGGGTCAACAAAATCTAGCAAAGCCTTTCTCCCTATCGGCGTGGGATGCGCCGCAATACTGCGCGGGGACGCGGGGCCAGTGCCCGCAGTCCGCATGTATCTATTGATAGCTGATGACGGTATACAACTATGCAGGTCGCGCAATTGAATCTTGCATGACCTGCATGGATCGCCCAAAAGCGTATTGAGAGATACAAAATCCTTGGAAATGCGCCGTTTATGGTAATTACGCTAAGTCGCAGAATGCAAGTCGCGAAATGATTTAAAGAGTTTTCTAGGGGTGGAAAATATTTCCCATCTACTTTACTAGTGCTTTCGCCATCTATCCAATTGTCCCTTTGAATGACATTGAAACGCTGGATATATCTGCGGAAATCTAGATTTTAATGTCGCTTGTTGACGGGTTTCCATTGTGTTGTTGACTGTTCTTAAGGCGGTGTGCCTGTGACGATTTCTATGGATAGGACTAGCGAAGCCGCTAGCACGAAACAGAATAAGTTTGAAAAGCTTAAGGCCGAAAAGGATGGCTTGCTGGTCAGGCACGATCTTG
Organism: Nodosilinea sp.; assembly: GCA_040396995.1. Lineage (GTDB taxonomy): Bacteria > Cyanobacteriota > Cyanobacteriia > Phormidesmidales > Phormidesmidaceae > Nodosilinea. The sequence continues at coordinate 9,796 of JBBAWV010000113.1, read as the reverse complement.
CGCATTTCGCCAAAATTGGCTGGGAAGCGGTAGATGAGACTGATTTAACCCATCGCCTTAAGTGGTTAGGCATCTTCTTCCGGCCCGTTACCCCTGGCAAATTCATGCTGCGGCTGCGGCTTCCCCACGGGGTGATGGACAGTCGCCAAGCCCGCACCTTGGCCAACATTATTCAGCGCTACGGCGAAGATGGCAGTGCCGACATTACTACCCGGCAAAATATTCAGCTTCGCGGCATTTTGCTGGAGGATATTCCCAATATTTTCCAGCAGCTAGAGGCGGCAGGGCTAACGTCGGTTCAATCCGGCATGGATAACGTACGAAACATCACGGGTTCTCCGGTCGCTGGTCTCGATGCCGATGAGTTAATCGACACGCGGGAATTGGTGCAAAAACTCCAGGACATGATCACGGGCAACGGCCAGGGCAATCCTGAATTCAGCAATTTGCCCCGCAAATTCAATATCGCCATCGAGGGCGGGCGCGACAATTCTATCCACGCCGAAATTAATGATATTGCCTTTGTCCCAGCCTTTCGGGAAGGCGTTCTGGGCTTCAATGTGCTGGTGGGGGGCTTCTTTTCCGCCCGTCGTTGCGAAGCCGCCATTCCCCTCAATGCCTGGGTGCCCGCCGATGACAGCGTGGTCACCCTCAGCCGCGCCATCCTAGAGGTCTACCGCGACAACGGCCCACGGAGCAACCGCCAAAAGGCTCGTCTAATGTGGCTGATCGACGAATGGGGCTTAGACCGTTTCCGCACCGAGGTAGAAACCGCCTACGGCCAGCCCCTCACCCCCGCCGCCGAAAAGGACGAAATGGGCTGGGACAAGCGCGATCACATCGGCATCTATCCCCAAAAGCAGGCAGGGCTGAACTACGTGGGGCTGCATGTGCCCGTGGGTCGCCTCTGGGCCGAGGATTTCTACGAACTGGCTCGGCTGGCTGAAGTCTACGGCAACGGCGAACTGCGGCTGACGGTGGAGCAGAACGTGATCCTCCCCAACGTGCCCGATGACCGCCTGCCGGTGCTGCTGGAAGAACCGCTGTTGCAGAAGTTCTCCATCGATCCATCCCCCCTGATGCGGTCACTGGTCTCCTGCACCGGAGCGCAATTCTGCAACTTTGCCCTGGTGGAAACCAAGCAACGTGCCCAGGTTCTCGCTAAGGCTCTGGATGCTGAACTCACCCTGCCCCAGCCCGTCCGCATCCACTGGACGGGCTGCCCCAACTCCTGCGGACAACCCCAAGTTGCCGATATCGGCCTGATGGGCACCAAAGTCCGCAAGGACGGCAAAACCCTGGAAGGTGTAGACATTTTCATGGGCGGTAAGGTTGGCAAAGACGCCCACCTGGGCGAAAAAGTCATGCAGGGCATCCCCTGCGATGAACTGCCCGATGTCCTCAAAACCCTGCTGATGGAACACTTCCAAGCCCAACCCCGCTCCGGCGGGGATCCCTCCGGTAGTCCAGTCTCGGTGACGATGGAATAGCCCCCTCACCCCCAACCCCTCTCCCACGAGGGGCGAGGGGAGCCGGAAGAACGGTAGGGTGCATTTGCGAAGCAATGCACCACCCAGAGCTTCTGCCAGAGAAACTAGACCCAACATTTTAGACATGACGCGCTAGTAGGTTGGGTGTAGCGAAGCGAAACCCAACGCCAGGGACAACAGAAGTTACTACTCACCCGACCTCAGCCCAAAATCACGCTGATTGCGAACCAGCAACACTGTGGGTGGCGAAGTTTGATTGAGTTGGGTTCTGCTAACGCGCCACCCAACCTACAACTACTGTGGGTGGCGAAGTTTGATTGAGTTGGGTTCTGCTAACGCGCCACCCAACCTACGGCGAGAACAAAACTACAAAAAAATGCCCTGCCGCTCTCGTTCGCGCCAGGGACACACAGTTTGCATTAATAACCGCAGACTATCACAAGATTTCCCCCTTTCCTAGGGTCTTAATCATTCACGTCACCTAACTCCTTTTTCCTACGCAACTATGACGGCCCCTCACAAAACCCTCTGTCCTTATTGCGGTGTTGGGTGTGGCCTGGAGGTCGTGCCCCAGCCCCAGCGGCCCAGCGATGATCCCACGGCTCCCACCCTTCCCCAGCGCTGGCAGACTAGGGGCGACCGCGCCCATCCCTCTAGTCAGGGTATGGTCTGTGTGAAGGGGGCGACGGTGGCGGAATCCATCGACCAGGATCGGCTGCTGTACCCGATGCTGCGGAAGTCGTTGGATGCGCCCTTTGAGCGGGTGTCTTGGGATGTGGCCTTAGAGGCAATCACCCGTCGAATTCACGAAGTACTGGATACCCTGGGGCCGGATGGGGTCTGTATGTACGGCTCCGGCCAGTTCCAGACCGAGGATTACTATGTGGCCCAAAAGCTGATCAAGGGCTGCTTGGGAACGAACAATTTTGACGCCAACTCGCGGCTCTGTATGTCTTCGGCGGTGTCGGGCTATTTGCAGAGTTTGGGTTCCGATGGGCCACCCTGTTGCTATGGGGATCTGGATCTCACCGACTGCGCCTTCCTGATCGGCACCAACACCGCTGAATGCCACCCCATTGTCTTTAATCGTCTGCGCAAGCACCACAAGCGCAACCCCCAGGTCAAGCTGATTGTGGTCGATCCTCGCTGCACGGAAACCGCCCAGGCCGCCGACCTACACCTGGCCATCCGTCCCGGTACCGACATCACCCTGCTGAACGGCATCGGCCACCTACTGCTGACGTGGGGCGCGTTGGATCAGGGCTTCATCGACCAATCCACCCAGGGCTTTCAGGACTACACCGAAGTCCTGCGCCATTACGAACCTAGCCTTGTGGCCGAACGCTGCGGCATATCCGAAACCGATTTAGAAACCGCCGCCCGCACCTGGGCCGAGTCCCAATCCGTCCTATCCCTGTGGTCGATGGGGCTGAACCAGTCCTCCGAGGGCACGGCGAAGGTGTGTTCCTTAATTAACCTGCACCTGCTGACGGGGCAGATTGGCAAACCAGGGGCGGGGCCGTTTTCCCTCACCGGACAGCCGAATGCCATGGGAGGCCGCGAAGCAGGCGGCTTGGCCCACATTTTGCCGGGATATCGCCTGGTAAAAAATCCCCAGCATCGCCAGGAAGTCGAGCAATTTTGGGGTTTACCGGAAGGCCGCATTTCCCCCACCCGTGGCCTGTCGGTAGGGGAAATGATCCCAGCCCTCGAGCATGACCAAGTGGGCCTGCTGTGGATCGCCGCCACCAACCCAGCGGTCAGCCTGCCGGATTTGAACCGCACCAAAGCCGCCCTGCAACGTTCTCCCTTCACCGTCTACCAAGACGCCTACTACCCCACGGAAACCGCCGCCTATGCCCACCTGCTGTTGCCTGCGGCCCAGTGGGGCGAAAAAACAGGCACCATGACCAACTCCGAGCGCACCGTCACCCTGTGCCAAGCCTTTCGCCCCCCGGTGGGGGAAGCCCGCGCCGACTGGGAGATTTTTGCTGAAGTCGGTCGTCGTCTGGGCTTTGCCGATCAGTTCAAGTTCCTGACCAGTGCCGAAGTTCACCGGGAATTTGTCCAAATCACCCAAGGTCGCCCCTGCGATATGACGGGGATTAGCCACGAAAACCTAGCGACTAGCCCGATCCAGTGGCCCTGTCCAATTCAGGAAACCCCTGACACCCCCGCCGATACAGCCCCCGATAAGCACGACAAACGTCTCTACACCGACCACCGTTTCAGCTACCCCGATGGCCGCGCCCGCTTTGTGCCCTTCCACGAAAAAGGCCTCGCCGAACCCGCCGATGACCACTACCCCTTCGTCCTCACCACTGGGCGGCTCTATGGCCACTGGCACACCCAAACCCGCACCGGACGCATCGCCAAAATTCAAAAAATGCACCCCCAGCCCTTTTTAGAAATGCACCCCCGCGATGCCGAACGGCTCCATCTGGCGGATCAAGACTGGGTAGAGGTGCGATCCGCCCGTGGCACCGCCCAATTACCCGTATTGGTGACAAAAAACATTCGCCCCGGCACCCTGTTTGTGCCCATGCACTGGGGCGCTCTCTGGGCCGAAGCCGCCGAATGCAACGCCCTCACCCACCCCGAAGCCTGCCCCTTTTCCCTTCAGCCAGAGCTAAAAGCCTGTGCGGTGCAGGTCGTGCCTGCCCCATGCCCCACTCAATTCCAAGGATTAACCGAATTACAGGGAAGCGCCCTCTAGAAAGCCACGATAGGTCTACCCAATCCGGTAAAATCGTCTAGGTCTCAGACTGTTTTGCGCTCCTAAACCCCCTGTATCCATGACTTCTTGGGCTAGACAGATTTTCAGGCAATTTAGCAACGATATCTTCCTCAAACGGCTTCATCAGTTTGAGGGCAGCATTGCCAAAGTCCTTTCCCTAGGCATGGTTATCGTCATCATCGCCCTAGTGATTGATCTGGGCCTGGTGATGACGCTATCCATCTTTACCACCAGTCCCGGCACGTTTTTGGGACAACCCGTGATGGATATCTTCGGGTTCTTCCTCAGTGTGCTGATTGCCCTTGAGATTCTGGAAAACATCACAGGCTACATTCGCAGCCATGTGGTGCAGGTGGAATTGGTGATTGCTACAGCCCTAACGGCAGTGGGTCGGAAGATTATTATTCTCGACCTCGAAAAAGTATCTGGAATCTCGCTGATTGGCCTTGCCCTAGCGATTTTGGCCCTTTCCATCAGCTACTGGCTGGTGCGCCAAAGCAACCGAAGTTCGAGATGAACCGATGCGTTAAACCAATGCGTCTAGGCGTATCTTGCCAAGGCTAACTTTATGAACATTCCTGTTCTATAAACACCCTCCTGGCCAAGTTACCGACGGAAATTGGCCAGCTCGGTACTGCACAACTTCGCCTCGATCATCGGTTTCAAACACAAGGCGAAATAGGTCTTCACCGGGGTCTTGCGGTGTAAAGACGATGGTTTTTCCAAGGGTAATGGGGTTGGCGATGGCCTCTAGTCGATTGCCATAGATGCGGATGAGGTCGGCCTCTGTAGAGCCAATTTTTGCGCCGCTCCGGGTTTCGATGATGCTACCAGGCCACACATCAATGCGAAGAATTCGACCGTCAATGGCCATTAGCCCAATGGGTTCGCTATTGCCCTTAATTCGATAGTACTGACACACGCCATCGCCACTGCCTTCTAGGGGAATGGGGGGCAGACCAATTTCCTCTAGCTCGTCCAGGGTCATACCAATTTGGATGGGGCCAAGTCCGGTGGTTTTCAGCGGTTCGTTGAGGATAGCAAGCAGCGGCAGATCCACCAGGGCTGAGGCGTCTCCGGCCTTAGCTAAGGCTCGCTTCATCAAACGCAGAGAGTTCAGAGGAGCCACCACCCCTTGCATCAACACCGGAGCCTGGGGCAAATAAACTGATGGGGTTGTGGATGAAATGGCGGTAGAACGGCTATCGGGCTGACCGCTGGCAGGTCTGGCCATGGCTTCTGTCGCGCCTCCCTGGGGAAAAACCGTGAACCATCCCCCCACCATCGCGGCCATCGTGAAGACTGCAAGTTGCCCGATACGCTGTTTCATGCTTTTTTGGCCATTGAAACGTTGGATCATTGTTACCTATAGACTATACGCGATGAATAGAGCGCGATTGAAAACCTTTCTCACCTTTGGCACCCTTTGGAGTCCCATTGTATAGACTGCGGGCAATGATCGGGGGCGTATGGCCCAACAAAACCTGACGAGACTCCAACCCAATAACGCCAAACTCCACAATCTACGCTAGCCTTAGCTTGCGTGTTCTTTGGGGGGTGCCCATGCCGTCCCGGCCAATCCTGAAGCGAGGTCTTCACCCAAAACCCATCACACTCATTTTGCTGTTGGGCCTGAGTACAGGAATAACTGGCTTTGTCTGGCGTTGGCAGAGCCTCAGTGCCCAAAGCCAAGTGGCCCCCAGACTGGAGAGTCCCATTGACCAGGTGATCGTTCCCGGTTTACCCAATCCCTTGAGGAGGCTGTCTTCTCTACATACGCCGTCCTCCCCGCCCCTAGAGATTCCGCCACTGCTATTACCCCAGCCGCTCCCGCCCCAGGAGGTGTGGCCCGATGCGCCCAGCCAGACACCTCGCCCCTACTTTAGCGATAGCGATGAAGCCGCCTGGGTGGCTCCCATTTTGGAAGATCTCGCCCAGCGACGCCTGATTAAGGGTTTCCCAGACGGCACCTTCCGCCCGAATGACCCGATGACGCGGGCCGAGTTTGCCACCCAACTCAGTCACCTCTTTGTCCTGTCGCCCCAGATGGCCCCATCCACCGTTTATGGCGATGTTGACCCCAACCATTGGGCTATCCAGCACATCCAATCGGCCATCGCCATGGGTTTTCTGACGGGCTATCCCGATGGCACCTTCCGCCCGGAAGCCAAGGTCACTCGTCTCCAGGTCATGCTGGCCCTCGCCAACGGCCTTAACCTCAAATCTAGCAGCAGCCCAGAGCGGGTGTTGCAGGGCTATCTCGATGCGGATCAGGTGCCCCCTTGGGCCAGAACGGCCTTAATCACCGCCCTAGAGGCTAATCTGGTGGTCAACCACCCCAACCCCAAGCGCCTAGAACCTAATCGAGACGCCACACGGGCCGAGGTGGTTACCATGCTACGCCAAACCTTGGTCTATACCGGACAACTTAGCCCCCTTACCCCAGGGCGTCCCCCCCTGCCCGACCAACCCGCCTACTAGCAGGCTGAGCCGAGGGGCGTTTGGAGCCAACGGTTTAGGCGCTGGCGCTGCCAAAGGAAGGAAGGGAGAGTCCGTCCATCCCCTCCTGGCTGAGGGCGGGTAGTTCTAGGCGCTGGCTCCGGCGGGTGCGCATGGCGAGGCGATAGGTAACGCTCTGCAATTCGGCCTGGAGCTGGCGGTTCTCCCGCTGAAGTTCGGCCACCCGTTGCTTCACGGTGGTGAGGCGCTCGGAAAATTTCTGGCGATAGACCGTGGGTAGTTCTTGTACTACCTGCTCCAACATACGAGAGCGGTCGGTGAGTTCCTGTACCGTTTGGCGCAGTTGCACCACCTCGGCATCCCGTTCCTCTAGCTGCCCTTGGTAAAAGTCAATTTGCTTTTCCACCCCCCGCAGTTGATCCCGCAGGGCGCGAACTTCGGCCTGGTGCTGCTCAGATACCTCGGGGCTGGGCATAAACCCGGCATTGCCCTTCACCAGTCGAAAAAGCTCCTGGGAAAGCTGCTGAACCAACTGATCGCGAATTTCTAGCTCAGCAGTGAGGCGAGCCACCTCGGCCTGTTGCTCATTTCTATCTGTGTACGGAGACTGCGCCACAAGACTACTCCCATCCAACTAACGAACCAATGTGTTTGAATTACGGCCCCATTGGGCCTTGACCCTGGCCCCCCTGGCCCGCAACTCAGCCTAGGGTGGGCGTTTTGGCCAATGTTCCCCTGGGCAATGGCGTGATCCCTCACCCAGGGCTGTGCCAAAGTGCTGCTAATGTAGCACCTGTCGCTAAAATCGGCACACCTGTTTTGGGCTAAATCTAGCTGGCTTGTCCCCAGCCCCAGCGGGCAAGAAAACCTCGCCCCTACGTTAGATGGGAATCGGGGCAGACTTGTTGACAACGCCTGGGGGCCGAGGGCCGCAAAAAAGCCACAGCCCTAAAGGAACTGTGGCTTCTCACCTTCCCCAGCCAGAAAACGCTAATGGGCCGCACTTATAGACGAAACCCAGGGCTCTAGGGCACAGGCACAGAGGACAACCAGAGGCTATTCGGCTTCAGCAACGGCTTCGGCAACGGGCGCATCGGCTTCTTGCTTAACGGTCAAAAAGCGAATCACATCGTCGCTCAAGCGCATGGCCCGCTCTAGAGGAGCCACAATTTCGCCGGGGCCAGTGTAGTTCATTTGGATATAAATCCCTTCCCGGTTGCGGTCAATTTCGTAGGCTAGACGACGCTTGCCCCGGTGCTGGGTTTCCAGAATGGAAGCGCCCTGATCCTTGAGCATGGTTTGATATTTACCGATGGTGGCATCGACGATCTCATCATTGAGATCGGGACGCAAAATGTACATGGTTTCGTACATGTATGATTTCATGGAGGCTCCTTATGGACAAAAATGGCCTTTACACCCTTGAAAACAGCCTTTATTCCCCCCTAGCAGCCTCCCTAGGATGGTCTAGGGGCTAGGAGTCTTGCGGCTAGCGTAAAGACAAGGATCTACAATTATATCAAGATTTAGCAAGTATTATGGCGCAGCGCTACGTTCGAGTTCAGTCCCACCTTGGGCAGCTCCACTACGGTTTGCTTCATCCCGATCGACGTGTGCAGGTGCTTGATGCGCCCCCTTGGCTCCAGGGACGACCCACAGAGGCGGAACTGCTGCCCGCTCAATACACCATTCTGGCCCCCTGCGCCCCCTCTAAGGTGGTGGCCGTGGGCAAAAACTATGCCGACCACGCCGCCGAAATGGGCACACCGCCCCCCCCAGAACCCCTGATCTTTCTCAAGCCCTCCACCACGGTCACCTCGGCGGGGGCCACCATTTACTACCCGCCCCAATCTAAACAGGTAGACTACGAGGGCGAATTGGCCCTGATCATCGGTGAGCGCTGCGCCCAGGTGCCCCTAGAGGAGGCCCAATCCAAAATCTGGGGCTACACCATTGCCAACGACGTGACTGCCCGCGATTTGCAAAAACACGATTGCCAATGGACAAGGGCCAAGGGGTTTGATTCCTTTTGCCCCCTCGGCCCGTGGATTGTGCGGGAAATTAGCTCCGCTGCCCGCCTGCAAACCTTTTTGAACAACAACCCCGACCCGGTACAGTCCGCCTCGATTGAAACGATGATTTTCAACCCTGGACAGTTGGTGACCTACATCAGCCACATCATGACCCTGCTGCCCGGTGATGTGATCCTGACCGGAACCCCGGCTGGGATTGGCCCCCTCGCCCTTGGCGACCAAGTGCGGGTGGAAATTGAGGGCATTGGTGCCCTGGAGAACGTTGTCGCCGCCAGATCTGAGGGAGCCTAGGCGGTTACGATTAAACCCCCAACATTTGCAGACGATAGAGGCTGGAATAGAGACCATCGAGGGCGAGGAGTTCGTCGTGGGTGCCCTGTTCCACCAGTTCGCCGTATTTAAGGACGAGGATGCGGTCTACGTTGCGGATGGTGGAAAGGCGGTGGGCAATGATGATGGCGGTGCGGCCCTCCAGCAGACGTTCCAGGGCGTCTTGAATCATGGCCTCGGTGCCCACGTCGAGGTTGGCGGTGGCTTCGTCGAGGACGAGAATGCCGGGATCGCGGATGGCGGCACGGGCAAAGGCGAGAAGTTGCTTTTGCCCCCCGGAGAGGTTGGCCCCCCGTTCTCGCAGTTCGGTGTGGTAGCCCTGGGGTAGTTGCTCGATCAGGCTGTGGATGTTGGTCTTTTTCGCCGCGTCGATCACCGCCTCTAGGGGGTAGTCCTCCCCTAGGGTGATGTTGCTTTTCACGTCTCCGGCAAACAAGAATCCGTCCTGCAAAATTACCGCCATGCGCCGCCGTAGTTCCGCCTGGGGCAGGTCGCGAATGTCTACCCCATCCAGTAAAATCGATCCGCTGTTGATGTCGTACAAACGGCAGAGTAGGCGAATAATCGAGCTTTTACCCGCCCCGGTTGGCCCCACCAGCGCCACTTTTTCGCCGGGACGAATGGTGAAGGTGAGGTCTTTAAGAACGGGTTCTTCGGCCTTGTAGCCAAAGGTGACGTGGCTAAAGCGGATTTCCGAAGCGTGGGTGGGGGCGGAGGAGGGGGAGAGGGGGAGAGGGGGAGAGGGG
>JBBAWV010000112.1:0-15451 GCA_040396995.1 Nodosilinea sp. | reverse complement strand
AGTCGCAGCGCAGTCGAGAGTTGATTGAAGCGACAGGGGCACGCCTCTTATTCCTGCTGCCCTATTCCCCAGATCTCAACCCGATTGAGAAGACCTTTGGCTCGATGAAGCGAAAACGGTCGGAGCAGCCTGACCTGAGCCTGGATGAAGTCGTTAAACGGTTCTGTTAATTATTGAATTGACTATACACAAAATCTGAACCCTCTCAGATTTCGGCAAGTAGAACCCAGCGAAGCCACCTTCCGGTACTGGGTTCTACTTTATGATGCTCAATCTACACTACGAGCGGTTAAGGCCCAGAAAACAGCCGTGTAGACGTGGCTTTCTTTAGCCTAGGGCCGCTTCGATGGCAGCTTTGAGGTCGGGATCGTTGGGGGGAGTTTTGGGCTCAAAGCGGGCGATGACTTCACCATTGCGGCCCACCAGGAATTTGCCAAAGTTCCAGCCGATATCGGGGCCATCGCCTACTAGGAATTGATACAGAGGGCTACGGTTGGGGCCATTTACCTCTTGCTTTTCGAGCAGAGTGAAATCGACATCGTATTTGGTTTTGGTGAATTCCTTAATTTCTTCGGGGGTACCCGGTTCTTGAGCCCCAAACTGGTTACAGGGCACACCCACAATCACCAGCCCGCGAGAACCGTAGGCGGTGTCCAGTTCTACGAGGTCGCTGTATTGGGGGGTGAGGCCGCATTTACTGGCTACGTTTACAAACAGAATGACTTTATTTTCCAGCACAGCGGGAGATAGGGGGGTACCGTCTAGGGTGGTGAGATTGTTGGGAAAAGGCATGATTCACAAAACGTTACACGTCGATTTCCATTATCGGTGATCGTGGGGCACTTCGCCCTTGGGTCTGCCAATCGCTGGCATTGCCCAGAGACTTGGGCGGTGCATCCTGCGGTGTGTTCCAGTGGATCAATTCCCTCGGTGGGACTAACGCTAAATTGGCCTGAATCGACAAGGATGGCTAAACTCCTAAACCGTTTGCTCTTGCAGCATTTGGTTCTCCTGGCGCAGATAGGCTTGGATAAAGGCTTCCAGCTCACCATCCATCACGTCGGTAATGGCAGTGGTTTCTACCCCTGTCCGCAAGTCCTTGACCATTTGGTAAGGATGAAACACATAGTTGCGAATTTGGGTGCCCCAGGCCGCATCCACCATGTCGCCGCGAATTTCGGCAATGGCCTGGGCGTGCTGCTCTTGGGCGATAATCAACAGCTTGGCCTTGAGGATGGCCATCGCCTTTTCGCGGTTTTGCAGTTGGGACCGCTCCTGGGTGCAGCGCACGGAAATGCCCGTGGGCAGGTGAGTAATCCGCACCGCCGTTTCCACCTTGTTCACGTTTTGGCCCCCCGCCCCGCCGGATCGGGAAGTCTTGATTTCCAAATCCTTTTCGGGAAGATCTAGCTCGACGGTTTGATCCAAAATCGGCATCACCTCCACCCCGGCAAAGCTGGTCTGGCGCTTGCCGTTGGCATTAAAGGGCGAAATTCGCACCAGCCGATGGGTGCCCTTCTCAGATTTCAGATAGCCAAAGGCATAGCGCCCGGTAATTTCCAGGGCAACAGACTTCAGCCCCGCCTCTTCTCCCTCCGACATTTCTACCAAATGAACGCCATAGCCCTGCCGCTCCGCCCAACGGGTATACATCCGCAGCAGCATTTCCGCCCAATCCTGGGCATCGGTGCCACCCGCCCCCGCATTGATGGTCAGCACCGCTCCTTTTTTGTCGTAGGGGCCAGCCAAAAGCTGCTGAAGCTCCCACTGATCGAGCTCATGGCTGAGCTTAGCCACATTGTCGCAAGCCTCCTGGAGCAGGGCTTCGTCGCTTTCCACCTGCAACAGTTCTAGGATGGCGGCGGCATCCTCCAGGCTGTTTTGCCATTGGGTGAGCTGGGCCAAATTCGCCTTATAGTCGCTCAACTCCTGAAGGGTCTCTTGGGCGTTGGTTTGGTTGTCCCAAAAGTCGGGCTGGGCGGCAATTTGCTCCAGGTCTTGAATTTTCGCTTCTAGGGCAGGAATGTCAAAGATAGTCCTGGGTTTTACCCAGGCGGTGGGTGAGCTGGTCGAGGTCGCGCTTGAGATCTACGGTATCGAGCATGGGATAACTGAGAAAATTGAACGTTGGGACTAGACCCATGATGATGGCCTACACCATTAAGTTAACCTCAGTTCGGGGGCAACTCAGCGGCCCTATCCTCTCATAGACCTCATCCGAAATCCTGATGACTGAGGGAGAGGGACTTTGGGCCTTCATTGCTCTTTTTGTCCCTGGGATTCTGAATCCACGTCCCGAACCCTTTTCCCTGGCCATGGTGAGCTAGAAACCAGGAAAAAACAGGGCGCGGTAAGCTCCGATCAGTACCTCGCCCCAAAATAGAGTGATCGCAGCTCCAAGGGCGAGGAAGGGGCCAAAGGGGATCGGTTGGCGGCGGCTGACCCAGCCTAGGGCCATCGCCCCACCGCCGATGATGGCCCCTAGCAGGCAGGCCAAAAAGCTGCTGAGCAACACACCTGGCCAGCCCAACCAAGCCCCTAGCATGGCCACCAGTTTGGCATCGCCGCCGCCCATGGCCGTTTGCCCCATGGATAGGGAAGCTAGCAGAGTGATGATGTCAAATAGCCAAATCCCCAGCACCGCTCCCACCACGCCGCCCATAAAGCCCATCATGCCTGCCTGCCATGCCCCTGTCATCAATACCGGAATCACCGCCTGGGCCGCTAATCCTAGCAATAGGCCGCTTTGGGTGAGGGGGTTGGGCAGGGTGAGGGTATCCAAATCAATAAATGTGAGGGCCACCAGCCAACTCAGCAGCGCCCAATAGGCCAAGGTTACCCAGGCCGTACCCCATTGCAAAAACGCGGCTAGGAATAAACAAGCGGTAAAGGCTTCAATGAGGGGATAGCGGGCCGCAATGGGAGCCCTACAGTAGCGGCATTTTCCCCGCAGCCACAGCCAGCCTAGCACGGGCACATTGTCGTAGGGCTTCAGCCCTGTATAGCATTTGGGGCAACGGGAGGGTGGATGCAGCAACGACAACCCCGCCGGGATGCGATAGATCACCACATTGAGGAAGCTGCCCACCGCCGCCCCCAATATCCATACCACCCCCCCAGTGATGATCCACTCCATCAGATTTTTCTCTCCACAGTGCCCAGGCTGCTTCACTATACCAACCGCCATAGGGTCGGGTACTCCCGCTTGTCTATCCCATAGGTCTCGATTGCCATACCCAGTTGCCCTAAAGCAGAACGCCGCCCAGTACATGACATACCGAGCGGCATTTGTAGGTTCGGGTGAATTCCGACAACACGACCCATGCCTAGGGGCTGGGGTGAAGTTAGGACGATTAGCTGTGACCGCCGCTCACCAATCCGGTCAGCATGGGCATGTTAGCTGCCAGCAGGTAGGCAAAGGTGGCCCCGCCGATGCCGCCAATAAGGAAGCTTCCGGCAAACTCGCTCCAGCCCTCGTTGGTATCAAAACCAGCGGGAGGGGTGAAGGGCGCGGTGGCCTTGGTAACGGCGGAGTTGATGCCAGCGCCAGAATAGATGGACAGGCAAGCGGTGAGGATCACCACTAGGGCGGCGGCACCCAGCAGGCCAGCCAGACCGGGGATATCAGAATCGCGCAGGGGGCCAAGCAGGGCAAAGGGGCCATAGAGCAGATAGCCGTGGGCCATGCCAATTTCCAGGCCACGACGCTGGGGAGACAGACCAGCCCGATAGGCGGGCAAGTTGCCGATAAAGGCTTTAGTGAAGGCCGAAGAATTGATCGGCGTTTCCAGGTTGCCGATTTGGGGATCGCCAAGGGCGGGCTTAATCACATCGGACATAGGATGTTGTTCTCCAACTCAAACAGGTATCACAGCAATAAAAGTGACTGTTTACTGAGATCGGGTCGGTATCGCTGGGCGAGGGTATCGCTGGGCGACAGGGACAGTCTTGAACCTCATCAAACAGTCACTCAGACCTTGGAACAGCTTAGAAAAGATGGGCTTTTCCCGAATTTTAGGACAGGATTAGCCCACTTCACACCTAGGACAAAACCTAGGGATGGAGCAGCAGGTCGGGGAAGAAGCGGTTGAACTCGATGATGATGCCAGCGGTGATCACCATCCAAACGGTGGCCAACACCGGAGCCGTAGACAAATACTTGAGCAGATTATCCATGGAACGTTCTCCTGAACCGAAAGAAGTACATCAGGGCGCTAGGGTTGTCTAGCGAGGGGAAACGGTGATCTCGTCGTCGCTAGCGAACATCGCGCCGCTAACCATGTCTTTGAAAGCCGCCAGGGGCCATGCAAAGCCAGTCAGAGAACACTTGATTGCCAGGGGCACATCAATAATGATTTCCTTCTCCTCAGAATTCTTCTCACCGCGCACGGCAATCAGATAGGCGCGACCCACCCAGCCAATCCAACCCGCGATATACAGGAAGAGCAGGCTAGGAATCAGAAACTCCCCGGCGTGGGCCAGATCGCCATCCACCACTAGGTGGGGCAGACCATCGGTGCCGCACAGCAGGCTAGAGTTTCCGTAGAACTCAAAGCGAGCCTTGGCCTGTTCCGTCTTGGCCGCAGCGGCCCGCTTCAGGAAGGCTTCGTTTTGACCGCAGGGGGTGAGACCCGACACGTTATCGCCAGCGATGCTAGCGGAGGCCGGGGCCGCAATCCCGAACCAGAGACAAATGACCAGAGCTACAGCAAAAAACCGTCGCATAAACTGTTCCTTTTAATGACCTAAGAAACTGGGGCGATTCAAACGAACGTTAAGTTTTTTGTACAAAAATTCACCCAACTTGGAGGCCATAATACCCCGCCGCCGAAACAGCGTAAAGCTAAGATCGGTAGGGTGTTTACATCTCTACAAATTTCGCCAAACGTTACGTCCCTTAACCCAATGGCCACGATTTTAGCGCTTGAAACCAGTTGTGATGAAACGGCGGTGGCAATTGTCCGCGACCGTACCATCCTCAGTAGCGTCGTCTCGACCCAAATTGACATCCACCAACGCTACGGCGGCATTGTGCCGGAAGTGGCCTCCCGTCAGCACGTCCTGACCTTGGGGACGGAGCTAGAAGCCGCCCTCGACAAGGCTGGACTAGATTGGAGCGAGATCGACGGCATCGCCGCCACCAGTGCCCCTGGCCTTGTCGGTGCGCTGATGGTGGGCCTAACGGCGGGCAAAACCCTGGCCATGGTTCATAACAAGCCGTTTTTAGGCGTCCACCACCTAGAAGGTCACATCTACGCCAACTACCTCGCCCAGCCCGACCTTCAGCCCCCCTACCTGTGCCTGTTAGTGTCCGGTGGACACACCAGCTTGATCGGCGTCAACAACTGCGGCGATTACAAAACCCTAGGCCAAACCCGTGACGATGCGGCAGGGGAAGCCTTCGACAAGGTGGCGCGACTGCTAGGGCTAGGCTACCCCGGCGGGCCAGTGATAGATCGCCTTGCAAAGGAAGGTAACGATAAAGCCTTCCCCCTACCAGAAGGCAACATTTCGTTACCAGAGGGCGGCTTCCATCCCTACGACTCCAGCTTTAGCGGCCTGAAGACAGCGGTGCTGCGACTGGTGGAAAAACTTAAGGCTGAAGGTGTCGATCCGCTACCTGTGGCGGATTTGGCAGCAAGTTTCCAGGCCACGGTGGCGAAAAGTCTGACTAAGCGGGCGATCAACTGCGCCCGTGACCACGGATTTACGACTATCGCGGTTGGTGGTGGCGTCGCGGCCAATAGCGCCCTACGTCAACATCTACAAGCCGCTGCTGAGGCCCATAATCTACGGGTACTCTTCCCGCCCCTGAGCCTCTGCACCGACAACGCCGCCATGATTGCCTGCGCCGCCGCCGACCACTTCAACCGAGGCCACCGATCTACCTTGGGCCTTAGTGCCCAATCCCGTCTAGACCTCAGTCGGGTGATGGAGTTGTATCCCTAAAGTCTCATCGGTAGGTCACAACCCTGCTCTTTTGGCATCATCCAGCCCTCACCCTCCTGGGAGAGGGGCTGGGGGTGTAGCTTGCTTCCCGTTAGGGTGGGCTGTGGGGACTTTGCGATTTACTAAGCCTGCAAAAATCCCGGTTCCTTCGCCCCTCTCATTCCAGGATGACTGGATAGCGGGTTCAGAAACCGGGATTTTAGATCAGCTAGCTAGGCTAGAACCTAGGACACCCAGGTGGATTTGGGCATGAGGCAGTGGATGTGGTAAGCGCCAGAGTCCATGCGGCCAAGGCGGGCATCTAGGGCCAAGCTCGCCAGGGAGTAGGCATCCAGCGCTGCCAATCCCTTTTCATCTTGGATGCGTTCAATCAGCGCTAGGGCCGATTGGTTCATGGCCTCCATGGCGTCGGCGTTCACCGCATGGGTGACGAAATCGGTGCGGGTATCGGCCATGGGCAACGGAGCCATGGCGGGGCCGTCGGTTTTGGGCAGCATACAGTACACACCCTTGAGCTGATTCACGACCTCAGCGACTCGGAAATCGCCGTAGGTATTCATGTAGCGACGGGCATCGCTGCTGTTCATACCCTTCCACTCCGCCAGGAACTTGATCGTTTCCTCCTCCATAATGCGGATGGCGGTGTTCATATCCCGGTCGTAGCCCACGGTCATCCAGTGGGTGTCGGATTCAATCCGAGGCCAGGACAGGGGCTTGTTCTTAATCACCTCTACCGTAAGGTTGAGTTCGTTAAAGGCCGACTCCACCGCCGTGAGGTTAATTTCGCCGTTGCCCTGCACTGCGTGGGAGTCTCCAGACCACAGCAGCGCCCCATCCACAAATACGGGCAGGTAAACCGTCGTGCCTTCCACCATTTCTCGGCAGTCCATGTTGCCGCCCTGGGGGCCAGGGGGAACGGTGCTGTACTGGCCACTCTCGGCACGGGCCACGCCCAAAATGCCGGGGAAGGGGCGTACAGGCAGTTCAATGCCGGGTAAAAATTCGGTCTTGCCTCGGGCCATATCCAAGAAGAAATGCTTAGCCTGAGGTTCGGGGAAAAGCTGGGGAAACTGGCCCAGGCCCAAATCACCGGGTAGGTTCCAGTTACAGCCGTAGGTGCGGGGAACGATCCGGTTAATTTTCACCTTCAACACGTCGCCCGGTGCGGCCCCTTCCACAAAAATTGGCCCAGTCACGGTGTGAGGGCCACGTCCAGGGTTATCGACCCGCAGCCGAGTAATTTCTTGGATGGAAACACCGGGGAGGATTTGGTTTTGGGACGCCATCATCGTTTCTAGGATGATGGTATCTCCAGATTTAATCCGGGCGCGGGGTGTTTCCGCATTGTTGAACCAGCCCCATTGTACTGTTTCATCCGTGGCAGGCAGGAGGTAAACCCCTCCTTGGTATTGCCCCACAAAGCCATCCTGCAAGGCAATCATTTCTTCCCGATTGGTTTGGGCCTTGACTTTAGAGGGATGGAGCAAGGAAGCAGCGGCAGCCGTGGCAGCAGCACCGCCGAACAAGAAATCGCGACGTTTTGCCATAGATGAAAAATTGTAAACAAACTTAAAGCGAGCATTAATTATTTATTAAGGACTTTTCGCCATACGTAGCAAAAGATACATTGCGCCCTAAAAAATCTTGGGCAGAGAAAATCAAGTTAACATTCCATAACAAACAAGCTTGGGTGTAGCCGTTGGCCGTGCTGGCACCCAAGGCGTAAACAGCCATCCCTATGGCAACGGTCATCTCTGTAATCATGGGGATCCACAATGAATCCACAACGGGAAACGGTCTACCGTTGGCTTCCCGATTGCGTGAACTCAGGACGAATCGCAGACTCTCTGACAAGAAGGTCTCACCTCGACGTTATCTCCTGGCTTACAAAAGAAAAGCAGCAAGGAGAGTTCTGCCAAGCCAATATGAAGGTGGACAAAAAGGACTGGACTAGAAGTCAACTATAGCAAGGCTTTCAGTCGCTGGATTATGCTCATCCTCATAAAATATTGGTATCAGCGGATGGACTTAGGAACTGGCTGCGATGGAATGTATGACCTGGTGGGGTCAGCCGAGAAGCCTCAATTGCCCTAGGATTCTCTGGTGGAGGATGGCGATGGGGCCAACTCATGGAACTATTGATAAAGTGCCGTGTGAAGGATGCCGTGGGTTGAATCAAGGCCATGACCGTATCACGAACTATTTGCCTCGGTTTTTTAGTCTTTATTTCGGTAGGGGCACTGCTGCTGCTGCTGCCCTGGGCCAATGCCAGCGGCACCTGGGGCAATCCTCTGGTAGCCTTATTTACCTCGACCTCCGCCGTGTGTGTGACGGGGCTGATTGTGGTAGACACGGGCACCTATTTTTCGCCCCTAGGGCAGGCCATCATTCTGGCGCTGATTCAGGTGGGCGGGCTGGGCTATATGACTGCAAACACATTCCTCATGCTGCTGGTGGGGCGCAGGCTGAAGCTAAAGGATCGCGTCGCCATTCAGCAATCGATGGACAGCAACGAATTGGCGGGGGGCAGCTCGGTCATTGTCTCCATCATTGCCACCACCCTTGTGATTGAACTGACGGGGATGTTTGTGTTATATCCCACCTTCCAGCGCGACTTTGGGGCTGGCTTCGGTCTCTGGCTGTCTATTTTTCATAGCGTCAGCGCCTTTAATAATGCGGGATTCAGCCTCTTTGCCGACAACATCGTGGGCTATGCCCTCAATCCGTGGGTTAACCTTGCCATCACGGGTCTGGTGATTTTGGGTGGCATTGGCTACCAGGTGATTATGGAACTGTTTTTGTGGGCGCGACAGCAAATCCAGGGCAATAGGCAGCGGACAACGTTTTCCTTAAACTTCAAGATTGTAACCAGCACCACCCTGGCGCTGCTGGCGGTGGGCACCCTGGCCTTCTTCTTCATCGAGTTTAATAACCCTGCCACCCTGGGCGACTATGCCCCCCATCACAAGCTGCTGATAGCCTGGTTTCAGTCGGTGATTGCCCGCACCGCTGGCTTTAACAGCATCGACATTGGGGCCATGGGCGAAGCGTCCCTGTTTATTATGATTGCCCTGATGTTTGTGGGGGCTAGTCCGGGCAGTACGGGCGGCGGCATTAAAACCACCACCCTACGCATTTTGCTGGCCTGCACCCGCATGGTCTTGCAGGGCAAGGAGGAAGTGATGAGCTATCGACGGCAAATTCCCCCCAGCCGAGTCGTCAAGGCCATTGCCGTGGTGATGGGGTCGGGGTTGTTGGTGCTGTCGGCCACCACCCTAGTGTCAATTAGCAATCCCACCATCAGTTTTATTGATGTGCTGTTTGAATCGGTCTCGGCCTTTGCCACCGTGGGAGTCAGTACGGGCATCACAGCGGATCTGTCCGATTTGGGCAAATACGTCATCATTCTTACGATGTACCTCGGTCGGGTGGGCATACTGTTATTTATGGCCGCCATCCTAGGCGACCCCAAGCCCACCGCCATTCAGTATCCCGAAGAGGATTTGCTGGTTGGTTAACCTTGAATCTCCCATCCCATGGGCAGTGATGGCCTTGGCTAGACTGCCCATGGGATGAGGCACGTCTGTCTTATCTCTGTCCCTACCGATGACGGTTTCCTCCTCCCCGCGTCTCACCCTCAAAACCGAGCTGCTAGACCGCATTCGCCGCCTAGATCCGACGGAGGCACTGCTGCCCTCTAGCCACCCCGATATCGATCAACTCATCCGCGATCTAGAGGCGATGACCCCCATTGCCCAGCCCCTCCAGCCCGACCATTGGCCCACCCTGCTGGGCACCTGGGATTTGATCTACGCATCCGAGGGCACCGTAGTCACTCGCCGCATCCCAGTCCTTTGGCCCGTGGGCATTCGGCGGGTCTGGCAACGGCTCAATCAATCAGCCCAGGCCAGCGCTCCCATTACCGCCGAGAATGGCGTTGTGGTCAGTCTGCCGCTAATAGGCGAACTGACCGCCATTGCCCAGGGGTTTTGGCAACCCTACGAAGAGGCGGAGAGCGCCAGGGTTAGTTTTGGTGCCTTTAGTCTGCAACCCACAAGGTTGCTGGGAATCGCGGGGCTGCATTTACCCCAAATCACCCTGCCCATTTTTGAGGCGTTGCGTCGCGAGGCGCTGTGGATTACCTCCTACCTCGACGACGATCTGCGCATTGGCCGAGGCGTGACGGGCAATCTATTTGTATTTCAGCGCACCCCCACCCAAGCCCCGGCCTGGGCCAGCAAGGTGTCCTAATGCAGATCTCATCCCCTGGTTCCCTGACAAAAGTTGTACGCCCTCACCCCCAACCCCTCTCCCAGAGGGCGAGGGGAGCCGATCCACCCCTCCGGTTCCCTCTCCCATCGGGCGAGGGCTAGGGTGTAGCTTGATTCCCGTCAGGGTGGGCTTTCGGGGTTCTAGCTGAGAAGTTTTGTCAGTCAATCAGGCTCATCCCACAGCCGAATTGGAAAACCCTGTTTTCTAGCGCGACAAACCCTAGGGACTAGTCTCCTTGCCCAAGCATACCGGGGGAGAACAAGCCGGATTGAACCTAAGTCCGCCATGGCGGCGCATACCCCCAAGCCCTAAGCCGTGTGGGTACTACGCTTGCCCTGGGTAGCGGGGATGGTGTTTTTGCTACGCAGGGTGACGTTGACGCCATCATTCGACTGTTCCACCACCAGCAGCGGGGTGGGTTTAGCCTTTTGATCCCAGTGCATATAGGCGAGGCGGCCTTGGATGGTGGGCTGCCAGTGGCAATCGTCCGACTGAGGACTCATGAAGTTTTCGATACAGGCAATCAACTGCTCGATGGTAGCGGAGGTGGCCTGGGTAGGGAGTTTGGCCAGCTTGATTTGGATGCGGAACAGCACCCGTTTCCGGGCGGCGGGGTTATCGGTGAGGTTGTATTCTACGTCGAAAATTTCATCGACGATGCGGGTTTTAGCGGCCACACCCACCAAGCCCACTTCGGCCTGTTGGGGCCGTAGCGCCACGGTGATTTTCTGCTTCACCTTCACCTTCAACTGGTTCACGATGGCAGAGTGGAAACCGTCCTCCTCCATCCGCATCCGCAGATAGTCGAGGTTGCACTCGCGGGAGTGTACCAAGTCGGGGTTACGCTCCATGCGGGTGATGGTCTCCAGGGCCATCTTCACCTTTTTCTGTAACTCCTGATTTTTGTAGGTCTGGAATTTCAGTTGTTTGACCAACTGCTTGGTTTTCACATAAGACACCACACCCAGGGCCACTAACAAAACCCCCAGACCACCCGTGGCTAACATCCACGGGTTTTCGAGGATCTGCGGAGTTTCGCTAGGGGCAGGAACCTGAGCAACCGATGAGTAGAGAGAAACTGAGGAGGTAGTCATCGCCAATTCGCCGCGAAGGGTTTTCTCGGAATTACTTCTAGAGTGCCCTGCTTTACCCAAAAGCCATCTATGTCCTCAACATTTAGTCGCAATTTAGCCGTAGCGAGGGGAAGGCTTCACAGAAACATCCCATCCCAGCTTGGAGGGACTAGCGCTCAAGGAGAGGAGGGGGAGGGGGCTGCTTATGGCCCTGCTCAAAGGCAAAACGCACCAACTGCGAACGGTTGTCGAGGCCCAGTTTGGTCAACATATTGCTGAGGTGGGTTTGTACCGTGCGAGGGCTGATAAATAGGTGATCGCCAATTTGCTTATTGGTAAAGCCCTGCACCACCTCCCAAAAGACCTTTGTTTCGGCGGGGGTGAGGGGTAGGGCGCGGGGGACGGCCTGATCGGCGGGACTGGGGGGCTCAGAACTAGAGGGCTCGGAACTGGGGAGTAGCGCCTTTTGAGAGATCACTCCCCGCAACCGTTCGGATCGAGCAATGGCCCCCTGCACTTTGGCAATTAACTCCTTGGCATGGAAGGGTTTGGCTAGATAATCATCGGCCCCAATCTGATGGCCCTGCACCCGATCATTCACCTCCCCCAAATTGGAAAGAAAAATAAACGGCACCATTTGTCCGGCGGTGGTAGACCGCAACCGTTTGCAAAACTCCAGCCCATCCATCCCCGGCATCATGATGTCTGAGACAACCACATCCACCGTTTGAGTGGCGAACAAATCCAACGCCGCCTGGGCTGAGGTCGCCTGGAGCACCTGATAATCCTGGGCTTGGAGGCGTCGAGATAGAGCCACCTGTAAAATCGGGTCGTCATCGACAAGGAGTACGGTTTTCATGGAGAAGCACCTTTTAACAAAGCTAGGTTAGATAAGGGCGCAAGGCGATCCGTTTGCAGAGGAGCGACAGGACTGACCATCAAAATCTAGGTTGCCCAAATCTGCCGTAATAAATCACGCTTCCCCTGTACCCAATTGTCTCCAATCAGCGGGGTAGGCCACGCCCCAACCCCAGTAACCAATAACCAATAACCAATAACCAGTAACCAGTAACCAATAACCAATAACCAATAACCAATAACCAACCCCCACAGTCTAAAAAATGTCTTAAGCCCCGCCAAATCGTTCTCAAACCATCCGTTTTAGGGCAAAAAGCAGATTAGACTGTGGTTTGTCTTGTCGTATTCTGGGCAAATTGCGATGTACGAACGGCTTACCCCCCCCACTGTGGGCGAACGCATCACCTTCAAAGACGGCGAACCCGTGGTGCCAGACAACCCGATCATTCCCTACATTCGCGGCGACGGCACGGGGGTAGACATTTGGCCCGCCGCCCAGCGGGTGTTTGATGCGGCGGTGGCAGCGGCCTACGGTGGTCAACGAAAAATCGAGTGGTTTAAGGTCTACGCCGGAGACGAAGCCTGCGAACAGTACGGCACCTACCAATACCTACCCGAAGACACCCTGAAGGCGATTCAGGAATACGGGGTCGCCATCAAAGGGCCGTTGACCACCCCCATCGGCGGCGGCATTCGGTCTTTGAACGTAGCGCTACGGCAAATCAACGACCTCTACGCCTGTGTGCGCCCCTGCAAATACTACGCCGGCACCCCCTCCCCCCACCGCAGCCCCGAAAAGCTGGATGTGATCATCTATCGGGAGAACACCGAGGACATTTACCTGGGCATCGAGTGGAAGCAGGGCGATCCGACTTGTGATCGGCTGATCAAACTCCTCAACGAAGACCTCATCCCCGGCACCCCAGAGCACGGCAAAAAGCAAATTCCCCTCGATTCCGGCATTGGCATTAAGCCCATCAGCAAAACCGGGAGCCAGCGCCTCGTCCGCCGCGCCATGAAACACGCCCTGCGTCTGCCCAAGGACAAACAGCAAGTGACCCTGGTGCACAAGGGCAACATCATGAAGTACACCGAAGGAGCCTTCCGCGACTGGGGCTATGAACTGGCCACCACCGAGTTTCGCGCCGAGTGTGTCACCGAGCGGGAATCCTGGGTGCTGGGCAACAAGGAAGCCAACCCGGATCTTTCTACCGAAGACAACGCCCGCCAAATTGAACCGGGCTACGATGCCCTCACCCCCGAAAAGAAAGCCGCCATCTGCGCCGAGGTCGAGGGCATCCTCGCCGCCATTTGGGACAGCCACGGCAGCGGCCAATGGAAGGACAAGGTGATGGTGAACGACCGCATCGCCGACAGCATCTTCCAGCAAATCCAAACCCGCCCCGACGAATACTCCATCCTCGCCACCATGAACCTGAATGGCGACTACCTCTCGGATGCGGCAGCGGCGATCGTCGGCGGCTTGGGCATGGGGCCAGGGGCCAACATCGGCGACACCTGCGCTATCTTTGAAGCCACCCACGGCACGGCACCCAAACACGCCGGACTCGACCGGATCAACCCCGGTTCCGTCATCCTTTCTGGGGTGATGATGCTGGAATACATGGGCTGGCAAGAGGCCGCTGACCTGATTAAAAAAGGGATGGGAGCCGCCATCGCATCCCGCGAAGTCACCTACGACCTCGCACGCATGATGGAACCCCCGGTGAACCCGCCCCTGAAGTGTTCGGAGTTTGCTGAAGCCATCATCAACCACTTTGGTGATTAGGCGATAACGGGCTAACGACGGTTCGATCAATCTCCGTGATCTGTAGATTTGATACTACAGATCACGGGGTTGGTTTATATTGTCTGGGAATCCATCCATCAAAAAGACCAATCTTCAATGAGAAGATCCGTGATTGGCGCAAAATCTGAAGTGTTACGGGTCAGGAGGACGGCCTGATGGGTAATCGTAATCGCTGCAATCTTGAGATCCATTGTGCCCAGGCGAGGATGGGCTTTTCTTAACTGTTCATAGACCTGAGCCGCCTTTGCATCGAAGGGCAGCATGGCAATAGCGGCATAGTCTAGGGCAAGTTGTTGCAGCCAGTGGTAGGCAGAAACCTGTTCTTCAACTGTTTTTGCCCCAGCAACAATTCGCAACCGCCCTCTAAGTTGCTCTTCGTAGGTAATTACGGTAACAGCTACTTCCACTCTTTCAATGGCTGCTAACCGTTGTAAAATGCGCTGGCCTGCCTCGCCCTTACGCTGAATAAAGCTCAAGTGGTCAGTATCAAGAATATACATAGCGTACTGAAATAATCAGTTAGCCGTTTTGCGCCAGTCTTTCCCAAAGCGCATTGCGGCATCGAAGGTAGGGTCGTTTTCAAAGCTACCTGCCACCTTTAACCACCAAGGGGTAGGCTGTTGTACTAGGCCAGACAAAAGCTGCTTGAGCTGCGCTAGTTCTGCCTCCAAGGTTGCCACTCGTGCTTCAAGAGGTTTGGAGATTTCTTCGATTTGCTGAGAGGTCATAACAATAGGCCACGTATGGACTAGCTCTCATTATAGCCACGGTAGGGCGGGCAGTGCCTACTCTACTACTTACTTAGTCTAGGAGTTAGAGATTAGCGGCAAGAAAAGCAACAAATTTCTTGGCATCATCGAAATCAAGATCATCGGGCATTATCTTGTAATGAGTGTCGCAGTACCTAGATATAGTAAGATGAACGATATGACGATAGACTTCTTTACTCAAATAGCCTGCATGGTATAGGGCAGTTGGCGAGGTTCTTATTGTCACATCTGCAATTGAATTTATCTCACAAGATATCCAAAGCCGAAAATTTTCAGCCACACTCGGATAAAGCGTGAGCCATTTCGAGCCTGCCAGGTATGATTCTGCCTCCATGATGTGAAAGTTTTCTGATACATCCTTAAAAGATTCCGTTAGACAACATTGGTCTATACTTCCAGCAGGAAAAACTAAAAACAAGTTTTTATCAGATGTAGCTTCCTTTCTTTTTTCTTTGCGCTTCGTTAGACAAAAATGATAAGAACTTGTGGCAGAATTTATGACTAATTCGGTTAACATTTTATATTCTTTTTGCTCCATGATGAAACTTCTGATTTATTCAAATATCGGAGACTCTGCTAGCAAGAGCCAATTGATATTTTTGAGGCACTGAAATACTCTATTCAAGCAAAAGACTATTAGTTTAGGGGTATTGCCTTCCTCCCCTGGGCTCTCCCTGACTGGGTGTGTTACTGATTATGAACTTCCTAGGCAGGCTAAT
>JBBAWV010000111.1:5198-15706 GCA_040396995.1 Nodosilinea sp. | reverse complement strand
TCCTTAGGTATCGGGATTCTAGACCGCTTACACAAAATTCTGATCAGTCTCAGGTGTTTGCTGACCGCAGGTATGTCTCTAAGCCCCTGGCAGATCGCCTCTTTGAGACCTACGGCATCCAGTTCTTTGCCAAACCCAAGCGCAACATGAAAAACCACCTGATGCGGCTCACGGACAAGTTACTCGCCCGCAAACGCGCCATTATTGAAACCATCATTGACCAGCTCAAGAACATTTCCCAGATTGAGCACTCTAGGCATCGCAGTCCCGTCAACTTCATGGTCAATGCCGTCTATGGGTTGCTTGCCTACTGCCACCAACCCCAAAAGCCTTCCCTCCACCTTGACTTCGCTCTCCCACCCGCGGCTTAACCCGAACTCAGGTTAACCTAATCTTTAGGGTAAAGAATCAGTTCTCGCTGAGCTGACTTTATTAAGCGCAGCATTACAAAGGATTGGTATTACCCCAAAACGCAAAAAGGGTGAACGTTTGTTCACCCTTTTTCATTAAGACGATGTCAGGCTCTACTCTACCCCTTCGATGCGGTCTTCCACTTCCTGGTACAGCTCTTGCAGGCGTTCCAGGTTTTCGTCGCTGGTTTCCCAGTAGCCGCGCCCGTTCACTTCCAGCAGGGTAGAGACCATGCGGCGGAAGGAGTTGGGGTTGAGATCCATCAGGCGCTTACACATTTCTGGGTCTTGGATGAAGGTGGTGTTCACGTCTTCGTAGACCCAGTTATCCACTGCGCCTGCCGTAGCCGACCAGCCCATGGTGTTCACCAGGCGCTTGGAGAGTTCCCGCACGCCCTCGTAGCCGTGGGAGAGCATCCCTTCGTACCACTTGGGGTTGAGCATTTTGGTGCGGGCATCCAGGCGCACGGTCTCGGAGAGCGTACGCACCTGGGCGTTGGCGGTGGTGGTGTCGGCGATGTAGGAGGCCGGAGCCTTGCCGTCGTCGCGCAGACTGGCCACCAGTTTGGTGGGGTCGGAGTCGAAGTAGTGGGACACGTCGGTGAGGGAAATCTCCGAAGAATCCAGGTTTTGGAAGGTGGCATCTGCGGTTTTTAGAGCCGACTCGAACAGACCTCGGTTGCTGTCCATCACGCCGGGGTTGTCGGAGTTGAAGGCAAACGACTTGCGCTTCAGGTACATCTCCTGGAGTTCGGCCTCGTTTTCCCAGGTGCTATTTTCCACCGCCAGGTTGATGTTGGAGGAGTAGGAACCGGAGGCGTTGGAGAAAATGCGGGTAGCGGCTTCCCGTAGGCCAATGCCCATTTCCTCGGCCTGTTGCAGGGCGTGCTTGCGGACGAAGTTCATCTCCAGGGGCTCGTTGGCTTCAGCGGCCATTTTCACGGCGCGATCCAGCAGGGCCATTTGGTTGATGAACAGGTCGCGGAACACGCCGGAGCAGTTGACCACGATATCCACACGGGGCCGACCCAGTTCCTCCAGGGGAATCAGCTCCAGCTTGTTGACCCGACCGAGGGAGTCAGGCAGGGGCTTGACGCCGACAAACCACAGCATTTGGGCCAGGGATTCGCCGTAGGTTTTGATGTTGTCGGTGCCCCAGAGGACGGTGGCGATGGTTTCGGGGTAGTTGCCGCCGTTTTCCTGCCGCTGGCGTTCCAGTAGACGATCCACCACAATTTTGGCCGACTGCACCGCAGCGGTGGTGGGGATGGATTGGGGATCCAGGGCGTGGATGTTCTTGCCCGTGGGCAGTACTTCCGGGTTGCGGATGGGGTCGCCGCCGGGGCCGGGGAGGATGTATTCCCCTTCGAGGGCTTGCAGCAGACCGCCCAGCTCGTTGTCGGCGCAGACCTGCTCTAGACAGAACTCCAGGTACTCCATCAGGGGTTTGATGGCGTCGGCGTTGACGTTGGTGTAGCCCGCTTCGTGGAGGGCTTTGATCCAGGGTTCCTTGCGGCCAATGTTGAAGAAGTTCAGCCGCGACACCATAGACACGCGGCCCTCAGCGTCAATCTGCTCATGCACCAGGGCGGCAACGGCGGCCCGTACCCCTTGGTTGATGTCGTAGAGCAGTTGCACATCGGCGAGAACGCCCCGGTCGCTGTTGCGGTAGATTTCCTCAATGTCGCGGCCCAGGCTGTCGGCGATAATCCGCTGGAGGCTCATGATGCCGTCCTCTTCGCGGTCGAGTCCGGCAATGTTGACCAGGGTGGCAATGGCTTCCTCGGCGCTGGGGGGCTTGCCGACGACGTGGAGGCCGCAGGGCAGCAGGCGAGATTCGATCTCCATCAGCTTGATGTAGATCTTGCCCACCAGGGCATCCCGATCTTCGTTGGACAGGTCGCCGGAATCGCCCTCGGGCAGTTCCACGTCCTTATCCAGGTTGCAGACCCGCGCCGTTTCGATGATGGCGTTGACAATCTGCACCGCCCGACCGCTTTCCTTGTTGCCCTGGTAGGAGCCGATCAGTTCGCTCAGTTCCTTCAGCCCCTTGTACAGACCCGCATTTTCCGCAGGGGGAGTCAGGTAGCTGATGGTTTCGGCGTAGCCCCGGCGCTTGGCGATGGTGGCCTCGGAGGGGTTGTTGGCGGCGTAGTAGTAGAGGTTGGGGATGCTGCCGATCAGGTTGTCGGGGTAGCAGGTGCCCGACATGCCCATCTGCTTACCGGGCATGAATTCCAACGACCCGTGGGTGCCAAAGTGCAGCACCGCATCCGCGCCCCAGATCTTGTTCAGGAAGGTGTAGTAGGCGGCGAAACCGTGGTGGGGGCTGGCGGAACGGGAGAACAGCAGCCGCATCGGGTCGCCCTCGTAGCCAAAGGTGGGCTGCACGCCGATGAACACATTACCGAAGGCTTTGCCGTAGACCAGCAGGTTTTCACCGTCGGTGTTGAGGTGCCCCGGTGCTGGCCCCCAGTTTTCCTCTAGGCGCTCGGCGTAGGGGGTGAGGGCCTGGTATTCGCGCACGGCCATCCGGTAGGCCACGTTCAGTTCCGGGCTGCTGTACTGGGCCTGGGCATCGTGGATGACTTCTTGCAGCAGCGCTTCGGGGGATTCGGGCAGATCCTGCACGTCGTAGCCGTTCTGCTTCATCGCCTCCAGCACCTTATAGATGGAGCCGAACACGTCCAAATAGGCGGCGGTACCAACGTTGCCCTTATCCGGCGGGAAGCTGAAGATGGTGATGGCCAGCTTTTTGTCTACCTTGGGCTTGCGGCGCAGGTTGGCCCACTTCATCGCCCGCTGGGTGATGGACTCAATCCGGTCTTGCAGGGAGATGGCCCGTCCGGTCAGACCATCGCGACCCGATAGCACGATGGGTTCGATGGCTCCATCCAGCTCAGGAATGGCCATCTGTAGCGCCACCTGAATCGGGTGAAGACCCAGGTCGCTGTCTTCCCACTCTTCGGTGGTTTGGAACACCAGGGGCAGCGCCACCATGTAGGGACGGTTCAGCCGCTTCAGGGTTTCGATGGCCTTGGGGTGATCCTGCCGAGCGGGGCCACCCACCAGGGCAAACCCAGTCAGGGAGACCACCGCATCGACAATGGCCTTGTCCTTATCCACGGGGTCAAAGAAGTAGGCATCCACGGGCTTGGAGAAATCCAGACCGCCCGCAAACACGGGGATCACCTTCGCGCCCAGGTACTCAAATTCCTGCACCATGGCGACGTAGTGGGCCTCGTCCCCGGTGACGAGGTGCGTCCGTTGCAGCACCAGGCCAATGGTGGGAGCCAGGGGATCTTTGAGGTCGTCGGAAATGTCGCGGCGGGAGGCGTACCAGTTGAGGTACTCCTTAACGTCCTCGAACATGGCCGGGGCCATCGGGTGCCAGATGCCCATGTCGGGGTAGGTGACGGGCTCTTCGTAGTCGAGGCTTTCGGTCTGGGGTGCGCCCTCGATGGGGCTGTCGGTGATCACGTAGCGGTCGGCCAGCATCAGGAAGAAGTTTTCCAGGTTCTCCGGCGAGCCACCCAGCCAGTATTGGAAACTGAGCATGAAGTTGCGGGCATCCTGGGCCTTTTCCACGGGCAGGTACTTCAGCACCGTGGGCAGCGTCCGCAGCAGCTTCAGCATCGCGTCTTGGAAGCCTGCGCCGGACTTTTCCTTGCGCTTCTTCATGAAGGAGCCGATTACGCTCTTGGACTGGCCCAACTGCGCCATGGAGAAGCTGCCCATCTTGTTCAGGCGCATCACCTGGGGCATGGAGGGGAAGCACACCGCCACGTCGAGCTGGTCGCGCACGGGGGCCACGGCTTCGACCACCTTATCGGCCAGGTCTTCAATAAAGATCAGCGAGGCGATAAACACATTGGCCTCGGCCACATCCTGCTTAAACGCCTCGTAGTTGTTGGCATCGCGCAGTTCTTCAATTAGATAGCCGTTGACCTCAAACGCCACCTGGGAATTATTGGCGTTGATCGACCGGATGGCGGAGGATAGAGCACTCTGGTACTGAGGCTCTAACACCACATAGACCACCTTAACCAGTAAGCGCCCGTTCAGATCGTCGGGGGCAATGTGGCGAACAGTGGGCTTAACGTGGGTGAACATGCAGTAAAACTCCTTTCGCTGCTAAGGCCGAGGGGCTGGAAAAGACCGGATTGCCAAGAAACTTAGTAACCCAGCCTTCACAAACCGCCCAATACTGTATCAAAGAAACATTTCTTAACGGAACCAAAGCCAAGATCCCATCTCTCTTTGTATCAGAAAACCTTGCTCCATCTAGGTTTAAGGCCCACAGGTGACACAATTTGAAATAAACTCAGCTTGCGTTCGCAACTAAAATTTACAGTCTTTGAGGCGATCTACTCTCATTTTTGTATCAAAACGTTAAATAAAATCTGGCCAGATAAAAAACACTGCCGCCTAGGATCCGGCTTCAGCCCCCCCACCTGTATCCCTTTTAGCCGCCACGCCCCAAGCCCTACGGCCCCGATAACACCACCTACGTTCCAACGCCTTCAAGGCCGCTTGGCTACAGCCATCGTAGCGACGGTAGCTAAGCGAGATACCTGTTTTGAGGCGTTCTCAGTGGCGTATTTTATCGGTGAACACCTACCGCTACTGTCATCTGTTCATCCCTAGGATCGGTGGCCTAAAATGGCGGCAATTCCTATCGTTAAGGGGATGCTATGGTCTTTAACCCTGGGCAGTTCTTTCGCACTTGCAACCCTAGCAAAACCTTGAACCTGAGCCGAGCCGAGGATGCTCAGTACTACATCGACTTTGCGACGGTGCGGGGGGCTGACCTAGTGCGGGAACTGAGGCGCACCATTACCCTGTCGGGGCCAGAGCCGACCTGCCAGTTGTTTACGGGACACATTGGCTGTGGCAAATCGACAGAGTTGTCGCGGCTGCAACGGGATTTGGAGGCCGAGGGGTACCAGGTCGTCTATTTTGAATCCACTGACGATCTGGATATGGGTGATGTGGACATCAGCGATATCTTGCTGGCTATTGCCAAACAGGTAAGTCAAACGCTGGAACAGGCTCAACTCCGGCTGGCTCCCAGTCGGTTTCAGCAGCTTTTGCAGGGCACGGTGGATCTGCTCAACTCTGAGGTAACAGGGCTGAAGCTAAAGCTGCCGGGGGTGGACGAAGTAGGTATTGCCGCCAAGCCGGATGGCTATGCCCTATCGGTGGGGATTGGTGAGATTACGACGAAGGCCAAGGATAGCAAGGATGTGCGATCACTGCTGCGCCAACACCTAGAACCCCGCATCAACACCATTTTAGAGGTCATCAACAGCGAGTTGATTGATGCCGCCAACCAACAACTCCAAGCTCAGGGCAAGGCGGGGCTAGTGGTGATTGTGGATAACCTAGATCGCATTGACAACAAGCCCAAGGTGCAGGATCGTCGCCAGCCAGAATATTTATTTGTGGATCGCGGCGACCAGTTGAAGAAATTGCGCTGCCATGTGATTTACACCATTCCTCTGGTGCTGTCCTTCTCCAACGAAAAGGAGAACCTGACCAATCGGTTTGGATCAAGTCCCCAGGTGTTGCCCATGGTGCGCACCCAAAACCGTGATGGCACCCCCTGCACGGAGGGGCTAGAGGCACTGCGCCAAATGGTGCTGGCTCGGGCTTTTCCTTCCCTATCGCCGGAGCAACAACTGGCCCAAGTGGGCGATATTTTTGATCGATTGGAAACGCTAGATTATCTTTGCCGGATGAGCGGGGGCCATGTGCGCAACCTGCTGGTGTTGGTGAGCGAATGTTTGAAAAAGGCCGACCCACCCTTTACCAAGTCCCTGCTAGATCAAGTCGTGAGCCTGCGATTGGGCGAGTTGACCAAGGTCATTGACATCGACGAATGGGCCTTGCTGCGGGAGGTGGCACGCACCAAAACCGTGCGGGGAGAGGGGGAATATCAAACCCTGCTGCGCAGTTTGTTTGTGTTTGAGTATCGCGATGCAGGTCAAACCTGGTTTGACCTCAGCCCAGTGTTGCAGTTGGCCCAGGAGTTAACGCATGACTGAGACTCCCCTGTTTCACTTTGATGCCGACCCTGGCCCAGCCTTGGCAGAACTCTGTCGGCTGCTGCGGTTTTCCCAGGGAGAATTTACGCTAATTGTGGCGGTGTGCAATGCTACGGAGCACCGCCAAGCCCTTGTGGATCAGTTGCGTCAGAGTTGTCCTATCCCCTTCCAGGAACTCACCCTTGCCCCTGAGGCCGATACCCTGTTTACCACCCTGCACCAGGCCGTTGGCAACCCACCCCCTGCGGCCCTCATGGTCTATGGCCTAGAGTCGGTGCAGGATTTAGCCTCGTTGCTGGTGGCCACGAACCAAATTCGGGAGGAGTTTCGCCAGTTTCCCTTTCCCCTGGTGTTGTGGTTGACGGACTATGGCCAGCGCCACCTCGTTCGTACCGCACCGGACTTTTATACTTGGGCGAACATCGTCAGTTTTCCGACCCCAACCGATTACTTCCAACGGTTTTTAGACGAGCTAATTACCTCAGTCTGGCGGCAAGTGATCACGTCTCAGGAAAATCGATTCCTCAGCACCACCGAACTCGGCCTATCCCCCAATTCTCCCCGTTGCCGAGAACTCGAAGCCAGCCTTACTGCCCTCAAACAGGCCGGGATCGCCTTATCACTCAGCCAAGCCGCCAGCCTTGCCTTCGTGCGGGGCCGCATTGCCGACAATAATACGGACGAGGCCCGCCACCACTACGAAGACAGTCTAGCCCAGTGGCAAGCCTTGGCCGATAGCCCCAGTCCACCGCCCCACAGCCGAGAAAATGTCGGCCACCTCCAGTTTTATTTGGGCCTGTGGTGGCGCAATCGGTCGGTGCGGGATCGTCGCCAATTTGAGCCTGCTTGCCAAACCGCCTGCGACTATTTCGCGGACACCATTGCCACCCTTACCCAGGCCCAATGCCCAGAGGCCATCGCCAAATATATCAACTACTGGGCCGAAGCCCTGCACCGCCTGGAACAGTGGGACACCCTAGCCCAGGTGGCTCAGCAGGCTCTAACCCTGCACCAATCTCACCAAGATTCCCTGCGTCAGGCCCGTGCCCTCGGATTTTTGGCCGAAGTCGCCCTTCACCACCAAGACTGGCTTCAGGCGCAAACCCAAGCCCAAACGGCCCTCCAACTCCTCTCCGATCCGACCTCAACCCCTGATCCCACCTTCCTCGCCTGGGTCAATCGCTTCCACCGCAGTTGGTACCTCTTTTCCCTAGGCAAGGCTCAGTTTGCCCAACAGCACATCGAAGCTGCTGTATCGACCCTAGAGCAGGCCATCGCCACCACCCAGCCAGAATACGACCCCCAACTCTACAGCCAAGTGCTCGACCAGTTGGGTCAGGCCTATTTTCAGCAAGGGCGATATCTAGAGGCGTTTCAAACCCGACGACGCAAGGAGACCATCGAGAGTCGGTTTAATTTTCGAGCCTTTGTGGGGGCAGGTCGCCTACAACCGAAGCAAGCCGTCGCCAACCCTGCCCTGCCAACCCATACCCTAGACCGGGATGCCATTGCGGCCTCTGGTCGCAAGCATGATGTGCAGCGTTTGGTCTATCGGCTGCTCCAGGATGGGTTTACCTTCACCGTCATCTATGGCCCCTCCGGGGTGGGCAAAAGTTCGCTCCTAGAGGCTGGATTGGTGCCCGCCCTAGAGCAGGAACGTTGGGAAGGGCGACGGGTGCTGCCCCTTCGCTGCGGGCGCTATGGCAACTGGGCCGAGGATTTGTTGGCGCAGTTGGGCCATGATGCAGGCCACCCCCAAGCCGCCGAGGCTGTTCTAGACCGCATCCGCCTCCAGACTCAGCGGAACCGGGTGATCGTGATGATTTTTGACCAGTTTGAGGAATTTTTCTTTGAGTACGATCAACCCACAACTCGCCGTTCGTTCTATCAATTCCTGGGCCAGAGCCTAGCGACACCCTTTGTGAAGGTGGTGCTGTCGCTGCGGGAGGACTATGTTCACTATCTGCTGGAGTGCCAGCGCTTGATCGATCTGGCCATCATTGACGACAACATTCTCGATAAAAAGTGGCTCTACTACCTGGGCAACTTCACCCCCGCCGAAGCCACCACCGTCATCTCCGACCTGACGGAACCCACGCCCTATGCCCCCGCCGCCGACCTGGTAGAGCAGGTGGTGGCCGAACTGGCCGAGGAAACGGAGGAAGTGCGCCCCATTGAACTGCAAATTGTGGGTGCCCAACTGCAAGCGGAAAACATCACCACCCTAGCCGCCTACCAAGGCCGTGGCCCCAATGCCAAAGCCGCCCTGGTGCAGCAATACCTCACGGATGTGGTGACCCAATGCGGCCCGGTAGAGCACCAACGGCTGGCGGAACTGATGCTTTATCTGCTGACCGATGCCAAGGGCACCCGCCCCCGCAAAACCCAAGCCAACCTAGCCCAAGATATCCAAGTCCTTACCCACCAAGCCCCCCTGGATGACGCGGCCTTTGCCCTAGCGATAGACATCCTCACCCTGTCGGGCTTGGTTATCCACATCCCCGAAGCCCCCGAAGATCGCTATCAACTGGTTCACGACTATCTGGCTGCGTTTATTCAGCAGCAGCAAGCGCCCCGATTGAAGGAGGTGATGGCGGAACTGGAGCAGGAAAAGCGCCAACGGCAACAGGCTGAAGCGGAACGAGAAGAACTCGCCGTTGCCAACCGCAAGGCCCGCCGCCGTTTATTGCTCAGTTCTGGGTTGCTGGTGGCCTCCATTGTGGGTACGGTGGTGGCTATTCCCAGTGCCATATCGGCTTATGCGGAGGCCCAAAAAGCTTTCAAGCAAGCCCAACGAGATCAGCAATCAGCAATCGAGGCCCAGCAAGACGCTAAACAAGCTCGCCAAGACGAAAGAGATGCGGAAAAGGCTAAGCGAGAGGCTGACGAACAGGCCGAGGCCGCAGAAAAACGGCAGAAAGAAGCCGAAGAAGCCGAAGAAGAAGCCAAAGAAGAAGCCAAAGCTGCCCAAGCCGCTATGGAGGAGGCTATGGCGGCTGAAGGCGTTGCCCTAAGCGAGCAACAAGCCGCCCAACGTAAGGCAGAAGAGGCCCAACGCAAGGCAGAAGAAGCCGAGCAACTGCTCCAAACCGCCACTGCCGAAGCCCGAGAGGCCCGGAAGCAACAGGCGGTAACCCGGAATCAACAGGAGGTCACTAAGGCTGGAGCCGCTCTAGAGCGTAATGCATCCAACATTCTGAGCTTAAGTTACGTTCGACTGGGTCAAGCCCAATCCTTGATGGATGCCCTAAAGTTTGGCTATACATTACAAGCATTGCTCCCGCGTGCCAAGGCCGAAGGTAATCGGCTTACCCTGGAAAACTACCCTGCCCGTATCCCACTGCTTGCCCTGCGGCTGACCACCAATGCCTCAACCGAGCAAATTAAAGTGAGCTTTGGTGGAGATTTCCAAGGTTTCACCCCCGATGGTCAAGGACTGGTAACCTTGACCTATTTCCTGGCCGATCCCGATAGTCATCGGGGGCGCTTCAAGAGCCGTTTGTGGAGCCTAGACGGGACTGAGATGGCCACCTATGAGGGCGAGTTTCGAGACTTTACGCCGGATGAGCAAGGGCTGGTTACCTATTCCAGTAGCGAGGACAAAGTCCGCCTGTGGAGCCTGAGCGGCACCGAGCAGGCCAGCTTTGAGGGCGAGTTCCTAGGCTTTACGCTGGATGAGCAAGGGCTGGTTACCTATTCCAATAGTAAGGACGAGATCCGCCTGTGGAGTCTGAGTGGTACTGAGCAAGCCACCTATAAAGGTTCTTTCCTAGACTTTACGCCGGACGGGCAAGGGCTAGTCACCTATTCCAATAGTGAGGACGAGAGCCGTCTGTGGAGCCTGAGTGGTACTGAGATGGCTAGCTACGAAGGGACGTTCCGAGGCTTTACCCCTGATGGGCAAGGACTTGTGACTTTTTCTGATAGCGATGGCCAGAGCCGTCTGTGGAGCTTGAGCGGTACTGAGGTGGCTAGCTATGAAGGGATTTTCCGAGACTTTACCCCTGATGGGCAAGGACTTGTGACTTTTTCTGATAGCGATGGCCAGAGC
>JBBAWV010000111.1:0-5098 GCA_040396995.1 Nodosilinea sp. | reverse complement strand
GAAGGGATTTTCCGAGACTTTACCCCTGATGGGCAAGGACTTGTGACTTTTTCTGGGATTGATGGCCAGAGCCGTCTGTGGAGCCTGAGCGGTTCCGAGATTGCTAGATATGAGGGAGCATTCCGCAGTTTTACCCCAGACGGACAAAGTATACTGACCTACTCTCAACGCGATGACAAGAGTCGGCGGTACAGTTTTGGTGGTGTAGAGTTGGCTAGCTATGAGGGTGAATTTCGTAGATTTACCCCAAATGGCCAAGGGCTCCTAACCTATTCCTGGCGCGAGGGCAAGATTCGGCAGTGGAGCCTGAGCGGTACCGAGCAGGCCAGCTATAGTGGCGAATTTCAGAGTTTTACCTCAAATGGCAAGGGGCTAATAGTTACACAGCCAAGCGAGACACAACTTTTTTACTTGAAAGAGCGTCGCCTATTCGATCAACAGTTATTGGCTTGGACGACTGATAAAAAGGGTCTTATCTCCTATTCTGAGAGTGATGGCAAAAGTCGATTGTGGAATTTGAACGGAATCGAGAAGGCCAGTTTTGATGGCAAGTTCCTGAGCTTTACCCCCGATGGAAAAGGACTCGTGACCTATTCTTTTTCAGTCATTAATAAAAGTCATCTGTGGCGTACAAACGTTACAGATCCGACTGACTTTGAGGGCGAGTTCCATGGATTTACCCCAAATGGGCAAGGGCTAGTGACCTATTCCAATGGTGAAGACAAAAGCCGCCTATGGAGTATGAGCGGTACCGAGCAAGCCAGTTTTGAAGGCAAGTTTCAAGACTTTACCCCCGATAGACAAGGGCTAGTAACCTATTCCAGAAGTGAAGACAAAGGTCACCTATGGAGTATGAGCGGTACCGAGCAAGCCAGTTTTGAGGGTGAGCTTCTCAGTTTTACTCCGAACGGGCAGGGATTTTTGACTTATTCCAAAAGCAATGGCAAGCTCCGACTGTGGAGTTTGAGTGGTGCAGAGCTGGCAAGCTTTGAAGGGGAATTCCAGGCGTTTACTCCCGATGGCCAAGGAATTATAACCTACTGGTGGGGAGAGGACACCAGCAGCCTGTGGAGCCTGGGCGGCACTGAGCAGGTCATCTTTGAGGGCGGTTTCCGAGGCTTTACGCCGGATGGGGAAGGGTTGGTTACCTATGCTGGTCGCGATGGCAAGAGTCGCCTGTGGAGCCTGAATGGTACCGAGCAGGCCAGCTTTGAGGGCGAGTTCCTAGGCCTTACCCCCGATGAGCAAGGGCTCGTGACCTATTCCTCTAGCGACGGCAAGAGCCGCCTGTGGAGCCTGATCGGCACTGAGCAGGCTAGCTTTGAAGGCGAGTTCCGGGGTTTTACCCCTGATGGGAAAGGATTGGCTACCGATTCAGGCTATGGCACCGTTCTCTGGAGCCTATCTGGCGAGCGGTTGGCAGAATTTACCGGACGCCTGACTACCAACTCAGGTATAGACTTCACACGCTTTAGTGATGATGGGCAATATCTGATCACCTTCCTAGACGACACCACCCACCAAATTTGGCAGCTAGACAACGGCCTAGACGATTTGTTAGCCCGTGGCTGCAACCTGCTAGCCAATTACTTCCGGGCCAACCCCGACCAACGCGAACAACTGGGCATCTGCCTCGATCAGCCCCTTTAAGCGTCTATATTCCTCAGGAGAGCCAAGGACTAGAAGTTTTGGTTTTAAGCCGAAAAATTCCAAGGAAAACCAGGGGTGGCAGCAGTAGCTTTCCCCGTTCTTCTGTAGATTTTGCCTAACCCAAACTGGGGTTACAGTAGGAAAAATCTGAGCGAGGGCCAACTTGCTGCCAACGAACACCCTAGCCCTAGCGCCCGGTAGACCCAGGTAGAATCGGCATCTCCACCGCCTGACGGTAGATTTCCACCTCTTCATTGAAGTCGATGGGGAGTACCGCCACCACGTTTTCGTGGGGCCGAGGGATGATCACCCAGGTTTCGAGGATGCCACCGGGGGTGTTTTCAGCCGCTTCCACGCCCGCCGCCATCGCCGCCTTCACCTCAGACACATCGCCGCGAATATTCACCACAAAGCGGGCACTTCCGGCCCGAATGTAGCCGATCAACGTCACTCGTCCGGCCTTCACCATCGCATCGGCGGCGGCTAGAACGGGGGGAAATCCTCTGGTCTCCAGGGACCCTACGGCCTGTGGCATGGCTGCTCTCCTCGAAATCCTGTACGCGAAAAATCCATTCCTTATTGTACGGGCCGTGGGGTCAATCCGAACGATAGAGGCGGTTGCGGAGCAAAGGGGTAACGTACCGAATTTGGGGGAATTCGTTTAGGCTAGAGACTAGGTTTTGGGTGGATGGCATGGCGCAACGATGTCCGGTTCCGGCGGAGCAGCAGCCGATTAACGAATACCAGGACGTGCGCGAATCCTGGTTTTATAGCTGGGGTGGGCGCGATTTGGGAGGCTACCTCAAGCCTGTGGTTATTCTGTGGCTGGTGGGCTGGCTGGTGGCTGGCCCCATGGCGGCGGCAAGCTTTGCCCCGGCCAAGCATCCCATTCCCTTCGCCCTCAGTGCGGCCATGGGAGCCCTGATTTTGCCGATGCTGGCTCTGATGCAGCTCTATGTAGGCTGGGCGCATGTGGGCGGACGCCTCAAGGAAGACAAGGTGCCCTATGAAGAATCCGGCTGGTATGACGGCCAGGTGTGGGTGAAGCCGGAGGAAATCTCCAACCGCGACCGTCTGATTGTGGATTACCAAGTGCAGCCCGTGTTGCAGCGTATTCGCAAAACCATCGGCACCATTGCCGCCCTGCTGAGTCTGGGGCTCATCACCTGGCAATTGATCTAAGATGACGGCACCTATCTCCAATCCCCCTAATCCCCCATCACCCAACCCCTAAATTTCCCAACTCCCAATTCCCAACCCCCTCTCCCCATCCTTCAGCCAGAGCATTCCCTATGACCAGCAGCCGGGTAAACCGCCACCAAACCAGAGAACTTGACGTGCAACTGCTCCGTGAAGGGGTGGTGGAATCTAGCCATACGGCCCATGTGGTGGTGTGCGATGCGCGGGGGCGCAACCTCTCGGTGGCGGGCAATCCCGAACTGGCTACCTTCATTCGCTCGGCCCTCAAGCCCTTCCAAGCTTTGGCCGTAACTGCCGCCGGAGCCATGGAGCGCTACAACCTCAACGACCAAGATTTGGCGATTATGTGCGGATCCCACCAGGGCACCATCGAGCAGGTGCGCCAGGTGTTTCATATCCTTTGGCAGTCGGATTTGGACTCT
The DNA here is from genome assembly GCA_040396995.1 of Nodosilinea sp. Classification (GTDB taxonomy): domain Bacteria; phylum Cyanobacteriota; class Cyanobacteriia; order Phormidesmidales; family Phormidesmidaceae; genus Nodosilinea. The sequence goes on along the minus strand of JBBAWV010000111.1, from coordinate 1,826 downwards.
ACCGCCCTGCGCTGCCCTACCCCAGCGGGTAAAAAAAGCCCCCTAGAGCACAACTGCTCCGGCAAACACGCGGGAATGCTGGCCGTTTCCCATCAGCAAAACTGGCCGCTGGAAAGCTACCTCGACCGCAACCACCCCGTCCAAAAGCTGATCCTCTCACGCATGGCCGAACTGCTGGGGATGCCCGCCGACGAGTTCATCATGGCCCACGACGACTGCGGTGCCCCCACCTATTTCATGCAGTTGCGCCAGATGGCCACCCTGTTCGCCATGCTGTCCTCCGGCGATAACCTGGAGATGGAGCGCATCATTCGCGCCATGACCAGCCATCCCGACCTTGTAGGTGGCCCCGATGCCTTTGACACAAAGCTGATGGAACTCACCGATGGCGAACTGGTGAGCAAATCTGGGGCCGAGGGAATTCAGTGCATCGGCAAGGTGGGCGATGGTCTAGGGCTGGCGATTAAGGTGGTGGATGGTTCCAAACGAGCCAAGTATGCCACCGCCATTTTTACCCTTAAACAAATGGGCTGGATTCTCCCCGCCGTAGCCGATACCCTAGCCGAAACCTACATGCAAATTGGGCACTTCAAGCGACTCGATGTGGTGGGCGAACTACCACTGATTTACTAATGCCTCGCTCCAGGCTGGAGTGCCCGCCTGTGCCGCTGTCTGAACATCTGTCTCTGGCCTTGCGTTGCCGGGGGATTCTGCCGTGATGGGCTAGCGACGGCGGAGCAGGTAAACGCTATAGCCGTAGGCATCGCTGTACTGTTCAAACAGAGCGATTTCAGCCTGGGTCTCTTGAATGACGGACTGCATCACGGGGTCGGGAGGATTGCCCAACGCTTGAATTTTGGCCTTGAGGGGGTGGTAGTAGTTTTGCCACCAAGCCTCAGCGGGAAGGCGCTCTATGCCCAACACCTCAAATCCTTGAGAAAGAGCGGTTTGGATATTGTCGGCCTCGCTGGCCATGGCGGGATAGGCCTGTTGCCAGTAGGCTTGGGCCAGGGCGGGGATGTCCTCGGTAAACCAGCTCAGTTCGGAGATGACGGCTAGGCCACCGGGCTTTAGCAGGGGCTTCCACACAGCCAAGGCTCCGGCAAAAGTGAGGTTATAGGCGGCCCCTTCCGACCACAGCAGATCTAGTTCTCCGGGGGGCCAGTCTAACGCACCAAAGTCGGCCTCAATCCATTGAATCTGATCCTGTAGCCCCAGACGCTTGGCCCGTTGGGCGGCTTCTGCTAAAAAGTCGGGGGCAAAATCCACAGCCCGCACGGTTGTTTTAAACCAGTCGGCTAACAGGACGGCGCTGACCCCGGTACCGCAGCCCAGATCGGCAATGTTGGGTTGGGGTGGCAGGGGTGGCAACTGGGCGAGAATCCGTCGCGACACAGCTTCATCCCCTGGCCCCTGGCGATCTAGGCCACGGTGCAGGTCAATCAACGCGGCAATGACCGGGTCTTGTTGGGGGGCTGGCTGGGGTTCCGTCATGCACTGTTGCTCCTGTGGAGACTCTCAGACTAAGTTAGGAGAAAATAACACAGCGCAACTCCTACTGATCAAGTTTTTGATGGAATAGCTGGGTTCGGCAAATTCTGGTAGCCCTATTTCATACAGGCTAGAGAATAATCAGGTGATCCTAAAGACCCCACGACAGTAGATGGCACTGGACTGCTAAAGTGGGACGCCTTGTAGAGCACTTGCTATACGAGGGCTCTAGGCAACGAGAAATCAAGGATCATACTTTTAGAAACCAGTGCCCAGTAGATGAGAGTGTTCAGATTTTTGTGTAAGCCCTTGATTGTCAAAGTTTGAAGCGTTCT